>JBGAKX010000222.1:0-4880 GCA_044224215.1 Blastocatellia bacterium
TCCGCTCGCACAGCTCGCTACGCCGTGGGCTGTGCGAAGAGCCGCCCGCTTCGCGGGCTGAATGCGTTGCGATTTCGTCCATAGCGACGTAACAGATCATGTGAACCTACCGTGAGCGGTGCTGTGGCACGGCGTGGCTACGAGCCGGCGAAGCCGGCGACTCTACTTAGAGCCCCGGGTGAAGCGAGCGCATAGGCGCGAGCGAACCCGGGGTTGCGTGAAGGTTGCGAACGAGCCCGCCGCAGGCGGGCGGCTCACGATGTCAGAGCCGCCTGCTCACGCAGGCTCACTCGGCTGTGTTGACAGCCACCCACGGCTCCGCTCGCACAGCTCGCTACGCCGTGGGCTGTGCGAAGAGCCGCCCGCTTCGCGGGCTGAATGCGTTGCGATTTCGTCCATAGCGACGTAACAGATCATGTGAACCTACCGTGAGCGGTTCTGTGGCAAGGCGTTGTCGTCGCCGAGGACGCGCATCGCGATCGCGCCGGCGACGTGCTCGAGCGACTCGATTCGAGCGCACACCCGAACAGCATCGACGCCCCACGCCATCGTCGCCACGGGATTCAGCGTATGCTGCGACGTCGAGAGATCCTCGACGTTGCCGTGGTCGCTCGTGACGACGACCGTGTGCCTCGCGAGATCCGTCGAATCGAGCACCGCGTCGAGAAACGCATCGAGCCGCGCGATGTTTCCGCGCACCGCAGCGGCGTCCTGCGCGTGACCCGCCGCGTCCGTCAGGAAATACTCGAACCCGCAGAAATCCACGTCTGCCGCGATACCGGCAAGCATGCGTCCCGCGGCCTCCGGCGTCCGCATCGGCACGTCGCAGCCATACGACACCAGCAGCTGGTTCGTGAAATCGTGATGCAGCGCCCGCCCTGCGGCCACGTCGTCGAGTGTTCTCAGCGGCAACTCAGCCTCCTCGGCCGCGACCGTCATCGCCGACACGGTTCGCACGCGCCGTCGCGCAACGCTCGCCGGCGCGACGTTGGCGTGCATCACCCGCGCGTCGCGGTCAAGCAGACGGCGAAACAGCGATTCGCGACGCAGCAGCGGTCGAAGGCTTCCGCCGGGAAACGCGCTCAGGTGTCGCCCGAGAAACGCCGCGGCATTGCGCCCCGTGATGATCGTCGCCTGGCCGGTCGCGCTCTGTGGAAGTCCTTCGACGCCGAGCCGCGCATCCGTCAGCGTCACCGCTCCTCCCCGGGGAACGCCGAGCCGTTCGCCCTCGAAGTGGCTGAAGTACGGCGAATTCGCATCCGCGAGCGGGTTTGACGCGCTACGCGGACCGACACCGACGCCGTCGACGAGAATGAGGAGTACCACACCGACATTGTGCCTGATCACGAGGGCGTTGTATTGATCTCGCCGCGCGGCCTGTGGTTAAGTCCGGCAGGTGACCGACAGACTCTACTTTGCAGACAGCCGCATTTTGACGTTTGACGCCGCCGTCGTCGCCACAGACCTCGTGGACGGACACCTCGCGGTCGAGCTCGACCGCACGGCGTTCTATCCGACGGGCGGCGGCCAGCCGAACGACACGGGAACACTTGGCGGCCATCGCGTCGTCGACGTTCTCGAGGAGCCCGACGAGCGAATCCTGCACGTGCTCGACGGCGCCGAATCGATCGATGCCGGCGCGACGGTTCACGGCGAAGTCGACGCCGCGCGACGCCGCGACCACATGCAGCAGCACACCGGTCAGCACGTTCTGTCGGCCGCGTTCGAACAGCTCTTCGACGCGGAGACGAAGGGGTTTCGGATGGGCATCGACACGTCCGAGATCGACGTCGAGCTCGACGACGCGACCGACGAACGCATCGCGCAGGCCGAAGCCCTCGCAAACGACGTGGTGTTTCGCGACCTCGAGGTTCGCGCGCACATGGTCGATGCCGAGGCGGCCGCTCGATTGCCACTTCGAAAACAGAGCGATCGCGAAGGGATGATCCGGATCATCGAGATCGACGGTTTCGACTGGAACCCATGCGGCGGAACGCACGCGTTGCGGACTGGGGAGATCGGCCTGATCGCCGTCCGCGGCGTCGAGCGCGCAAAGCGCATGGCGCGTATCGAATTCGTGTGCGGCGCTCGAGCGCTCGCGGACTACCGGCGAGCGAACCGGACGGCGATCGAAACAGCTCGAGTGTTCTCCACCGGGCGCGACGAAGGACCCGACCAGGTCCGGCGGCTGTTTGACGAGGCGAAGCAGTTGCGAAAGCGCGTTCGGGAACTGTGGGAGATTGCGTCCGAGGTCGAGGGCTCGCAACTCTACTCGGGCGGCGCGAGACGCACGGGCTACCGGATCGTCGCGCGCAGGATCGACGGCCGATCCGCGGACGAGCTGCGGATGCTCGCCCATAAGATCCTCGCGTCGGGCGACGCGGTCGTGTTGCTTGCGTCCGACGATGGCGGAACGGCTCGGCTGGTCTTTGCGCGCAGCTCGACGCCGGAGCTCGATTCGGTCGATTGCGGCGCGCTGCTGCGTGTTGCGTGCGAGACGCTGGGTGGCCGCGGTGGCGGCCGGCCGGACATGGCGCAGGGTGGCGGTCCGAACGCGTCCGAGATCGACGCGGCGCTCGCCAAGGCGTCGGCGCACCTGTGATGCAGCCGCACGTCGAGCTCGTCTTCACCGGCGGCACGATCTCCATGGAGGTCGACAACGTCGTCGGCGCAGCCATACCGGTCCGGTCCGGCGAACAGATCCTCGCGAGCGCGCCGGGTCTCGACAAGTTCGCGAGCTTTGGCATCAACAACTTTGCCAAGCTGCCCGGACCGCACATGACGCCGCCGCTCATGCTCGAGCTGGCCGGTATGGTGGCACGGCTGCTTTCGCACAAGAAGACGACCGGCGTTGTCATCACGCACGGAACCGACACGCTCGAAGAGACCGCGTACTTCCTCGACCTGATTCACCGGTCCGAAAAGCCCGTTGCGTTCGTCGGCGCGATGCGGAACGCGTCCGAGCTGGGGTGGGACGGCCCGCCAAACCTGATATCGGCCGTTCGGGCCGTCATCGAGCCGTCGCTCGCGGGTCACGGCGTCGTCGTGGTGATGAACGACATCATCAACGCCGCGTCGGAGGTCACCAAGACGCACACCGAAGCGATCGACACGTTCGTCAGCCCCGATTTCGGACCTGTTGGCGTCGTCGACAAGGACCGGGTGCTCGTCGCGAGGCGGCCGGTATCGCGCACGACCATTCCGGTGCCGAAGAGCATCCCCGACGTCGCGCTCGTCAAGATGGCAACCGGAGTCGACGGCCGGATGATCCGCGCGGCAGTTTCGACCGGTGCACAGGGGCTTGTGATCGAGGCGCTCGGCCGCGGCAACGTGCCGCCCGAGACGATGCCCGCCATTCGCGAAGCGGTCGCGGCTGGACTCCCCGTCGTCATCGCGTCGCGCTGCCTGCGCGGCCGCGTGCTCGACACGTACGGATACCCGGGAGGCGGGCACGAGTTGCGCAAGCTCGGGTGTCTGTTCGCCGGTTCGCTGCCTGGACACAAGGCGCGTATCCGGTTGATGCTGGCGATCGCCGCGGCGCGGTCGGTCACGGGCGTCGCGCGGTATTTCGAGGGCCTTTGAGCGCAACGCAGAGCCGATCCCGTCAGGGATCGGGGGAACCGAGCGGTGCGCGCGACGTGGAGGTTCCCCGATCGCTCTCGCGATCGGCTCTGCGGTAACCCAGCGCGCTGCGATCCACATCCGATCGCGCGTCGGTCATCTGCGACGCAGAGCCGGCGAAGCCGGCGGCTCATCCCCCAGCCCCGGGTGAAGCGAGCGCAGGTGCGCGAGCGAACCCGGGGATTCCGAGTTTCTGCGATCGAGCCCGCCGGAGGCGGGCGGCTCACCACGCCTGGAGCCGCCTGCTGACGCAGGCTCGGCAGTCCATCTGGACGGGCACCCACGGTTTCGCTCGCTCTGCTCGCTCCACCGTGGGCTGTCTGTGGAGACGCCCGCTTCGCGGGCTGACGGACCAGCTCGAGCGGCTCTGCGGTGCGGAAGCGAATTACTGGTGTCGCGTTGCGGGAGCCCGCTTGAGCGGGCTTCCCCGAAGGGTGGTTCGCCCGGCGGTTATGCCGCCGGGCGTCGCGTCAACAATGACTTGGAAGGGCGCTTCAGCGCCCTTTTTCCTGCGTCGGGCTTCAGCCCCTTCCGAATCGATTCGGACTTGGCTCAAGCCGGTCCGAGCAAGGCCGTTGAAACGGCCGCGGACTTCTCTTGGTGAACCCCCGGCCGTACAACGGCCGGGCGAGGTGCCCTGCGGGCAAGCCCGCTAAAGCGGGCTCCTGTTCCACGCATCAATTGCCGGTCGTAGCGAGCCGCATTACACGAATGCCGCGGCTTGACCAGGTACACGGTATTTCACGCGATCGGCTCTGCATTCGACGCAACGCCAACAGCCGCCCGAGTTGACACAAACCGAGCGGCGGGCGTACTATCCCGCCTTGTCTTTGGGGCAGTAGCTCAGTTGGAAGAGCGCCGCGTTCGCAATGCGGAGGCCAGGGGTTCGAGCCCCCTCTGCTCCACTCAGAGGCCCCGGATCACTCGTGATCCCGGGCCTTTTCGATTGGAACCCAGAGCAGCGCGCGTCTGAGGATTCGAATGTTCGACGGCTGGATCCGGACCTCGAACTCGTCGTAGGAACGCACCAGTTCGAGATACCGCGTGTAGAGCTCGTTGAGGGCGTCCGCCGCCTCCTGCTCGACACGGTTGAGGTCCTCGCGAAGCTCGAGCGTTTCACCCGAATCGGGCAGCGGGCCGGACCGCGCGAGCGGCATCTGCAGCACAAACCCCGCGAGTCCCGTGAATAGGGACGTGATGCGCGTACCGATCTCGAAGTACTCCGTGCGGCTCTGAAGCATCCGCTCGACTTCGGCCTG
>JBGAKX010000041.1:0-33513 GCA_044224215.1 Blastocatellia bacterium
CGGATGGACGTCAAGCGACTGACGCCGCCAATCCCAGGCGAGCACTTGCGCAGTCATTGAGTCGTAGACGAACGCAGATATTCGCGAATATCTGCGTTCATCTGCGGCCTGCGTACCTGCTCGCGAGGTCGCCTGCGAGCGTCAGCTCGACCGACTGTGCCAGCAGGTCGACGATCGGCTGTGTATCCATGTGCATCGCGTGCAGGATCGCACGCCGGTAGTCCGCTTCGAGCTCGCTGCGGACGATCGCCGGTGGCCACCCCTCCCGCAGCAGAAACAGCTGCGCCGCAATGCGCGCCGTCAGCTCGTTGCTTGACGGGAACGGCTGCAGGTCGCAGATCCGCACCATGGCGAGCGCCGTCTGTTCGACGGGATGAAAGTCGCCGAGAAAACTCGGCGCCGTGAACCAGTCCGCCGCATTTCCCAGAAGCGCCTCGAGCGTCTCGGGCGGCGGCGATTCGTGCCCCTGGTAGGCCGCAACCGGCGGCCCGTCGCGAAGCGTCCCCCCGCGCACGGGATCCACGAGCCCGTTGATCTCGAGAAGCAGCGACGGCGTCAGCTCCAGACCCTCAGCGACGGCCTCGCGCACGCGCGCGACCGCCGCCTCAACGGGCGCCGCCGCCTCGTCGGTCGGATCGACCCCTTTGATCAACAGCGCGTGATGCACAAGTTGCGCATCAAGCCAGCGCCGATCAGCTGGTCCACGCTCGGGATCGGCCACAAGGGATCGGTCATATGCCTCGCGCAGCGTTCGCAATCGCTCGACCCAGTCATAGGCGGCGCGCTTGCTGTGAAGGATCGGCAACTCGGCCATGCCGTGATGATAGCGTATGATCCTCGCGATTTGGCGGACTCCGACGATCAGGATGCGGTTCGACGCCGATGGCTGGCCCGGCTTGGCCGGAGCGCCGAGCTCGACTATCCATTGCTGCTCGTGTCGAACGTCTGGCGACCGTCGCCAGGCGTCTCGATCGCCACGTGCGAAGTTGCGTCGGGCCGGGTCTCATCCGGCGACACGCTCGAGGCCAGCGGATACATCGACGCGCCGCTCGAGGTTCGAGTCATGCGGATCGATCGGGCTGATGACGCCCAGACCGTTGTTACGGCACCCGTCGCCGACGCGGGACAGATCGTCGGCGTGACGCTCGCACACGATGCGGCGTCGAGCGTCGAGCCCGGCCAATGCGTCGCGCCGCCCGGACGCATCACGACGACGCGCGAGATCTCGGCCGACGTCTGGCTTCTGTCCGAGCTCGAGGTCGACGTCAGCGGCTCGGACAAGCGGCGCCTGCTGCGCCACCTCGTGTACGGACAAGGCCTGGAGCTGTTCTTCCACACACGGAGCGTCCCGGCGTCGCCGCTCGCGACGTGGGCGCCGCAGTTCGGCCGCGAATATGCGCTCGGGTTTCGGCTGGCGGAGACCGTTCCGCTGTACGAGGGAACGCGCTTCGGCGTTCGCTACGAAGGGCTCACGGTCGGCGCAGGCTTTGTCTTGCCGCGCGTCGCGTGAAGCTCCTGCAGTGCGTAGACGCTCAGCTCGCCTCCCTGCAGCGCGGCCACCGCGT
Source organism: Blastocatellia bacterium (assembly GCA_044224215.1). GTDB lineage: Bacteria > Acidobacteriota > Blastocatellia > UBA7656 > JADIYM01 > DAOMFM01. Next base: position 1,566 of record JBGAKX010000041.1, read on the forward strand.
CCGCCACCGCGTCCGCGCCCGTGCTCGTCGTGATGCACGGAATGTCCTGCTGCATCGCCGCGCGGCGGATCGCGCGTTCGTCATAGAACGACGCGCGGCCGAGAGGCGTGTTGATGACAAGCTGGATCCTGCCGCTCTTCATCAGGTCGACGATGTTCGGCCGGCCCTCGTTGACCTTGAAGACAAAGTCGGTGTCGACGCCCGAGCTGATCAGCACCTCGCGCGTGCGCGCAGTCGCGACGATGTTGAATCCAAGGTCCGCGAGCCGCCGTGCAACGCGCACGATGTCGCCCTTGTCGCGGTCGCTCACGCTGATGAAGACCGTTCCGCCGCGTGGAAGCTTCAAGCCCGCGCCGATCTGCGCCTTCAGGTACGCCGTTCCGAAGTCGGTCGCGACGCCCATCACTTCGCCCGTCGACCGCATCTCGGGTCCGAGGATCGTGTCGACTCCCGGGAACTTGACGAACGGGAACACCGGCGCCTTGATGAAGAACCGGTCCACGGGCAGTTCGTCCGGCAGGCCGAACGACTCGATCGAGCGACCGGTCATCAAGCGTGCGGCGATCTTTGCGAGCGGGTAGCCCGTCGCCTTTGACACAAACGGCACCGTGCGCGACGCGCGTGGGTTCACCTCAAGCACGTACACGATGCCGTTGCTGATGGCGAACTGGATGTTGCACAGGCCCCCGACCTGCAGCGCGCTCGCGAGCCGTCGCGTATAGCTGCGCATCGTATCGAGATGCTCGGGCGCAATCTTGTACGGAGGCAGAATCGAGGACGAATCGCCAGAGTGAATTCCGGCCTCCTCGATGTGCTGCTGAATGCCGGCGATCACGGTCGACCTGCCGTCCGACAGCGCGTCGACGTCGACCTCGACGGCGCCTTCCAGGAACGAGTCGATCAGCACGGGCCGCTCGGGGCTCGCGTCGACCGACTTGCGCATGTACTCGTCGAGCTTGGACTGCTCGTAAGCGATAAACATCGCGCGCCCGCCGAGCACGTACGACGGCCTCAGCAGCACCGGATACCCGATCTCCTCGGCGATGCGCCTCGCCTCTTCAACCGATGTCGCCGTGCCTGCGGCCGGCTGCGGGATCTCCAATTCGGACAACAACTTGCCAAAGCGTTTCCGGTCCTCGGCGAGATCGATCGACTCAGGGCTCGTGCCGATGATCGGCACGCCCGCCCGCAGCAGCCGCAACGCGAGGTTGAGCGGCGTCTGGCCGCCGAACTGCACGATCACGCCTTCCGGCCGCTCGAGCTCGACGATGTTCATCACGTCCTCGAACGTGATCGGTTCAAAGTACAGCCGGTCCGACGTGTCGTAGTCGGTCGAGACGGTCTCCGGGTTGCAGTTGACCATGATGGTCTCGAACCCGTCTTCCTTGAGCGCAAAGGCGGCGTGCACGCAGCAGTAGTCGAACTCGATGCCCTGCCCGATGCGGTTCGGTCCGCTGCCGAGGATCATGATCTTGCGCGCGTTCGTCGGCGCGGATTCGCACTCCTCTTCGTACGTCGAATACATGTACGGTGTGAACGATTCGAATTCCGCGGCGCACGTGTCGACCCGTTTGAACACGGGCAGGATGTCGTGCGCCTTGCGCAGCGCGCGCACGGCGTCCTCGGTCGTGCCGAGCACGTCCGCCAGCCTCAGGTCCGAGAAGCCCATGCGCTTGGCTTCGCGCAGCAGCGCAGGCGACATCGTTCCTATGGACTCCCGCGCGATCGCGTTCTGCATCTCGGCGATCTCGCTCAGCTGATAGAGAAACCACCGGTCGATCCGCGTGATCTGGTGCAGCTCCTCGATCGACATCCCGTGCTGCAGCGCATAGCGGAGGTACCGAACGCGCTCGGCCGACGGAATGGCGAGCTGCCGGCCGAGCTCCTCTTCGGTGACGTCTTCGACGTCGCGAATCCTGCCCGTCTCGAGCGACCGCAACCCCTTGAGGAACGCCTCCTTGAAGGTCCTGCCGATCGCCATGACCTCGCCGACCGACTTCATCTGTGTGCCGAGCGTCGGATCGGCGGCGGGAAACTTCTCGAACGCCCACTTCGGGATCTTGACGACGACGTAGTCGATGCTCGGCTCAAAACTCGCCGGTGTCTTCTTGGTGATGTCGTTCGTGATCTCGTCGAGCGTGTATCCGACGGCGAGCTTTGCCGCGATCTTGGCGATCGGGAATCCGGTGGCCTTTGACGCGAGCGCCGACGAACGCGAAACGCGCGGGTTCATCTCGATGATCCGCAGGTCGCCGTTCGTCGGGCTGACTGCGAACTGGATGTTCGAACCGCCCGTCTCGACGCCGACCTTCCGGATGATCCTGAGCGCGGCATCGCGCATCACCTGGTATTCGCGATCCGTCAGCGTCTGCGCGGGCGCAACCGTGATCGAGTCGCCCGTGTGGATGCCCATCGGGTCGACGTTCTCGATCGAGCAGACGATGACGACGTTGTCGGCGATGTCGCGCATCACCTCGAGCTCGAATTCCTTCCATCCGATGATCGACTCTTCGATGAGCGTCTCGTGGACGGGGCTCGCGGCGAGCGCCCGCTGGACGATCTCCTCGAACTCTTCGGGGTTGTAGGCGATTCCGCCGCCCGTGCCGCCAAGCGTGAACGACGGCCGGATGATCGACGGATATCCGGTGTCGCCGACCGCCGCGAACGCGCTCTCGAGCGACGACACGTAATGCGCACGCGGCATCACGAGCCCGATCTCCTCCATCGCCTGCCTGAACAGCTGGCGATCCTCGGCGACCTTGATCGAGGCCAGTTTGGCGCCGATCAGCTCGACGCCGTACTTGTCGAGGACGCCGGACTCTGCGAGGTGGACCGCGAGATTTAGCGCGGTCTGACCGCCGACGGTGGGCAGGAGTGCGTCAGGACGCTCGTTCGCGATGATCGTCTCGAGCGTGTGCGGAACGAGCGGTTCGATGTACGTCCGATCCGCGAACTCCGGATCGGTCATGATCGTCGCCGGGTTCGAGTTGACCAGCACGACCTCGAAGCCCTCCGAACGGAGGGCCTTGCACGCCTGCGTGCCCGAATAGTCGAACTCGCAGGCCTGGCCGATCACGATCGGGCCCGAGCCAATGACGAGGATCTTCCGAATGTCTGTCCGTAGCGGCATCTTTCGGCCCGTATCAGGCGGAGCGCAATGCTACACGAGCGCTTGCAGCAGGGTCAAACGACTGATCCGGCAAGTTGCCGGCGTTGTGGGGTGTGGGCTCCTGTGTTAGCTTAGGCCGAAGTTCGTCAATGGGTTATCGACATATGACACAGAGCTCGGCTGTCGTGTTCGCGCTGCGGTGTGCCTTGCCGTTCGGCCTCGCCGTCCTCCTGATTCCGGCCACCGTTCCAGCGCACGCGCAGGAACCGGCGCCCGCGCCGCCCGAGACTGCCACGCAGGCTCCGGAGGCGACGCCGACGACACCACCGCCCGCCGCGCAGGATCGTCCAGCGGACAACCGTGCCGAGTTCGACGCAGCCACGATGCCGCTGCTCCAGTATTCGGATCCGATCGGTCGCTACGGGTTCACCGCACCCGCGCAGTGGGGTCAGCTTCCGGGGCCGTCGCAGGACGAGGTCGTGTTCCAGAGCGAGACGGGCGACAGCATCCGCGTGTCGATCTCGCCACTCCAGGTCGATGCCAAGGCATTCCAGTCGGCGTACGTCGACACCTACCTGAAGGTGCTTCAGCAGTCGTTCGATCACGTTCGGTACGTCGGCGCGCGCTCGGTCGAAATTTCGGGCCGCAAGGCGACCGACTATGTGTTCTCGGCCAATTTCGGCTACTCGCCTGCGGTCCTGCACCAGGTCGTGCTGCTGGGGAACAAGGAGGTGCTCTACATCACCTTCGCCGGCTTTGGCTTGTCGCGCATCGTGTCCGAGCAGCTGTTTCAGACCGCGCTGCTGTCGTTCTGGGTAAGCCCCGGTTTTGGCGGCGCGGCGACGGCGGGACTTGCGGATCCCGACGCTCCGGCGTTCGTGATCGCGGTGCCGGAAGGGTGGGTCGACCAGGGCGGCGTCGACGGCAACAGTCACATGTTCCGGCCACGCGGGTCGCGGCCGACGTCGGCGTACATCAGCACCCGCGTGACAAAGCTCGACCCGAATTCACCGTACGCATCGATCAACGACGCGTTCGTCACCGCGTACGCGGACGGGCTGAAGGCACAGCATCCACAGGGCACGTTCGAGATGAAGGCCATCACGAGGATCTTTCTCGGGAAGGAGGCCGCGGTTCGATACGACTATGGCTACATCTCGAATTACGGCATCCGTCGCGCCATCACGGTCCTCACGGTGAGGAAGGGGTATCTCGTCGGAGTAACGTGCGACGCCGTTGACCAGGCGTTCTCGCTGTTCAACGGGGTGTTCGAGAACCTGGTGTCGTCGCTCCGGTTCAAGTAGACAGCGGAGCGGGCTCGACGGAACTCAGGGCTGGACCGGAGCCACGGGTGCGTCGCTCGAATGCGTCGCCTCTTCGTCGAACTTCACGCTGATCAGCCATCCGCCGGACGGCGGCCGGTAGGCAATCGCCGCGGCCGGATCGGGCGCAGCGGCCTGCGTCGCCGCGGGCCGGATCGCGGACATTCCAGCGTTCTGGCTGTAATAACGGCCAGCGATCGTTCGCACGTAGTTCTGCGTTTCCAGAAACGGCGGAATCCGACGGCCGTACCGGTCAACCGCCGACTCGCCGGCGTTGTACCCGGCGAGCGCGAGCTCGACGCTTCCACCGAACCGATCGAGCAGGAACCTGAGGTAGCGCGTGCCGGCATGAATGTTCTGCCGTGCGTCAAAGAGATCCACGACCCCGAAACGACGCGCCGTCTCGGGCATGAGCTGCATGTAACCCGAGGCCCCCTTGGGCGAAACCGCGTACCGCCTGAATCCGGACTCGGCCCGCATGACCGCAGTCACCAGGCACGGATCGACTCCGTACCGTGCGCCGGCCTCGCGCACAAAGGCATCGACCGTCGCGTCGCCCGTCGAGCACTGTGTCGGCATCGAGCGGTCCACAGTCAACGTATCAGCAGGCTTTTCGGTGGCGGTGTCCGCCGCTGGCGGCTCGTCAGGCTTGTTGAAATCGACGAGCATGCCGCTGCCGCTCGAGGGCACGGCCAGCTGCGTCGACTCGTGCGGCGTCGGAGGCGGCGTCTGCGCCAATGCGTCGGACGCAAAAAAGCCCATCGCTGCACATGCAGCGATGGCTAATGCAATCCGGGCTGCGGCTGAAAAAGTCACGAAGGGTATCCTACTGCGTTTGCTCGAGAAGGCGAAGCTGAATCACGCGGTCTTTCGACTCGCCGCGAACCATCAGGATAAGCCGCTCGCCGCGCTCGAGCGCCGGCCGCTCAAAGACGACGACGCCCGACGCGGTCTGGCCGGCAGGCGCCTTGTAGTCTCCGCGCGCCGTGTAGGTCGTCGAGGTGACTGGCCGGTCAGACTCGACGCCGCGCACGACAAGCTTTGGTTCGGCATACGTGAGCTCGCCCGCACCGTTGTTTGCAAGCCGGTATCGGACGTAGAGCTTCCCCTCGAAGATGAACGCGCTGTCGTCCACCGTCAGGTCCATCTGGTCGAGCTGGGCACGACGCTCGCGCAACGGCACCGACGGAAATCCCTGCATGATGCCGTCCACGAACCGTCGCGTGGCCATGTCGCCGGCGCGCCGGTCCGCCTCTGCCCGCAACTTGCGCTGCTCGGTCGCCAGCGTGTCGGCGTTCTGCTGGTCGAGCTCGCGCTGGCGCGCCGCGATCTTGTCGTCGATCTCGTCCTGCATCCGCGACCGCTCTTCCGCGATCTCGCGGCGCGCCGCGGCCTTCTGCTGCTCGATCTGCTGCGCATACGGCGGCAGGTTGATGTTCACCACTCGGTACGCCTGCGCCGGAGGCACGACCACGAGATCAAAGTTGTAGACGTCGCGGTCCGTCTTGATGAAGAGGTTCGTCTGACCCTTTGACGCAACCGGCTTGATGAAGACGTCGTTGCCGGTCCGGCTGATCACAAAGCTCCCGGTGTTCGACGTGCTGTCGAACAGGTCCCCGCAGATCGCCTCCTTGGCCTCGCCCGGCAGCGCGACACGCGTCACGATGTTCTGCGCCGTCCGGATCGTGGTGATCGTATCCGAGTTCACGTCGACAAAGATGATCCCAGGTGACGACTGAGTGCCCCCGGTCGGCGCCACCGTCGGAACGGGCTTTGGCGCCGGCTGGGCCGGCTTTGGCGCGGTCTGGCCAGGCTTTGCCGTCGAGCCTGACGCCTGGGCCGCCCTGGATTCCGCTGCGTGGAGACCGACGAAGACCAACACGGTCAGGACGAGTCCGACCGCCCGGGGAGTTCGAACCTGTGGCATGTAGTGATCCTTGCTCGAAATAGTGCCATGGAAGCGTGCGAAATGGCACACACAGGTGCGTCTGCGCACGGCTTCCCGCGGGCGGGCTACCCGTTCGCTCGCTCGAACTCCTTCATGAAGTCGACGAGCGTCCGGACGCCTTCGGCTGGAAACGCGTTGTAGATCGACGCGCGAATCCCGCCGACGGACCGGTGCCCCTTGAGGCCGTCGAGACCTGCCGCCGTCGCTTCCGCAACGAACTTCTTCTCGAGCTCCTCGTTCGGAAGCCGGAAGCAGACATTCATCCGCGAGCGGCTCGCCGTGTCGGCCGTTCCCCGATAGAACTCGGTCGCATCGATCGCATCGTACAGGTGATCCGCCTTGTCCTTGTTGATCTTCTCCATCGCCGAGATCCCGCCGAGGTTCTTGAGCCACTTGGCGACGAGCCCGACGACGTAGATCGCGAAACACGGAGGCGTGTTGTAGAGCGACTCCTTGGCGGCGTGCACCGAGTAGTCGAGCATCGTCGGCAGTCCTTCGGGACGGCGTGCGAGCATGTCGTCGCGGATCAGCACGAACGTCACGCCCGCCGGGCCCATGTTCTTCTGCGCGCCGCCATAGATCAGCGCGTACTTCGAGACGTCGATCACGCGGCTCAGGATGTCGGACGACGCGTCGCAGACGAGCGGCACCGACCCGACCTCGGGCTCGGCGAAGAACTCCGTTCCAAAGATCGTGTTGTTCGACGTGAAGTGTGCATATGCGGCGTTCGGGTCGAGTTTCAGCTCTGACTGTCCGGGGATGCGACAGAAGTTCTCGGATTCGGTCGTCGCCGCGATGTTGACGCCTCCGACCTTTGCCGCCTCCTTGACGGCCGCCTTCGACCACGCACCGGTGACGATGTAGTCGGCGGATCCGTCCTTTGGCAGCAGGTTCATCGGGACCATCGAGAACTGCAGTGACGCGCCGCCCTGGAGGAACAACGCGTGGTAGCCCTCCGGAACGTTCAGCAGTTCGCGGAGATCGGCCTCGGCCTGCTTGATGATCGCGTCGTAGGCCTTCGAGCGATGGCTCATCTCGAGCACGGACATTCCCGCGCCCTTGTGGTTGAGCATCTCCTGCTGCGCCTCCTCGAGGACCTCGACGGGCAGACACCCGGGACCTGCGCTGAAGTTGAATACGCGACCCGCCTTTGCTTTTTCGCTGCTGCTCATTGCTGTCTCCTTGATCTCGGTGGCTGTTGGGTGTTCGGTCCCGACCGTCAGGTCAGGTTCAGTACTTCGGTCGCGAGCACGTGCTCGTTGTCGCAGATGATCGCGAGCAGGTCGTCCGATGGCGCGGCGTCGAGGTGGATGCGAGCGATCGCCGCCTCGGCGCCGTCGAACACGATGTTCTCCATCTCCTGCACGTTGATTCCCGCGGTCCGGAGCGCATTCAGGACATGCGCCAGCACGCCAACGCGGTCGCGGTGGCGGACGACGATCATGTGCGTCGCCGGCGTTCGCTCCGCGAGATTCACGACGTTCGGAACCCTGCCCGATTCCTTGTACTCGCGCACGATGCGGAGCGTCTCGTTCGCGATGGCGTCCTGAGCCTGGTCCGTCGAGGCGCCGATGTGGTGCGTGACGTACACGCCGGCCAACGCGGCAATCGGGACGTTGACGTCGGCGGTTCCCGTGGCGGGCTCGCCGTCGAACACGTCGAGGCCGGCCCGAATTCCCTTTTCGGCGATGGCGCGCTCGAGGACGGCCTGGTCGACGATCTCGGCGCGCGACGTGTTGATCAGGATGGTGCCGGGACGCATGGCGCCGATGATCGACTCGCCGATCTTGCCCCGTGTTCCGTCATTCAGCGAGAGATGGACGCTGAGGACGTCGGCGGCTGCCGCGACCTCTTCCGGCTCCTCGAACAGCGTGATTCCCATCTCGGCAGCCCGCGCGTAGGTCATCGGCCGGCTCCAGCCGACGACGTTCATGCCGAACGCCTTGGCTCGGGGAATCATCTCCTGCCCGATCCTGCCGAGGCCGATCAGGCCAAGCGTGCGGCCGTAGAGCCCGCGCGCCTTTCCGTACTCCTTCTTGTTCCACACGCCGCGCCGGATGTCGGCGACGTTGTCTGCGATCCGCCGATCGAGGGACAACATCAGCCCGAACGCGAGCTCCGCGACCGCGACCGCGTTCTTGCCGGGGCAGTTCGAGACGTAGATCCCGCGCACCGAGGCCGCCTTCACGTCGATGGTGTTGTAGCCGGCGCCGGCAGCACGTCGGCGCCCGTGTCGCGAACCGCGGCGACGAGCGCGTCCTCCTTCAGGTCAGCGTCGACGACGACGTCGCAGCCGATCGACTGCAACTCGGCAACGCCCGTTGCAGGAAACTTGTCAGCAATCAGAATCTTCATAGATCTCGTTTCGGTTGAGGATCGGATGTTTCGCCGCGCGCGGAACGTCTAGATCCGATGACAGACCAGTCCGTCCCTGAGCTTTGGTTCGAACCAGGTCGATTTGGGCGGCATGATCTCGCCGGCATCCGCGATGCGCATCAGGTCGTCGAGCGTCGTGGGATGAAGCGAGAATCCGACCGCTGCACGGCCCGAATCCACGAGTCGGACGAGCTCGCCCGTTCCGCGGATTCCTCCGACAAAGTCGATTCGCTTGTCGGTGCGCGGGTCTTCGACGCCGAGCACCGGGGCGAGCAGGCGGTCCTGCAACACGCTCACGTCGAGCGACGCGATGGGATCCGATGCGTCGATGCTTCCGGCGGGCGGCCTGAGCCCGTACCAGTGTCCATCCAGGTACATCGAGAACTCGCCGCGTGCCGGATCGGCGCCGGCGTCCTCCGTCACCTCGAAGTGCGTGCGAACCGCTGCGAGGAACGCGTCCGTCGACAGTCCGTTCAGGTCCTTGACCACGCGGTTGTACGGCAGGATGCGCAGCTGGTCGGCCGGGAAGACGACTGCCAGCACAAAGTTGTAATCCTCGTCGCCCGTGTGGTGCGGGTTGGCTGCGGCGCGGGCAGCGCGCGCACGGCTGGCGGACGCCGAGCGATGATGTCCGTCGGCGACGTACAGCGCCGGTACGCCTCCAAACAGCTCGACGAGGGGATCGCTGTCCGGCACGCGCCACATCGTGTGTGAAATCCCGTCCGGCGCAACGAAGTCGTAGAGTGGCTTGCCGTTCCGAATCGCGGCCACTGCCGCGTCGATCGCCGCGACGCCGCGATAGGTCAGAAAGACGAGCCCGGTCTGCGCGCCGATCGTCAGCAGGTGGCGCGTCCGGTCGTCCTCCTTGTCCTTTCGCGTTCGCTCGTGTTTCTTGATCAGGTCGCTGTCGTACTCGTCGATCGAGCAGCACGCGACGACGCCTGTCTGTTCGTGCACGCCCATTTTGAGCGTGTAGACATAGAGCGCCGGCTCGGCGTCGGTCGCGAGCGGGCATTCGTCGATCAGCCGCTGGAAATTCTCGGCCGCCTTGGCGTACACGGCGTCGGAGTAGAGGTCGGTTCCGGCGGGCAGGTCGATCTCGGGCCGCGAGACGTGGAGAAAGCTCCACGGATTGCCTTTGGCAAGCTCGGCGGCCTCGGCCGAGTTGACGACGTCGTACGGAACGGCGGCGACGTCGGCAACCCTCTCAACGGGTGGACGGACCGCTCGAAACGGGCGAATCAAGGACATTGGGCGACACGCTCCTCACGCTGCGGGTTCGGAACGCAATATTCTGGCGACGATGGGGTGACTGGTCAAGCGACCGGCTGCCGCAACGCGAGAGCGGCGCCTCGCCGGCGCCGCTCGCAAATGCCCGTGATTGCTACTTGTAGGCCTCGGCCTGGTAGCCGAGCCGGTGCCGGATCGCGAGATCCGGACGGGACGGAACCTGCACGGTGATCCGCCGGTATCCGCCGTTGTGGAGCGAATTCGATGGCGAGTAGCCCACCACGTACACGTGCCGGAGCTCCTCGGCGATGATCGCCAGCAGGGACCGCACGTTGCCCACCTGGTCCGCGTAGAACAGCGTTCCGCCCGTGTTCGACGTCACCGTCTCCATGAACCGACTGCGTCCCATCGTGCCCTGACCCATCGGTCCCGGGTTCCGGCCGCCAAACTGCGGGTCGGTCAGATTGCTCGTGAACGGCCACTTTGGCCATGGAATGTTCGTCTGGCCGGTGTTCGGCCAGGTTTGGCGAGGTTTGCGCTGGCGCGGCTGCGGATACTGGTTCGGGTACGGGCTGCCGTTTCCCGGAAACGTATTCGGCGTCGTGTTCGGAATCGTGAAGACGTTCGTGCCCGCCGACTCGGGGTAGCGGATGCCGTACGCGACGACGTCGCTTTCGGAGCACACGTTCACCGCCTCTTCGAACGACACGTCGTGGCTCGCGGTGTCCTCGCCGTCCGACAGGATGATCATCGCCTTGCGGCCGTCAACCTGTCGCAACCGCTCCGAGACCGTGAGGTAGACGGCTTCGTAGAGCTTTGTCGAGCCGTTTGCCTGTGTCCGCCGGATCGCGGACGCCAGCAGGCCCCGGTCATTGGTGAATTCCTGTTCGACGATGACCTGGTTCGAGAACGACACGATCATCACGTTGTCGCCGGGCTCGAGCTGCGAGATGAACTCGATGGCGGCTTCCTGGATGTCGTAGATCGTGTCACGCGTCGAGCCGCTCGTGTCCATCACGATCGCGACGTGGATCGGGACGCGCTCGGAGCTGAAGAACGTGACATCCTGCTCGACGCCGTCCTCGAGCACCCTGAAATCGGTCTTCTTGAGCTGCGGAACGTAATGGCCGGATCGATCGGCGGCGACTATCGGCACTTCGATGAGCGCGCCCTCGAGCTTCACCGGCTCGTCGGGCTCGGCCGTCGGTGCGGTCGTCCCAGGATCCTGCGTCTCGGGCCCCGGCGCCGGAACCGTCTGCGACGGATCGACGCGGCGCGGCCGGCCCTGTCCAAAGGACTGCGGCGCAAAGCCGACAAAAAGGACGGCCAACGTGAGGGCAAAAACCGCAGCTCTCTGCATCGGTGGTGCTACTCCAATCAATCTCAGTGTGGGACACCAGTATGAATCCCACCAACCCGCGCCGCGTTGCCTGTTCGCCATTGTCTGGAACGCCGGGACGCCGCTGGCCATTACACGGCTGACGGCGTCCCTCGCATGAAGAATACCAGACGCGTCAGGCGCCGGCGGGTCCACGATGGCCCAAACGGCTAGCCGATACGCTCCATTCCGCCCATGTACGGCCTCAGCACGTCCGGAATCAGCACCGAACCATCCGCTTGCTGGTAGTTCTCCATCACGGCGATCCACGTCCGACCCACCGCGAGCCCCGAGCCGTTGAGCGTGTGGACGAACACAGGCTTCGAACCGGCGTCAGGCCGGTAGCGAATTGCAGCGCGCCGCGCCTGGAAATCGGTGCAGTTCGAGCACGACGAGATCTCGCGGAACTCGTTCTGACCCGGCAGCCAGACCTCGATGTCGTAGGTCTTGGCGGCGCTGAAGCCGATGTCGCCCGTCGACAACGCCACCGTACGGTAGTGGAGCCCGAGCCGGCGCAGCACCTCTTCGGCGTGGTTCGTCAGGCGCTCGAGCGCCGCAAAGCTGTCGTCGGGCGTCGCGTACATCACCAGCTCGACCTTGAGAAACTGGTGCATCCGGATCATTCCGCGCGTGTCCTTGCCAAAGCTGCCGGCCTCCGACCGGAAACACGGCGTGAACGCGGTCATCTGCATCGGCAGCCGGTCGGCCGAGAGGATCTCGTCGCGATAGATGTTCGTGACCGGAACCTCAGCCGTTGGTATCAGATAGTAGGGCCGCTCGAAGTCCAGTTTGAACAGGTCCTGCTCGAACTTCGGCAACTGGCCGGTGCCGTAGAGCGTGTCCGCGTTCACGATGTACGGAGGGAGCACTTCGGTGTAGCCGTGCTCTCGGGTGTGCAGGTCGAGCATGAAATTTGCGAGGGCGCGCTCGAGCAGTGCACCAGCGCCGGTCGCGAGTGGGAACCGCGTTCCGGTGATCTTCGCGGCGCGTGGCAGGTCGAGGATGCCGAGCTTCTCGCCGAGCGCGAGATGGTCGAGCGGCTCGAAGTCGAGGACCGGGGGCGCTCCCCAGCGGCGCACTTCGACGTTCGCCGTTTCGTCCTTGCCGACGGGCACCGACGCGTCCGGCAGGTTCGGGACGCCGGCGAGCATCGATTCGAGCTCGCGTTCGGCCGTGTCGCGCTGCGATTCGAGCGCGTCGATGCGCTCCTTCAGTTCCTTGACGCGTTCGCGCTTGGCGTCGGCCTCGGCCTTCTTCCCTTCCTTCATGAGAGCGCCGATCTCGGGGCTCAGGCGATTCCGTTCGGCTGCCAGCTCGCCGTGGTCGGTGATGGCCTTGCGGCGCGCGACATCCAGCTCGGCGAATCTGTCGAGCGTGGTCGTGTCGAAACCGCGCGTCGCGAGCCGCTCGCGGACCTCGTCGAGATGGTCGCGAACATAGTTGATATCAAGCATTTGCCGGGCTCCTCGGAATCGTGGTTAGATACGGCGCGTCGGCCGCGACCAGCAGCCCTCCAGCCGCCGGGCGAAAGCCTGAACGGTACCACGAGAGGCGACGCGAGCGTAAGCACGAGCACCCGGCCGCTGCATACCGTCCGGAGCAACAGCCAATGAGACCGATCCGAAAAGCCGTCTTTCCTGCCGCCGGGCTCGGCACGCGATTTCTGCCCGCCACCAAGTCGCTTCCCAAGGAGATGCTCACGCTCGTCGACATGCCGCTGATCGAGTACACGGTTCGCGAAGCGATCGCGAGCGGCGTCGAACAGATCGTGCTCGTGACGGGTCGTGGCAAGTCGTTGATGGAGGACCACTTCGACGTCTCGTACGAGCTGGAGCGGACGCTCGAGGACCGGAACAAGACCGAGTTGCTGGCCGTCGCGCGCGCCATTGCAGAGCTCGCGTCGGTGGTTTCGGTGCGGCAGAAGCGGCCGCTCGGACTGGGGCACGCGGTGCTGGTGACGAAGGACATCATTGGAGACGAGCCGTTTGCCGTTCTGCTGCCTGACGACATTGTCGACAGCGCGACCCCCGCGGTCGCGCAGCTGGTCGAGACAGCCAACACGTACGACGCGCCGGTCGTGGGGGTCATCGAGATCGACGGGCCCGAAATTTCGCGTTTTGGTGTCGTGGCCGGGGAACAGGTCGAGCCTGGCGTGTTTCGGGTGACGGGGATGGTGGAGAAGCCGGCGTATGAGAAGGCTCCGTCGAACCTCGCGATCGTGGGCCGGTACGTGCTGACGCCGGACATCTTCCCGCATCTCGAGGCGACGGGTGCCGACGGGAAGGGCGAGATCCAGCTGACCGATGGGATGCACCGGTTGCTTGCGGAACGGCCTTTCTATGCAAGGGTGCTGGAGGGAACGAGGCACGATGCGGGGGACAAGCTGGGGTATCTGATCGCGACGTGCGACCTTGCGTTGAAGCGCGCAGACCTTGGGCCGGCGTTGCGGGAGTATCTGCTGCGCCGACTGGCATAGTTCTCCGCGTCTCAGCGCCTCTGCGACTTCTTTCCTTTGCGGCTTTGCGAGAAACCACCCCCGCGCTTCACTCCTCCACAAAGTTGTTCACGACTCGTCGAATTCCGTCCTTCATCAACGGCGCGCCGAAGTTGAGCAGGAGTCCAAGCCTGAGGTCCATGAGCCTGAGGTATGTCACGACTTGCATGATATGTACCGGCGCGATTGCCTCTACGGACTTCAACTCAACGACGAGCCGTAGATTGACAAGCAAGTCGACTCGAAAGCCAACATCGAGACGAATCGAGTCATAGACCACCGGGACTGCACGTTCACGAATCACGCTCAGGCCGCGCTTCGTTAGTTCGTGTGCCATAACGGACTTGTATACGGACTCCAGGAGTCCTGGTCCCAGGCGTTTGTGCACTTGAACTGCAGCGTCAACAGTCTCGCGGGCAATTTGGTTGTCGTTCATTCCAAGGCCATTCATCGCAAAGCCGCAAAGGAAAAAAGTCTTCAGACTCGCGGAGCCGCTGGGGGACTATCGAGAGTTTCACGCATGAAGTTGCTCTGGTAGACTCGCGCACCGCATGTACGAGCACGAATACGAGACGATGTACGGCCTCGAGGACGTCTACTGGTGGTACATCGCCCGCCGCCAACTCGCCGTCGAGATCGTCGAGCGGGAACTCCGCTCCAAAAACATCGAATCCGCCAGGATCCTCGACGTCGGCTGCGGCACCGGCTCGAACCTCGAAGCCTTCGCGCGCCTCGGCCGCGCCACCGGCATCGATATGTCCGCCGGCGCGCTCGGCTTCTGCATGCGCCGCGGCGTCACGTCCGTCGCACTCTCCGCCATCGAAACGCTTCCCTTCGCCGACGCGACCTTCGACGTCGTCACGGCGATGGACGTGCTCGAACACACGGACGACGACCTCGCCGCGCTCGCCGAACTCAGGCGCGTCTGCAAGCCCGGCGGCATGCTCCTCGTCACGGTGCCCGCCTACGGGTTCATGTGGAGCGAGCACGACGAAGCACTCAAACACCGCCGCCGGTACACCGCCCACGAACTTCGCAACAAGCTCTCGAACCGCGGATTCGCCATCGAGCGCTCGAGCTACTTCATCACCACGCTCTTCTTCCCGATCCTCGCGATGCGCATCCACCAGGGACTGTTCAAGCGGTCCGTGGAACCGCAGACGTCGATTCGGTTGCTGCCCCGCTGGCTCAACTCGAGCCTCATCGGACTGCTCGGCGTCGAACGAAGGCTCTTCCGGTCGATGAACCTGCCGTTCGGCGTGTCGATCGTCGCGCTCGCGCGTCCCGACACGTCGCGCGCACTCACTGGTCGCCGTCCCGCCGCACTTCACGCCTGAGCGGATCCGACGCGAAGATCTCGACCCAGCCCTGGTCGCGCCGCTGCACAACGACGTACTCCATCGAGTCGCCGCTGACGCTGCGCAGCACGACCTCGTCAAACGTATCGGGACTCAGATCCACCTGATCCACGAACGTGACACTCGCGGGCTCGGTCGACTCGGCCGCCGTGCTTGCGTTGACGTACGCCGCGCGCAGCGTCGCGCCCGCGTCGGTGCTCGACGCGGCCTCGCCGATCATGAACAGCGACACATTCTGTGCGGGCCTGGCGTCAGCGCGAAGCGTGAGCGTGACCGACGCGAGGACCTCGGGCTGACCGTCCCGGTTGAGGTCCGCCACTCGCACGCGCGACACCGGCTCGCCATCGATCACATATCCGGGGAAACGATCGCGGACGATCTTGCGCGTCAACTGGTCGATCTCGAATCGATGCGCCTCACGCATCGGCCGCACGCCGCTCGACGCCGCGCCGAAGCGTCGGTCGGTCACCGCGAGGAGCACCTCTTCACGCTCGATGCCGGGAGCCTGACCCGGCGCGACCGCGGTGAGCCTCGCCACCGGGAGGCTCTCGCGCGAGCGCGTGTCGCCGGCGAACTTGAGCGTCCCCGCGAGCGCGCCTCCGCGGAGGAGTTCGAGCGTTTCGTTCGACGCGAAGTATGTGTCGGCGAATGCCCGCATCTCGCGCCCCTGGTCCTCGTCGGAGCCCGAGCGCGAGATCGGTGACCGCAACACGCCTCCCGGCTCGACGAGCGCGATCGCGACCGCCGTGACGGTCGACACCGAGGGCGACGGCGACTCGTCCTGGGGTGTCGTGACGACGAAGAGCGCCGGTCGCCGCTCGACGCGCGTGCGCATTGACGCGCCGTACCGGTTCTGGTCGATGACGGGCGACTGCGCGTCCAGGATTCCAAGCGCGACGGCCCATACGCCGCCGATCGCCAGGACGACGGCAATCGTCAGGACGATCTGCCGCCGCTGCTCGCCCGCAGGCATGGTGATCGATCGCAGTCCTCGCGCCGCGCCGTCGCGCTCGCCATCGGGATCGGGCTTGGTGTCGTTGCTCATCGGCGACGGCGTGAGGTCTCGGAGGGCAAAGAACGTCTATCGGACGTGGCCCATCGGTTCGCCCTCGTAGAGCTGTCTGCAATGCTGACATCGAAACAGCACGTGGCCTTTTGGAATCCTCGCGACGAGCTCCTTTGGCGCAATCGAGAAATGCTTCAAGTGGCCCGAACACGCGGCGTCCTTCTCGGCGGGCTCGTCGCAAACGGTCTGACCGGGCTGGCGCACCTTGATGCTCAGCGCGTTCGATGTCGTGTCGGTGGTTGGGGCGTCGTTCGGTGTCATCGGTCTCCGGACTATAGCCGAGCGCAGTACACCACTCAAGAATGCGTTCCCGGCGACGGAAAAAGAAAGCGCGCCCGCCGGCACGGAGGCAGGCGGGCGCGTGAGGTGAGTCCTCGAAAGGTCGGAGGTTAGAAGTTGAACTTCGCGGCCATCTGGATGACCCGCTGCTGGAACGACGACAGAATCTGCCCGAACTGCGGGCTGTTGATGTTCTGATTCCCAAAGAAGAAATTCGGGTGATTCGGCAGGTTGAAGAACTCGAAGCGCAGTTCGAGGTTCGTGGTCTCGCTGGTCTGGAACCGCTTGATGATCCCGAGATCCAGGCCAAAGAAGTTCGGACCGTTGAACTGGAACGCCTGAAGTGACCCAATCTGGCCGGGGCCCGGATTGAAGAACACCTGGCCGCTGTACGGAGCGGACCCATCCGAGTTCGTTCCGCCCGGAGCCGTTGACGACGGGTCATTCGTGTTCTGCGGATTGATCACCGACGGATTGATGAAGTAGAGCCCCGTCGGCGTCTGGAAGTGGCCGAACAGATCCCTGATCTGGTCGCTCGTCAGCGTCGAGTCGGCGCCGTTGAGACCCGACCGGCCGACGCGGTTGTACGTCCCGCGCGCGGAGAGGATCGAGAACGGACCGCCGGACTGGTACGTGATGATCGTCGAGACCTGCCAGCCGCTGACAGCCTGCTTCAGGAACTTGTTGTCATAGTCGGCCCACTTCTTGCCCTCGCCGAACGGAAGCTCGTAGATGGCGTTGGCCTTGAATGCCGCCGGGATGTCGTACTCGGCGCGCGTTCGCGTCTGGTTCGGATTGTAGATGTCGAGCGGCGGCTCGAACTTGGTCTGACCGAGACCCGAGGCGTTCGTGAGCGCCTTGGCCCACGTGTAGTTCGCCTGGAATCCGAAGCCGTTGGTGAACCGGCGCTGAACCTCGAGCTGAAGCGAGTTGTAGTTCGACTCGCCAAAGTTGTCGAGGACGTCAGCGACGAACGTGCTGGGATTGGCCGTGAATGCGACCGAGCCCTGCAGGCCGTTCGTGTAGTAGATCTGCGCCAGCGTTCCGGCTTCACCCGTCTGCAGGTAGAACTGGATTGTCGGATTCGACAGCAGGCCGCCCGACGCGAGCATCGGGAAGACCGTCAGCGGCTGGCTGCCGGGGATGTTCGGGTTGTAGTTCGGGTTGAACGTTCCGTTCACCGCCTGCGCGAGGAAGCCGTTCGTCCGAGCGCGCGCCACGTCGGCCGCAAAGCCGTTGTTCGTGACGTCCACCTGGTTGTAGTCGACGCCGCGTGCAAGGTTGCTGCTCGCGTTGCCGACGTAGCGGGCAGACACGACCGTATTCCAGCCGATCTCGCGCTCGAGACTGATGTTCCACTGCTGGTAGTACGGCGACTTGAACTGCGGATTGACGATGAACGCGGCCGAGCCGCTGTTCAGCGCAAAGTTATCGGCGTACGAGATCGGCACCTGGAACTGGCCGGGAACGAGGAACGTGTTGAACAGGTCAAAGCGGCTCGGCGTCGGGTTTCCGTTGAAGTTGCCGCCGCTGATGGTGGCATAAACGCTGCCCGACACCGTCGACGACAGACCGTTGTTCGCGTCCGACGCGTTGTCGAACGAGCGGATCGCTTCGTCGTTGATGTATGCGAGCGAGTACGCGCCGCGAAGGACGGTCTTGCCATCGCCAAAGATGTCCCACGCCGCGCCGATGTTGGGCGCAAAGTTGTTGCGGTCCGGCTCGAAGTAGAACCCGTTGACGTAGTCGACCACACCGTTGGGATCGAGCACGGTCTCCTTTGCGCTGCGTCCATTCGTGACGGGCAGCAGCGACAGGTTCTGCGTCTCGCGCAACGGCGAAAGGTAGTCCCAGCGCAGGCCCGCGACGACCGTCAACTGTGGCGTGATGCGCCACGTATCCGCAAAGTACGACGAGTACCGACGAATGACGAAGTTGCGCACGTTTTGTGCGCCTGGGACAAACCCCGAATCCTGCGACGTGACTTCAAAGGTCTGGTTCGACGTGCCCACGATGCCGGCCTGGAGCGCGAGCAGTCCGTTTGCGGTAGAGAGCTGGGTTGTCGAGATTCCGCCTTCAAAGTCGCCAGCGACGAGGCGCGTGCCACCAGGCGCACGGACGCTGAATCCGAGGTCGAGCTCTGGCAGGTTGCCAAACGTGCTGTACGATCGCACGCGGATGTCGTCAATCTGTCCGCCAAAGCGGAAGAAGTGGTTCCCCCACGAATATGACGCCGAGTCGATGAATGACGACGTGATCGTCCGACGACCCTGGGGCGCGATCTGTGCTGTGTCGAGGTAGGGGTCCGTGATGAGTGGAAGTACAACGACATAGGGCAGCTCGCGATCTTCCGTCAGGAAGAACGGCACCGTGCTGTTGTTCAGGCCGG
Source organism: Blastocatellia bacterium (assembly GCA_044224215.1). GTDB lineage: Bacteria > Acidobacteriota > Blastocatellia > UBA7656 > JADIYM01 > DAOMFM01. Next base: position 20,515 of record JBGAKX010000041.1, read on the forward strand.
CGCGTACCTCGTTGACGAACTTGTCGTTGATCGTCCAGTTCCACGCGAACACGCCAAAGAAATTCGAAGCGTTCTGCTGTGCCGCGGGCGTGACACGGAATGATGTATCGATGTCGTCGCGCGACACCTGTTCGCCCGTGTACTGAAAGACGGCCTCGAAGCGGTGCTTGTCGGTCATCTGGTAGTCGATGCGCGTGACGCTCTGGTTCCGATTGAAGATCAGATTCTTGTTGAACGAATACCCGTATGTGTTCAGGCCGTCGCCAAACTGGTCGTTGTTGTTGATCTGCGGAACCTCGGTGAGGAGCTGCTGCACGACCGGGTCGGCCTGAAATCCGCCGAGGCGGAGGATGTTCACCGACCGCAGGCGGCCGCTGTTGTCGAAATAGCGGAACGTGCCGGCACGCGCCTCGGGTGTCAGCACGACCGTGTCGACCGGCGTGCCGCTGACCTGACGCTGCCCTTCGTAAGACTGGAAGAAGAAGAGCTTGTCCTTGTGCTCGTACACCTTGGGGATGTAGATGGGTCCGCCCAGCGTGAAGCCGAACTGGTTCCGGTTGAGCTTGGGCCGCTCGATCGACGGCGTTGCTGCGTTATTGAACCAGTCGTTCGCCGAGAGCGCGTCGTTTCTGTTGAATTCGAATACGGTTCCGTGAAGCTCGTTCGTGCCCGATGGCGTCACGAGTCGGACGGCCGACGCACCGGCCGAGTCGACCTGGGCGTTCGACGTCGTCACCGAGAACTCGGCGACGCTCGACACGGTCGTACGGGTCGTCGTGACCTCAAAGCCGCCCGCGCGGATGAAGTTGTCCTGGATGTTGATGCCGTCCTGGGTCGCCTCGACCGAGGACACGCGCTGGCCGTTGATCGAGGTGTTCGATCGCCCATTCGCGAACGTCCCTGCCTGAAGGTTCACCAGCGACAGCGGGTCGCGACCGTCGAGAGGAAGGTCCTGAATCTGCTTGGTGCTGACCGTGTTCGTGAGGTCGGTCGTGCTCGCGTGCACCAGCTCTTCGCCGGCAACCACGGTGACCGACTCGCCCACGCCACCGGGCTCGAGCGTCACGAGGAGCGAGTACTCCTGGCCGACGTCGATCTTCACGCCCTGCGTGATCTTCGACTTGAAGCCCGTGGCTCCAACCGAGACCGTATACAGGCCGACGGGAACCTGCGAGAACAACACGGCGCCGGTCTTCTCACCCGTTTCGCCGATGTCCTCCGAAGCGGTTCCCTCGTTCGTGATCGTCACGACGGCGGCGGGGATGATGTCGCCGTTCAAGTCCTTGACCGTGACTGCAATGCGCCCGTTCGTACTCTGTGCCAGTGCGATGCTCTGGAGCGGAAAGAGCACCGCCGCAAAAAGTAAGCCGAGCGAGACAATTGCCCGCGCTGAGTCTCTGAGCTTCATAACCTCTCCTCTAGCTTTGGTTTTTATGTATCCGAACCGCGCAGGGACGCAGTTATCAGATGACCTGAATACCAACCCACCGACTCAACCGACTGAATTGTGCTTTGATGGCAAGGCTGGATTTTACATCCGAGCAAGGAGCGTTCCACAATCCGGACACGTCAGTGACCTGCACATGTCGTTATCTGTCAGTATATTGCGGGGAGGCGCCGCATGCCGTTGCAAAGGCCTGGACCCGACAAATCCGAGATTCTGGAAGAAGTGTTCAATTATTCGGAAGTGCGCCGCCCGGACCGCTTCGTGACGCCGTCCCACTGGTACACCGAAAGATCGCATCGATCCCGGTCGTCGAACGTGACGCCTTCCTCGACCAGCATGCTCTTTTGCAGGTCGGGGACGTAGCCCAGGATCTGGCGCGTGCTGATGCCGCCCTGCGAGTTGATGACGCGATGCCACGGGATCGCGGCGCGCGATTCCGGCACGGCGTGCAACGCCCATCCGACGAATCTCGGGCTCAGGCGTCCGTCAAGCATTCGCGAGATCTGACCGTACGTGGCCACACGGCCGCGCGGAATTCGCTCGACGATTCGATAGATCTGTTCGAACGCTGTCGTGTCCACGACGCGATGTATGTACCACAAGCCTGGCCGAGTTCAAAACGGCCTCTCGAGGCCTGGCAATCCGACTTCGATGGGGCGATACACCACAGGCCCGGCGACAGCTGCGGTAGAAAGCTCCAGTCCGTTAAGCTGTTTGTTTTTAATGATTTGCAGGTCGTCGATCGGTGCTTTTTGGAGCCGCGCACAAATAATTTGTTGACAACCCCGGAATCGATTGCGTATAAACGTCAGCACCGCGAACCAATCCGGTTTGCAGCAAGTTTGACAATTTGGCTTCATCTTCTGCTCAGAGCAAACTGCGGGAAACCGTAGGACGCAGAACTTCGGGGCTTGAGGCTTATTCGACCGAACGGGGGCTCGATCGAATAAGTCGACTGCCAGCCGGGTCGCCAGAAGGTTCATTACGGACGCAATGCGTCAGCATGAACCGTCTCGGCGGCCCTTCGTTGTTTCTGGGGCCTGCAAAAGATTCCGTATCTTGAGGGCAGGAGATTCGCGGGTGTCGTAAAACACACCCGCGATCAATGTGGGGCTGGGGCTTGAAGACCGAATGGGGGCTCGATCTTCTTACTCCAAGCTCACTGGGCCGTCGGATGGCCATCCGACGGCCTATTCTCTTTTTGGCGCCGAGCTTTGCACGCTCATACGGGCTGTGCTGAAATCATGCCCGGGATTCCGTTGTCATGAGAGCGCACGGTCGTGCCATCCGCATAGCGTCAGCAGCGTTGACGGCCGTGTTGTGTGTCGCCGCCGTGCCGACCCGGGGAGCGATGCCGCCAGCGCGGCAGTCCCGGGGTGTCCCGACCGTATCGGAACTCCTCCTTGATCAGCTGCTCGGAACGGCCAGCGCGCGTGCGAGCGAGTACTTCGCGCTCTTCAAGGACCTGACCGCCAGCGAGACAAAGATCGTCGAGCAGATCCAGGAGTCGGGCGAGGTGTCCCGGCAGCGGCGGATCGTGTCCGAATTCATCGTGTACACATCGCAGCTCGACGGCGGCTCGATCGCGGAGTACCGCGACGTGCAGGAGGTCGACGGCTCCGCGGTCGCCGGTCGCGAACAGCGGGTCCAGGCGTTGTTTGCCGCAAAGGACCACTCGTCGACGGTGCGCGAGGAGCTCGCGCGTGTGAACAAGGAGGGCGCGCGGTACGACCTCGACTACACCGTCAGCGGGTTGACGCTCGCCGAGGGCCTCCCGATCCAGCCGTGGGCGCGGGCGCTGTTCGATTTCTCTCGCGTCGGCGACGAGCGCGTGAACGCACGCCCAGTGGTGGTCGTTGCGTACGCTCAGGCCGTTGCCGACAATCGGTTCGGCTTCAAGCTCTCGTTGCCGTCGGAAGTGCGCGGTTCGCCGCCGCTCTATCGCGGCAGGCTGTGGCTCGACGCCGAGACCGCGCAGCTATGGCGTGAAGTCCGCGATGTGACCGTCCAGACGGCATCGGGTCCCGTCACCGTGCAGCGCACCGAGTTCGAATACGGCCCGAGCCGATTCGGGATCCCGCTCCCGACGCGGATCGTGTTCACGTCGTACGGTCACTTCCAGGTGCGCGACGGCCGCGCGTCGTCGGCGCCGCGGTACCGCCTGACGTTCACCTATGACACGTTCCGACGTTTCACGACGTCGAGCGACGAGGGCGAGATCGCCCGCGTTGCGCCACCCGCTGCAGACGAATCGGATCCGCTCCACCCCGACGCCGATCTGGGACCTGAGTTCGGAGCAGGCGCGCCGTCGCCTCCGGACGATTCGCCGACCGCGGCGGACCCGGCTGCAAATCAGCCGCCGTTGCGCCGCAACACCTCCGGACGCGTGCGTCCGCCCGTGGCGATGCCGTCGGCGCACTTCGTGTCGCCCGGTGCGGACGCCTTGTGGCGACCGGACCAGGCGCAGCTGCCGGCGTGGGCTCGCGCGCCGCAGGTGGCGCCGTTCGTAATCGCACCACCGCCGCGTCCGAGGGGGCCGGGCGAGCCCGAATTCCGGCCGCCGCCCGGCGGCTGACCGCTTGCCGGCGTCGACGCGACCCCGTAGACTCGCACGTCGTGCCGAAGCAACTGGAAATGCGCGAGCGCGCCCTTGTGCACCTCCGACGATTCAAGGACGGATTCTCGTCGTACATCGCCAGGCGATACGCGCATCGTGCCCGCGACTGCGGATCGTGCCCCGCGCCGTGCTGCGGCGACGCGGAGTTCGTCAACGTGAACATCACGCGGCTCGAGGGCGAGGCGATCATGCGGACTCTCGAGAACTCGCCGCGAATCACCGCGGAGCGCCGCGAGCGGATCATCGCGAGAGCGCGCGATGCCGTGCGCGACTACGCACTCGACACGCAGCCGGACACCTTTGCACAGACGTATGCGTGTCCGCTGTTCGAACCGGGCACGGGCTGCACGGTCCACTACAAGGCGAAACCGGCTCCCTGCATCCAGCACGGCTGCTACGACGACTGGCGCGACCTGCCGGACGAGCTGGAGCTCGGCCAGGTCGAGCGCCGCGTGGCGAGACTGAACCGCGACGTGTACGGCGACGACGAGAGCGTGTGGGGGTTCCGGACGATCCCGGTGTGGATCACGACGCTCGTCGACGGGAAGTAGGAAGAACTGCCGCGGATTTGCGCAAATCTGCGCGAATCAGACTATTGGCCGCCCTAGTGCAGGCCGTTCCAGCGATGCTCGAGCCCGATGCGCGCAGTGACGAGCGCGAGCAGCGCGTGGAAGTGCTTGATCTCCCACCGCATCAGCCGCTGCACGTCGATGAAGATCGGCGCGGTCACGTCGTGCGCGTCAAAGTGAAACACGAGCAGGTTGTTCAGGTAATGTTGCTTCCGGATCTCGAAGCGCCCCGCGCCCCATCGATCGACGGGCCCGCGCTTGAGCACAAAGTTGTCGCCGTCCGACATCTGAAGCCGCATCGTGCGCCGGGACAGGTTGTGGTTCGACGAGACGAGAATTCGCGAGATGCGGCCGTCGCTGTCGATCGCGCGGATCTTTCGCTGCATCGTCCCGATCTTCAGGTCGTACGTGTCGCGATCGCCCGCGATGGCATATCGCATGCGACGCGGTCCTTCCCAACTGAGTTCCGAAATGGGCTCGCCGTTGAACGTCAGAACGTAGACCGGGTGGTACCGGCCGCGACGCACGACCTTGATCCGGCCACGGCCGCAGAAGTCCTCTTCCGGCATCGCGCCGAGTGCAAGGCTCAGCTCGCCGTTTCCCGACATCAGCAACCCTCCGCGTGCGTCGTCATGCGCCGATGTACCTCGCGTACAGGCTGCGCGCCTGCGCCGGATCCGACACGCCCTTGATGATGCTGCGCGCGTCCGGGAAGACCGTCATCTCGATGTCCCCGGTTCGGAATCTCAACAGGTATGCGTTCAGATGCACGTCGCCCGCGACCTTCAGGCGGTCTGCCAGCGCTTCGAGGTCGAGCTGAACCGCATCGCTCGCCGACACCTGAACCGCGCCGCGGCCGCACATCGTCGTCGCCCGCTGGCCCGAACCGTTCAGGTACTCGTACTCGCCGCGCGTGCAGACCGGACAGTTCGCCTTTTCGCGCAGACCGTCGAGTGCGACCCTCGAAAACCGGTTCGCCCAAACGTCGAACTGCATCAGGCCGCCGTGCAGCAGTTCTTCCCTCCCCGCGAGCAGCTTGATCGCTTCGGCGGCCTGTATCGACGCGATCACCGCGACAGCCGGCATTGCGACGCCCGCCGTGTCGCATGTCGGCGACGAGCCCGGCGGCGGCATGGTCTCGAAAAGACACCGCAGACACGCGGTCGCTCCGGGACGGATGGTCATGGTGAGCCCGCCGCCGCCCACGACGGCGCCGTAGATCCACGGTATGCCGAGCTTGGCGGCCGCGTCGTTGACCAGATAGCGCGTCTCGAAGTTGTCGGTCGCGTCGAGCACGACGTCGGCGTCACGAATCGCCCGCTCCACGGTGAGCGGGTCGATGTCCTGGACGATTCCTTCGACGTCGACATCCGAATTGATCTCGCGCACGCGCGCCGCGGCCGCGACCGCCTTTGGCAACTCGCGACGCGCGTCGTCCTCGGTGTAGAGGATCTGACGATGCAGGTTTGACAGCTCGACGACGTCGCGATCGATCACGCGCAGCGCCCCGACTCCGGCTCGCGCGAGCGTCTCGATGTGGATAGCTCCGAGCGCTCCGCAGCCGATGACGACCGCGCGGCTCGCGAGAAGCTTCCGCTGTCCCTGCTCGCCGATGCCGTCGAACAGAACCTGCCGCGAGTAGCGCTCCAACATCGTCCAGTTCACCCCGCTCGCCCCGGGGGAACTTCCCGTCGCGTGGTTCCACGACGATTCCCAAGGCTCAGACATAGTACCGCAAAGCGGTGCGGTGCGTAACTCGCGCACCCACGACGCGCGTCGCGGCTAGAACGGACCCCGCACGGATGGCCATTGCACCCGGACGGACGGGTTTCTGACGGGTCCGTTCAGCGCAACCGGTATCGAGATGGCGGGCAGCGCGCCTATTGCTCCAAGCAAAGTAGCCGAATCCGGATTGGCCGTCGCGAGATCCGTGAAGAACTGCGGCAGCAGCGTGAGTGTGCCGTCCATCGAGAGCGCCGAGGGCGCATGCAGGTCGATCCATCCGTGACTCGCCGTCATGTTCGCACAGTCGCCGAGACCGCTGATCGTCGCGCCGTCGAGCTCGGCGCGTCCCGCCCGCACCGTGAAGTTCGACGAGACTTCGCGCGCCGACGTGCCCGCACCGCCAAACGCGCCCGCGTGAAAGCCCCCGTGCTCCGCCAGGTTCTGCAGAACGCCGACCGACACGAGCCTGGCGTTCTGGACGTCGATGTGGCCGCTGCCGTCGAGCGACGCGAGCGTCGTGTTGAGATGGCCGAGCGTTCCGGATCCGCGAAAGCTCGCCGAAAGACGCCCCTCGATCGATCCGGCCAGGTCGTCGCGATAGGCAAGCGCATCGGCGAGCGACACGCCCGCAAGACGCGCATCTGCCGTGAAGCGGTTGCCCGCGGTGGTGACGTCGACGACCACGCTGCCAGCGATCGTGCCGCCGTACATCGTCGCGGTCAGCTGATCAAAGTGAACTGTCTTCCCGTCGACGAGTGCAAGCCGCGTCGACATGCTGTCGAGTCGCAGGTTGCGCGTGGCGAAGTGCCCCGATGGAATGCTCCCTTCAGCCTGCCACGATGGGAGCTCGCGCGGAGGCTTGAGCATCACGTCGAACTGGGCGTCGATGTCGAGGGGCTCGCCGCCGGCCGGCTGCGAATCGCCCGAGACGCTCCCCGCGACGTGGTATCCCGCGTCGCTGGGCACGACGGTCGTATCGAGATGCATCTCCTTGTACGTGTAGATCGCGCCCGGTTCCGCCGTCTGATCGATGGTCGACACCGAAGCGCCGTCAAGCACGATGCGGTCCGGAGTGGTGACCCGCGACGCAACCACGGACGTCGTGCCGGCGAGCGCGAGATCCGGAGCTCGATCGCCGACCTCTGCCGTCTCTGGCGGTGCGTTCGATGCCTTGCCAAGCGTCGTCCAGTTCCAGACGCCGTCGTCGCGCTTGACGAGCGTCACGCTCGGCCGCTCGAATTCGAGCGACTCGACGATGGAGCCGCTTCCGCGTATGGCATTCCAGATCCCGAGATCGGCCCACACGCTGTCCACCTTCAGAAACGGACCGGCGCCGAACGACGGATCCTCTTCGATGACGACGCCGGACGCCTCGACGCCGATCCCGCGCAGGATCGTGTAGCGCATCGACGCGACGTGCGCCGGCCGGCCGAACGCGACGGTCAGCCGCTGCTCGACCGACGCGCGAAACCTCTCTGGCGAAAACACGGTGACGAGCAGCGCAAAGATCACGCTCGCGATCACGACGACAACGATCAGCGCGCGCTTGAACAGTTTCGAAACGAACGATGTATTCACCGATGTCCTCGCCCTCAGAGCTCGACGAGGACCCAGCCGTCCTCGACCCGTGTATGAAACCGCGTCACACGGACGTGCTCGTTTGTCGTCGACCGCCCCGTGCGCACGTCGATCTGCCAGTGATGAAGGGGACACGTGACGGCGTATCCGTCGAGCGTGCCCGCCCCGAGCGGCCCGGCCATGTGCGGGCACGCGTTGTCGATCGCAAAGAACTCTCCGCCGACCGCGAAGACCGCGAGCCATCGCCCGGCTGCCTCGACGGTGCGGCCCGTGCCGTCCTCGAGGTCTGTCACGCGAACTGTTCGCACAAACTGCCGGTCGTTCGTTTGCTCCATCTTCCGTTCGTGCCGCGCGCCCGGCCCCCGGTTGACGCGTACACGCCGCGCAACTAGAGTCTTGGCCGCCCGGAAACATTATGACAGACCATCGAACAGCCGCAATCCGCGTCATCATGATGCCGCGCGACACCAACGCATTCGGCACGATCTTTGGCGGGATCATCCTCAGCTACATCGATCTTGCGGGAGCCGTCGAGGCGCGTACGACAAGCAACCAGCGGTTCGTGACGATCGCAATGCGCGAGGTGGTCTTCCACGCTCCGGTCTTCGTCGGCGATCTTGTCTCGTTCTATACCGAGACGCTGCGGATAGGACGCACGTCGGTGACGGTGAAGGTCAAGGTCGAGGCATGCAGCCGCGAAGGCAGCGGCGACGTGCGCCTGGTCACCGAGGCTGAGGTGGTCTACGTCGCCGTAGACGACAACCGGCAGCCCGTGCCGATCGTCGCGAGCGAGCCGCACTCGTCTTTGGACTGATCGGGTGACGCGCCGCGGCGCGTTCGTCAGTCGGCGCCGTGTGACGAAGTCTCGCCGCCGGTCGACTCGATGAGCGCCACGATCGGCACGTGATCGGACGCGACGCGCGCGAGTCGCGTCGTGTGTGCCCACACCCTGCGGCAACGGACGTGGGCGTTCGTGTAGATCCTGTCCAGCTTGAGCAGCGGCACCCCCACCGGATACGTCGGGCGAATGCGTCGCGTGGCCTCCTGCAGGTGATCGCCAAGCAGTCGCGATGCCCGGCCCGGAAACCAGTCATTGAAATCGCCGACGAGCACCTGGGGATGTCCAGGACGGGACGCCCGCAGGATCTCGGATTCGACGAGCCGCCGCGTCTGCTCGCTCCGCTCGCGATAACTCGTTCCGAGGTGCGTGTTGTAGAAGTGGAGCAGTCCGTCGTCGAACGCGATGTCCACGCGGTGAATCGCGCGAGGCTCTCGGTGTGCGAACGTCAGGTTGAAGTTCTCGTGCGACTCGACCGGAATGCGCGAGAGTATGACATTTCCATACTTGAAATCATGGCCTTCGATTGCCGGGCCAAGCAACGCGATCATTCCGAGACGGTATGCGAGCTCGTGCGCCTGGTCGTGGTCCGAGCCCTGGTCGCTGACGACCTCCTGCAGGGCGATGACATCGGGATCGATCTCGGCAATGACGCGCGCGATGCGCTCGATCGAACGCCTGCGGTCGATTCCGACGCACTTGTGGATGTTGTACGTTGCGATCTTCATGCGATCGGGACTCGCGACACGTTCCGGCTCCAAGGCGAGCGTCGACGATTCTTACACGAGTCGTCCGTCGTGCGCCGAGAACTTTACGAGTCCGACATAGCCCGCGACCGCCAGACCCAGAACGAGCTCAAAGGCAGACGCCTGGGCAAACATCGCTCCGCCGATCCACACGAGCACGGCGGCATACACGGTGGCGACGGGCGCCGTGACGAACCAGAACAGCGGCCGCCAGATGAGTGCGTACACGCACGCGAAAGATGCTACGGCGAGATGCGGGGCGAGCGGATTCGGCAACCAGATCGCGACCGCGAATGCGAGCAGGAACGCCATCATTGAGCCGCGCACGAATCGCTCGGCCGCGTATCGATTCGACCAGTTGAACGTCAGTCCGATTCCGGCGAGCAGGACCGTCAACGAGATCCACTCGGGCACGTCCAGATGCACGGTCCGGGCGAGCGCCGGTCCCATGGCGATCAGTGTCAGCGGAGTCACGAGCTCGCGCGCCGCCTTTGCGATCCGGCCCTGACGGACGAACAGGATGTCCGCAACGATGAACAGCGCGTGCGCGGCCGCAAGCAGAAAGAGCGGCAGCGTATCGCCCTCCAGCGCCATTCCGAACAACGTGGCGACCGCCGGGTACAGTTCGTAGATCCGGACTGGCGACGCAGGACCGGCGAACACGCGGCGCTTGCGTTCGTCGGCGGTCAGCGACGGGCGCAGCCGCCGTTCGATCGCCTCGCGAACACGCGTCATGATCTCTTCGTGGTACTCCCTGTCGTCGCCCCGCTCGGCGATTTCGCGTGGCTCCAGCACGATCGGCTTGTGGTACTTGACCGTGATCTTGCGCGGCTGCGGAAGGCTGCGCGACGACGGCCACGCTTCGTAAGCGCCCGTGATCGTCACGGGCACGATTGGCGCGCCGGACTCGATCGCGAGGCGCGCCGTACCCGTCTTGAGCGGGTTCATCGGTCCCTCGATCGAGCGCCCTGCCTCGGGGAAGATCCCAAGCGCCTTACCGGACTTCAGGACGTCGAGTGCGGCACTGTAGGCATTGGGGTCGCGCGTGCCGAGTCTGACCGGAAACGCGCCAAGCTGCCGCATGATCGAGCCGAGTATCGGGATCAGAAACAGGCGGTCCCACGCCATGAAGTAGACACGGCGTTCGAGCGGCAACAGCACGAGGACCGGGTCGAGATAGCTCGGATGGTTGCCGGCGACGATGACCGCGCCCTCGGCCGGCACGTTCTCTTCACCACTGTATTCGAGGGTGAACAAGAGCCGGAACAGCGCATGAAAAAACGTGGTGAATGCGGTGTAGACCATGAACTGGGCGTGCAGGGCGTCGTTGCTCGCACGACGGGGCGTTCTGTGCTTTAATGCGAAAACCCTGGGGCCTTGCAATCTGCGCAATTCGAGCTCGCGGATTTTCGATCAAGCCCTCGCGGATCCCGGAATCTATATATCATGAGCACTTACGTCATTGGTGACGTCCACGGCAGATACCAGCAGCTGCGTCAGCTCGAGCGCGACGTGCCGTGGGACCTCGCGACGGACAAGATCGTGTTCCTCGGCGATCTGATCGACCGCGGAGACGAGATCCGCCAGGTTGTCTCGGAAGTCATGCGTCTCAGGCTCGTCAACCCGAACATCGTCGTCCTGCGCGGCAATCACGAACAGATGCTGCTCGATTGCATCGACTACGGCGACCTGTCGTGGCTGATCCCCGAGAACGGCGGCCAGGAGACGATCGAGCAGTACGGGTGTCCCCTCCACACCCTGAACGAGATCGAGGACATCAAGATTCCGGTCGACCACGTCGAGTTCTTCCGCGAGCTCCCGCTCTTTCACGAGGACGATTTGGCGATCTATGTCCACGCCGGGCTCGAGGACGGGCTCCATCCGAGTGAAACCGACGAGGACACCCTGCTATGGAGCCGAGATTTTAGTTTCTACATGAATTACACCGGGAAGCTGTGCTTCTTTGGGCACACGCCCACGAAGTACCTGCCCCGTGAGGGCCGGACGGTCGATTTCGACATTTTCATGGCGAGCAATTCGGTCGGAATGGATACGGGGTCCGAGCCGGGACATCCGCTCAGCTGTCTGCGGGTCGAGGACTTCACGTTGTACCAGGCGTTTCCCGAAGGGGGCACCGTGATCCGCGATCATCTGCCCCTGCTGGAGGCGTATCGCGAGCGATTCGAGGCGGCCGGCGTTCGCTCGGGCGGTGCGTGAGGGGTCGCGACGATGATACAGCCCGGCAGTTTCGTCATCATTCATCTGCAGAGCCCGAAGGAGAAGTTCTGGGGCCTTCTGGCCGACCTGAACGCTGCCGGTGCGACGATTCTGGGGATCGACCTGAACAGCTTTGAAGACTGGACGCGAATGGTCGTCGCCAACGGCCGGAACATCGGACTCACGGCGATGTTCCACCCGATGTGGCGTGTCGAGCGCATATCGCTCGACCAGACCATCGACGATCTGCTATCGCTGCAGGCGCAGTTCGAGATGCGCGTCGGCGTGCCCGTCAGGCAGTACCTGGAAGGGCAGTTGCCGGACCCGGGCGAACCAGACGCCGATCGGATGTGACGCTGTAGCGCATACCGGACCCGGTCCACCGCGGACGCGATGGAACCGAACGACCCGCGCAGCGCTTACGCGACCTGAGTCCGGCGGGCGGCCCTGAGCGCGGCCTGGGTCTCGCGTCGCGCCACGTGGTGACGCAGCTTGCGGCTCGTCCGCCACAGCGTCGACTTGACGCTGTCGATGGTCATGTCGCCGCCGGTCGCCTCGGCGATCTCGGCAAGGGTCTTGTCACCGAACAGAAACGATTGAACCACCCAGGCGTTTCGTGAGGCGTGCGGACCGGTTCGCGACCACCGGAGCAGTTCCGCGACTTCCCGCTCGAGAACCTTCCGAATCGCGATCTGCTCGGGCGACGGACCGCTCGCCATGCTTCGCGCAAGGACCGACGGATCGATCTCCAGATCACCGCTGAGGATGGCATCCAGCGAGACGACAGGCGCGTGGCGCCTGAGCGAGCGGCGCTGGCGCAGGTACTCGGCAACCACCGAGATCGCGGTCTTGCCAATGTAGACGAGAACGGCCGCCTCGGTCTCGCCGCGGAATCCGGACAGCACCCCGCGGGCGTTCGAGAACAACTTCAGATACACGTCCTGCACGAGGTCGTCGACGAGCTCGACGTCGACGCGATGCATCCGTGCACTGTCAAGCCTGGCGAGCGACCTGAGCACTCCCACCGAGATGAACCGGTTGAAGCGCACGACGAACTCGTTCCAGGCGCGCTCATCGCCGATCGTCTGGCACCGTCGAACAAGCTCGACGTTCGTGAGCTTGCCGACGGTCTCCGCGCTCCGCTCGAGTACTTCGCGTGGCTTTGCCGACATTCCAGACCCCCGCAACAAATGCTGTTCACGCGCGTCGTCCAACACGGACACAGAGGCTCCAGAAACCCCTTCACCCTGCGAAACAACCTG
>JBGAKX010000042.1:0-34097 GCA_044224215.1 Blastocatellia bacterium
CGAATGGAGATGGAGATGAGACTCAAGAAGACTCTCTACGCGGTGGTCATGCTGTTGGCCGTGGCGTCGATGGTCGTTCCGCAGGTACGAGCGGACGTGAGGGGACCGAAGCGGTTCGCTCTCGACCGTTCGTTTGCGGGCGCGCATCGGGCACAGCTGCAGCAGTTTGCCACGAGCACGAGCAAGTCGGACGGATCGCGCAAGAAGGCGCGGCCGGACAATGGACTGCTCAAGACAACGACGGTGCTGGACCAGGTGCGAGCGGGCACGATGCCAGTCATCGATTACGATTCAAGCGCGAAGCTGCATCCCGCGGGAACGGCCGGCAAGGTGCGGTCGGACCTTCAGGACCGTCTGGATCACCCGAAGGGCGTGACGGTGACGCCCGAGCTTCGGACGAAGCTGAACCTCCGTGCACCTGGATCGGTGACGGAGACGGCGGCGGCCCGCAAGGACCGTCTGACGAAGCGGTATGCGGAGGCGAAGCGCGGCCTGACGCGTGGCGGCAGCGCCACGTCGGAAGTGCTTCCCGCGCAGGAGATCGCGGACGATTCGTCGTTCTCGGCGGTGGGTCTCGTCGGTCTTTCGGGAACGGAAGACTTCTTTGACGAGGCGGTTCTGCTCGGCGACATCGACGGCAACCAGAAGCTGGAGAACGATTACGCGGCGGGCAACGTTCCGCGGACGATGATCGAGAGCCAGGCCAAGGTTGAGGACGATGTGCTGTTGCCGGACGAGGTGTACACGGGGGCGGTTGTCTCCGGGCACAACGCGGCGAATGGTTTCAATGCTCCCACGGATTTCAACGTGTTCTACACGTCGACGTCGGCGGGCTTCATCACGGTGCTTGGCGACACGGTGTGCGACGGCGATCTGCTGGGCGACACGGTGTTGAGCGTGTTCTCGGCGACGCAGCTTTCGGTGGGCGGCTTCCCGTTCTCGCCGGAGACGTCGATCACGGGCATGGCGGTCAACACGGACGCCGAGTATGACGGCGACATCGCGACCGACGAGATCCTGTGGTTCTCGATGTTCGACCCGCAGCACGGGCCGAACGGTGCGGTCAGCGCGCTGTGCGCGATGATCGACACGGACGGGGACGACATTCCGGATTCGGCCGGAGCGTTCGTGTTCGGGACGTCGACGTTTGCATCGATCGCGGGCGTCGCGGTCGACACATACGGTGACGTGTACTGGCAGCTGACGGACTTCGTCGTTGGCGTGATCGTCAAGGCGTGGGACGTCGACGAGGACCGGTTCCCGGATGTCGGGTTCGCGCAGTACAACGCGATCACGACGCTGGACCTTCTGGACACGACGAATGCGGTTGCGATTGCGTCTGATCGCAACGACAACATCTACATGCAGGTGTCGGGAGGCATCGGGGCGCCTGAGGCGACGGGACTGCCGTCGCACGTGGCGAGCTACATCGACCGGTGCGGAGATTTCGACACGATCACGGGACTGATCCCGCGGCCGGACGAGTTTGCGGACACGCCGTTCCGTATCTATGCGGCGGACGCGGACGTGGCACAGCCGGCGGGCGCGGGCCCGGCGGCGCCGGTGCTGGTGATTCCGGAGATGCAGATCGACTACGCGGGAGCGTATCGCGGTCTGTGCGCGGACTGGGACGACAACATCTATGTCGCGCTGGGCGCTGTGCCGGCGGGGCAGTCGGGGGATCCGAGCCCGTTCACGGGATCGATTCTTCGCATTCCGGACGCGAACTGCGACCGGGTGGGCGATTCGGTGGACTTCAACGGCGACAAGGTGTTCGGGACGGTGAATGACTACCGTTGGATGGACTCGCCGTTCAATCCGCCCGAGCTGACGCCGAATGGCATCAATGGCATCAGCTTTGGACCGCTGTTCTCGCTCGAGCGGGCGGGGCAGCAGCTCGGCGACGACGAGGGCGTCGGATTTGCGTTCGACGACTTCGACGGCGAGGCGAACAACGTGGCAGGCGGCCGGACGGACCTTCTGTTCGCGACGCAGTGCGACAACGTGGGGACGAACGGACTCGGAGGCCCGGTGGGCTTCGAGTGGCTGTTCTGCAACACGGCGTGGACGGGATTCCGTTTCGGATCGAATGGCAACATTGCGTTCCGCAACGATCCGTTCATCTTCGCGACGAGCGATCCGCTGCTGACGGACTTCACGCCGACGGTGCCGGAGTGGCTGTCGAGTGACGCGCCGCAGGTGGCGCCGCTGTGGACGGACCTGACGCCTGGAGGCGGTGGACAGTTCTCGCTGCACCACTTCGGGTTCTCGGCGACGAATGCGTTCATCATGCGCACGATCAACGTGCCGGGCTTCGGCCTTGGCGGCGTTGGCGTGGGCACGGACCCGTACGGGTTCCCGAAGCGGGGCCAGGTCAACACGTGGGACATCACGTTCTACGACGACCAGGATCCGTGGGATGACGGGACGGCGGAAGAGGAAGAGGGTGGCAGCAATGACACCACGAACCTCGACCAGAACGTCAACGACGACAACGACGGTGTGAGCTACCCGGTGGGGATCAGCGGGCGACCGGAAGATCCGACGCGCCTGATCGACCGCAACGGGGACGGCGACAAGACGGACGAGAACCTCGCGAGCGCAGCACAGGAGGGCGTGGGCCCGGTGATGCCGGAGCAGGGACCGTTCCGCGTGATCTACCACCAGGTGGAGAACGTTGGCGATCCGGGCCACGAGGCTTTGGCCGGGTTCACGACGGGCTTTGACGGCGTGTTCAACACGGGCACGATACCTCCGGGCCTGTGCGAGACGAACCTGTCGGCGCAGATACCGGCGCAGGACAATCCGTTCTTCATGCTTGGCGGAATCGGCATGGGCACGGAGCCTTCGCTCTACGAGTACTTCAACCTTGGTTCGCTCGGTGGGGTCAATCCAGACGGAACGATCGCGCCGGCGTTCATCGACACGGACCTTCGGCAGACGTACGATCCGTCGTGCGTGGTGAGGCCGGAGCTGTTCGCGAATCCTGACGCGACGTCGTGCATCAAGTTCAAGGGTTCGAACATGCCGATCGGCCTGTTCTGCCAGACGATCGGGATGACGGCGATCGGCGGGAACGACGATCCGTTCCTTGGACCTGCAAACCTGCAGATCAACGGGTTCCAGTTCCCGATGCCGACGACGGGCGAGAACGCGGTGTGTCCGCAGTTCTGCGGCTCGACGGCGGCGCTGTGCCGCGGCGGCAAGTCGGTGACGTACGATATCGTCTGGAAGTTCGACGAAGACGGCGACGGTATCGTGGATGCGACAATTCCGTTCTCGGAGCCTGACGTCGTCGTCACGAACGAGAACCAGATCAACCTGACGGTCGACTTCAGCCACACGAACCTGTGCGGAACGAACGTGGAAGTGTGCACGTTTGCGACGTACGGATTCGGCGACGACAACAAGTACTTCGAGCTGCAGCAGCTCGACGGCGACGAGGGTCTCGAGGTTGCACCGGTGCAGCTGACGTGCGTAGACCCGATCAGCATCGGACCGCGAGGCCCGGTGGTGTTGTCGATCGCGCCAGACGACGTAAACTGCGATACGCCGGACGATCCGGATAACGTGGAAGACGTCCAGGTGGCGGGCCTCTGCTTCCTCGGTGACATCACGGCGGCGTATCTGACGCTGAACGCTGATGGATCGGGCGCGCAGGTGCCGATGTCGAATGTCATCAACATCGGAGCCAACGAGTTCACGGCAACGATTCCTCTGGCACAGCTCTCCGAGCGCAACACTCCGTACTACGTGTTCGTAGTGCGAGGGGACGGCGTGCGGTCGACGAACTACCCGAATCCGCTTGGATTCGACGTGACGTTCACGTGTATTGAGGGAGTGACCCCCAATCCTGTGACGTTGACAACGTGCAAGGTGGTTCGGGTCAGTGGTGGCAAGTTCGTGTTGCAGGTCAACGGCGTCAACTTCAAGCCGAATGACACGATCGTGCTGCTCGACGGCCAGCCGTGCAAGAAGAACAAGTATCCGGGCAAGTTCATCAACCCGTCGGACGGCACGACGACGCGTATCAACTGCAGTGGTGGTCTGAAGTCGAGACTGCCGGCTGTGGTGACGACGCGGAATCAGTCGGATGGAGTGACGAGCTCGAACAGCCTGAACTGTGACTTCTAAGAAACCCTGCTCGCTGCCGTAACCCTGGTGAGGGGTTGGGGAGCGGGGCCACGAAAGGCCCCGCTCCTCAGGCGCGAACTTCAAAGGGCGAGTCCGAAAGGACTCGCCCTCTTTTTCTTCTGCCACAGATACACGCGGATCTGCGCGAATCTGCGTTCATCTGCGGCTAAATCCGATTACTCCCACTCGATCGTCGACGGGGGCTTGGAGCTGATGTCGTACACGACGCGGTTGATGCCGCGCACCTCCGACACGATCCTGCTCGAGATCCGGGCGAGCACCTCATAGGGAATCCGCACCCAGTCGGCCGTCATGCCGTCCTGACTGTTGACGGCGCGAATCGCGATCGTCGACTCATACGTGCGCTGATCGCCCATAACGCCAACCGAACTGATGGGAAGCAGCACGGCGAATGCCTGCCAGATCTCGTCGTAGAGGCCCGCGGCGCGAATCTCGTCGATGACGATCGCGTCGGCGTCCTGAAGCAGCGCGATCCGATCCGGCGTGACGTCGCCCAGAATGCGCACAGCGAGACCGGGACCGGGAAACGGCTGCCTTCCGATGACCTCCTCCGGGAGACCCATCTCGCGACCGACGCGCCGGACCTCGTCCTTGAAGAGCTCGCGCAAGGGTTCGATCAGCTTGAGGTGCATCGTCTCGGGAAGTCCGCCGACGTTGTGGTGGCTCTTGATGACCTGGGACGGTCCCTTGACCGACACCGACTCGATAACGTCCGGATACAACGTTCCCTGGACAAGAAATTCGACGCGGTCGAGCTTTGCCGCCTCGTGCTGGAACACTTCGATGAACTCGCGGCCGATGATCTTGCGCTTGCGTTCTGGATCCGCGACTCCCTCGAGCTCGCCGAGAAATCGTTCGCCGGCGGCGACCCCCGTGACGTTCAGCGACATCTCGCGCTCGAACATCTCGAGAACTTCCTCGAATTCGTTCTTCCGCAACAGGCCGGTGTCCACAAAGATGCAGGACTGGCGGTCCCCGATTGCAAGGTCGACGAGCGCGGCGGCCACCGACGAATCGACGCCCCCGGACAGTCCGCATACGGCGCGTCCGTCCGGACCGACCTGCTCGCGAATCGACGCCACGGTCGACTCGATGAACGACGCCATCGTCCAGTCGCCGGCACAGCCGCATATCCGGAGCGCGAAGTTCGCGAGGACCTCCTTTCCGTGCGGCGTGTGAACGACCTCGGGATGAAACTGGATCGCATAGAGACCGCGTGCCGCGTCCTCGACCGCACCGAGAGCGTTCTCGGTGCGCGCAGTCACCGCAAATCCGTCCGGAGGCTGGCTCACGAGGTCGCCGTGGCTCATCCAGACCTCCATCGACGGCGGCAGCCCGCGGAGGAGCTCGCCGCCCGCGTCGATGTGGAGCACGGCTCGGCCGTATTCGCGGCGCGGCGACGGCTCGACCTTCCCACCAAGAAAGTAGGCAAAGTGCTGGAATCCGTAGCAGATCCCCAGCACTGGCACGTTCTGGCCGAGCCAGGCGCGGTCTGCGTGCGGCGCGTCCTCGTCATAGACGGAGCTCGGTCCGCCCGAAAAGATGACGCCCTTGAGCAGCCGGCCCGCGACCGCCGACGGCGGCGTGTTGTACGGCACGATCTCGCAGTACACGCCGGTTTCGCGCACCCGGCGGGCGATCAGCTGCGTGTACTGAGAGCCAAAATCGAGGACCAGAATCAGTTCGTGCTGGGTTTGCATAAGCGGGGGATTATAGGCGAGCAGCCGAGCGTATGGGAATGAAGCGTCGTCCGCCACGGCGAAATGCCGGCAAACTTCGCGCACCAGCCGAGAGTCCAATCCTCGACCCGAGTCCGTATTGCCTGATTGCGTTACCGAAATCTATGATGACTCCATCCATGAAGCGACTTCTCCACATGTGGGTTGTTCTGTTCGCAGCGTCCGGCCTCATCTGCTGGCTTGGCTGTGGACACGTTTCCGCACAACACAAGAAGAAGACGAGAACTGTACCTGTTTCGTACACCAGAATCTGGAAGTACGAGACCCCGGCGCTGGCGGGACTGTCCGCGGGGGCTGATGGCGGGATCGTCGCCGTGCCGCTTGCGGACGGCCGGATCGTCGCACTGAATCCCGACGACGGCAGTCTGCTGTGGTCGACGGATCTTGGCGGAATCATGAGTGCGCCGCCGCTCGTGACGACGAATGCGGTGTACGTGTCGACGTCGCGTGAAGGCGTGCCGCTCGAGGGCGTGCTTCGCTCACTGGACCGTAGCACCGGCCTCACGCTCTGGACGCGCGAGATGCCAAAGCCGGTCTCGTCGAATCTTGTCCCGTATGACGGCCAGCTCTATTTCGGGTCGCTTGACGGATCCGTCTACGCAGTACGCGCCGACACCGGAGCGGCCGTGTGGGCGTTTCCGACGCGCGGATCGGTGCGGGGGCAGATTGCCTTCGCCGGTCGCGAAGTGCTCGTCGGTAGTGACGACGGCGCGCTCTACTCGATCGACCGAGCGACAGGGACCGAGCTGTGGCGCTTTCAGACGACGGGTCCGGTCGCCGGACGTGCGGTGTCGACGCAACGCCGTTTGTACCTGACCTCCGGGGACGGGAGCGCGTACGCGCTGGACGCGCTCACCCACAAGCTCGTGTGGCGTTCGCGCACGGGCGCCGCCATCGAGGCCGGTCCCGTGCTCGTCGAGGACGATCGGATCGTTGTCGCGTCGTTCGACAACTTTGTCTACCTGCTCGATGCCAAGACTGGCGACAGGTTGTGGAAACGACGCATGAACGGTCGACTCGTTTCGGAGCCAGCGCCGGACGGCCAGGATCGTCTCCTCGTCGCTCCGCTCAGGGATGACCGGTTGACGGTGCTCGGGTTGGAGACGGGCGACAAGGTTGCGGCGTTTCCGCTCGACCAGGGTGACGAGCTCGTCGGTCCGCCGACGCTGGCTGTCAATCTGCTGCTGGTTCCGACCGATACCGGATTGATCGCGGCGCGCCCGGTTGGACCCGGCGATCATCAACCCTGACGAGCGATTCAGCCACTCGATCGCGGCGCGAAACCCCCGGTGATCCGGCGAGATAGAAGCGGAGCGGGCGATCGGCTGCCTTCGTGAGCCCGATTCGCGTGGTAACGACCGTTGGCTCGCGCGGGTCTTCCGACGGAACCATGAGTCGAAGGTCGCCCGTTCGGGAAAGAAGCCGTGCTCCATCGAAGCGGTCATCGACGTCGAGACTGCGGCAGAGTTTCCCGGGACCGTCGCAGCCCTCCACACCGTCGAGTCCACGAATCAGCACCGCCTCGCCCGCCCCCGACGGACCGGTGACGACGTTCAGACACCAGTACATCCCGTAAATCAGATAGACATAAGCAGTTCCGGGGGCCTCGAACATTGCTCCGTTTCGACGTGTCAGTCCGCGGTATGCGTGCGATGCGGGATCGCCCGGTGGATACGCCTCGGTTTCGACGATCCGGGCGACGAGCCGCGAGCCGTCCGGCATGACGCGGACGATTCGCCATCCGAGCAGCATGCGGGCTGCAGGTACGGCTCCGCATGCGCGCAGGTTGGCTACGGTTCGCGGAAGATGCTCGACGCGATCATTCGACTTCATCGCCGGCACCTTAGTGAGCTATCGGCCAAAGTGTCAAGCGTTGCCGCAGTTGCGAGATTTGTGCTAGGTTTCACGTGGATTTTTGTATGACTGCAGGAGGCGAACTGCGACGATGCCGATCTATGAGTACACGTGCGAGAAGTGTGGCGAACACCTCGAGGTATTGCAGAAGATGGGTGCGAAGCCCCTCACTCGCTGCACGAAGTGCAAGGGAAAGCTACACAAGGTCGTTTCAAAGAGCAGTTTTCAGTTGAAAGGCAGCGGGTGGTACGTCACGGATTATGCCAAGGGTTCCGGTGCGCCAAAATCCGACGGTGCGGCGAGCTCAAAGGCGGACACCAAGTCGGAATCCAAGACCGAATCGAAGCCCGAGACGGCGCCGGCGAGCACCACTGCAACTCCAGGGAGTGGCAAGAAGACCGACTAGCGTTGCTTCTCGGCAACGGTGTATCGTGAGACGGCTGGTCACATCGGCCGTCTTTTCGTTTTTCGGGCGTGGGTGCGCATTGTAAGGCGCTGGAGGGTCGGGTGCGGCGCGTTCTGACACTATTCGTTGCGAGCCTTCTTGGAGCCGTGATCGCGGTATCGGCGGCCGCGCAATCCGGGCGGCAGTCCGGTTCGGAGCGCGGCAAACAGGTGCTGCACATCGTGGTCGAGGGCGACGGCTCAGGCAAGTCCTACCCTTTGAAGCGGGACGATTTCGACCTGTTCGAGGCCGGAATCCCGCAGACGCTCGAGACGCTGCAACTCGACCAGACGCCCGCACGCATCGCGCTCCTTGTCGACAATACAAAGACGCTCAAGATCGCCGTCGACCAGTTGCGGGCGGCTGCGCACGCAATCATCAACGAGCTCTACGAAGGCGACCAGATGATGGTGGTCGGTTATGACGAGTCGCCGTACGTTCTGCAGGACTTCACCAACAATCTTGGGGCACTCGATGCGACTGCCGACTCCAAGTTCCAGAAGAACGGCTTTCCGCACCTCTTCGATGCGCTCTCCGCAACGCTCAGCGACGCGCTGTCGTCGGTAGGCACCGACAAGCGGGTCATAATCCTGATCACCGACGGCTACGACAACGGAAGCGAGACCAAGTTCGACGACCTCGTGTCGCTGCTGCAGCGCGAAGACATCGTGGTGTATGTGCTGCAGGTTGCGGATCGGACCCGCAATGCC
Source organism: Blastocatellia bacterium (assembly GCA_044224215.1). Lineage (GTDB taxonomy): Bacteria > Acidobacteriota > Blastocatellia > UBA7656 > JADIYM01 > DAOMFM01. The sequence continues at coordinate 8,904 of JBGAKX010000042.1, forward strand.
TCCCGCCTGGAAGGCCCAAAACCCGTCCAGGCGGTTCAACGCCTGGCGGAGGCGACGGGAGGCCGAGTGTTTCCCCTGTCCGACGCTCCGCTCGCCGCCAAGCTCATCACGGAGGAGCCTGACCAACTGGTACCGGGGCGTCTACACGCCGCGCGGCGTCGATCGTCTCGTCGAGCGCAACCTCCTGATCATCCGCAAGGACGAGACCGCCCCGCCTCTGCGAACAAAGGCCGCCTTCCCCGGCCGAAAGCCTTAAGCATTCCAATCGCCAGCCAAGGTGCAACGTTCGCGTGTTGCCGGCACATCACACGACCGCAGCAGCAAATGCCCAGAATAGCTCGTGTGATGAAGGAGCGGTGCGCCATGAACCGGATCAGCAGACGTCTTACCTTGCCTTTGATTGCGGCACTATTGCTCGCTGGAACCCCGATGTCCGCGCTCTCTCAGAATTCCGGCAGGTCACGGCAGGTTGCAGCGAGTGCGGGTTCGTACAATCAGGGCTTCAACGAAGGGTACCGCGTCGGTGCTGAAAAAGGCGCAAAGAGCCTGCAGACGGGTAAGCGACGCAACCCCAGTGATTTAAGCAGATAAACGGGGGCGCGTCGGGCGACCAGCAGTTCGAGCAGGGCTTCCGGGATGGCTTCGCCAAGGGTTACGAAGACGCCTCGTCGACCGCTTCCTCAAGTTCGGTGAGCACACGGTGGCAGGGCAACGGGTACCCGGGCTATGGCGGTATGCCGAGCAATGGACCAGTGGTGCTCTCCCGGGGCCGTGGGCCAGCAGACCAACCTCCTCCAACCGTCTCTGGCCGGCAGAATGGGCCGACGATCGGTGCCTACCCCTCGGGGCCGCCCGTACTGCAGCGGCCGAATTCGCAAGGTTACGGATATCCCAACGGCAACAGGTATCCTGGAGCCGGCGGCTACGGCCGCGGTCGGCAGTATGGCAATGTCGCTGCCTATCCGGGCGCCGGCCGCATCGGCTACAACACGTCGCTCGTGATCGAGACGACGACTCCGCTTTCGTCAGCATCTTCATCGAAGGCAGCACACCTCGGCAATTGTCAGGTCCGCCGGGCCAGCTTGCTGGAAGCCGCGTCGAGGGAATCATCGGCCGAATCGAACGCCCCGGTCGTGTGGCTGGAAACGCCGAGATATTCCTGATTTTCCAGGGAATCATCTTTCCCGACGGTTATGCCGAACCCATGCAGGCTCAGGTTACCGACGTCATCGGGTACCGCGGAGGCTACGGTGGTGGCCCGTGGGGCTGGAATGGCTCGAACACGAACGGAAACAACGATGTGAACGCGAAGGCGGGTGACGAAGGGCAGATCGAAGCCAAGAGCTCGCACGGCCGCGACATCGCGATCATTGGAACCAGCACTGCGGCGGGCGCAGTCCTCGGCAGAGTGCTCGGCCCGGGAACGTGATCGCCGCACCGCAGGTGCGGCAGCCGGCGGTGGAATTGTCGCGCTCAACCGGGGCCGCGATATCGAACTCAACCCGGGAACGCAACTTCAAATACTGACAGGACAAGTGTGAGGTTCTAGGCGAGGTCATCTCCTTCTAGGCTGGCCGCGGGGACCGTGGGGTCGTCGCGGCCATTTTTTCCTTGAAGCCGTCGTGCAGATCGTCGTTGCGCCGGGCACTCGCGAGGTTCGCTGACGTCAGCAGGCGCTCCGGCTCTTCTGGTGAGGCTTCAAGTCCGGCAGTAGGATACCTGACGCATGATGATGACAGCACCAAAGGCGGCATATCGAGGATCGCTACACGCGACTCCTCATTGGGTCGATGCTCGCGGTATTCGCCGGAATGTTGATGATCTTCACGGTGTTTCTTGCACCAGTTGGAATCGTAGTGATCGGAACGGCGATCGTGGTCGCCGGGTACGCTAGTTACCGGCGCGGCGATTTCACGCCGAGGCATCCATAGCGCGCTCGAGCCGGCGACTCTTGCGGGACAGCCACTCGCGCATCGGGCGCGGTCGCGTGGCTCGTGCCTGCCTGTGCGCGGCGCAATCGCGATCAGGTATAGGTCAGCGCGTGTCTACGTCACGGTGAGCGTCAGTGTGGCGGTGCGCAGCACGCCGCTCTGCGACTGACCGGCGAACTGCATGTGGTGTTCCGGGGTCGAGCCCTTCTTCTTGCCTTGAGGTCGAACGATACGGACGAGCCGGTCGTCGAAGCGCTCGAAGGCGTGAACTTGAGCTTCAGCGATCGACCATCGGGCGCTGTCACGTCGACGCGCTCCGCAAAGCCTGCGTTGCGGTCAACCAACACGGTGACGGACGCCTTCTGGCCACGCTGGATAGTGACTTCCTGCTCTGCGAGCGACAGCGCATAGTCCACGGGAGGTTCCGTCGAATCGCCAAGCTCGTATGCGCCCCGACCGTAGGTCGCCGCCTGGATCAGACCCGACGGATGCGACGCGAGCCCGAGAACGACTGCCGGAGGCATCCCGTCGTTGAGCGATTCCCACACGTCCCCGCCACCAGAATTGCGAAACACGCCGATATCCGTTGCAAGGTACATCACGTTCGGGTCGATCGGATCCTGGAGCATCGCGTTCGCGGGGATATCCGGGAGCTCGCCGCTCACGTCCATCCACGTCGAACCGAAGTTCATCGTCTTGTACACGTGCCCCGAACGAAAGCCGGAGACGGTCAGCCACGCAACGGCGGGATTCCGGCGATCGACCGTGATGCCTGTCACGAACCGGTCGGGAAGGCCGCGCGTCACGTCCTTCCAGGTGTCGCCGCCGTCGCTGCTGCGCATGACCCTCCCGCGCGACGAGCCCGTGTAGATGACGTCCTGGTCGAGGCGCGACACCGATCGCGCTCAACACGTCGTAGTCGCCGCGTGTCAGGTCCAGTCGTGCCGCCGGGCGCCGTCCAGTGCGACCCGAGGCTATCGCTGACGAACAACCTCCACGTGCCGAAAAACAGCCGCTCGGTCGTAGCGCTGCCGACGAACGGGGGATAGAAGGCGATGCGAGGGTACTGGTTGGGTTCGTCGAACGACGAATTCTCGGCGACGACGCCGTTGTAGGACCGCTTTTGGCACCGGGCGGCGAAGAGCGGTGCTGCAGATGTACGTCGTGAACATGATGCTGGGATCGACAGGGTCGATCACGATCTGGCCGCCGTCGCCCGTGATGATCTCCTGCCAGCCCGACGTTCCGGCCTGCCGGCGTTGCGTCCCGTTGTCCTGTGTACCGCCAAACGACAGTCCAGGGATCAACGGGTGGATCGCGATGCTGCGAAACGTCGTCAGCGAGAGCGACTGGTTTCGCGGCTCCCACTCCGTTCCCGAGTCGCCCGACGAATAGAGTCCGCCGTCCCCGCCAAGATACACGCGCCCGGCGTCGACGGGCGAGAACGCAAAGCTGTGCATGTCGACATGGGTCTTGTCGCCCGCACCGAACACGCCGTCGCAGTATCCGCGCGTGACGCAGTACCAACTCGCTCCGCCGTCGAGCGTGCGAAAGACGTCCCCACCGGCGTATCCAACGAAGGCCTTCATTGCGTCGAGCGGTGACACCTCGAGAAACTCGACCGTTCCCGACGGCAGCCCCGAGCCGCCGATGATCGTAAACGTCTTACCGGAATCGGTGCTCGCCGCGATTCGGCTCTGGTACTGGTTGCTGAATATTCCCGAGCCATAGACCATCACCCTCGACGGCTCCGCCGGGGAGATCGCGACATTGAACGTTGGACCACGGGCCGGGTCGAACGGACCCGTAAAGGTGTTCGCCCAGGTCTGTCCACTGTCGGTCGATCGAAACACTCCGGGCGGTCGGCCAGATCCGTCGTCGATGCGCTGCATGGTGGCGCACACGGTGGACGGATTGGCCGGGTCGACGGCAATGTCGCGCGCGAGTCCGTGAAGCGTCATGCTCCAATGAACACCGCCGTCCGCCGAGACGAACACCCCGCTCGAACGCAGGTCGCCCTCGTCATCGAGGCCTGCGTACTGCGCGAGATACACGCGACGGGGATCCGTCGGGCTCACTTCGATGTCGAGCGAGAGTCCGGGCGAGGTCAGCGACGAATCGTTCACCCGGTTCCACGTGGCTCCCGCGTCCGTCGATTTCAGGACACCGCTGCTCAGGTACTCTTCGCCCATCGCGGCGTAGACGATCGACGGGCTGCTTTGAGCAAACGCGATGGAACCGACCGCGAGATCGACCTGGTCGTCCGAAACCGGAACAAAGGTAACGCCTGCGTCCGTTGATCGCCAGATGCCGCCTGCCGTACCGCCAAGCAACACGAGATTCGGATCTGCCGGCGAGACGGCGATCGCGAAGACACGGCCGCTGACCGGCGATATCGTCCGAATCGCGGCAAGCGTCGGCGCCGGACCGATCGGCGTCCATCGCTGCAGCGAAGCCGCACGTGGTGGCACGTGAATCGTCTTTGCCGACGTCGCCGTGCGACGGGCCGTAGAGATTCGACGCCACTGCCCCAGCGACGCGCCTCGCATCCGGCGGAATCTCGCCAAACGGATACGCGCGCTGCTGGTAGAACCACTGCTCGTTGCGCTCGTGCTCGCCAGGATCCATGCCCTGGAACGAACCTTCTCCGCCGGCGCGTATCCGGACACTCATGCCGAGCACGAGCATCGACATCGCGACGAGGCAGACGATGTGACGGATTCGATGCACAGGCATGTCTCGACACCAGCTACTGATTGGCAGTCTCGAGCCGTCCGAAGATTTCCGCAAGCCTGTGGAGACGACGGCTCAGCCGCGTCGTCAGTGCTCCGTGAGGCATCCTCCACATCCAGTTGCCGCTCGCGCTTGCGGGGAGATTCATTCGAGCCTCGGATCCAAGTCCGAGGACGTCCTGCATCGGCACGATTGCCGTGTTCGCTATGGAAGCGAAGGCGGCCCGAATCAGGTCCCAATGAATCTCGAGCCCGTCAGAGTGCAGGTACTCGCGGCACAGGCTGCGCTCCTTGGTGGCGTGCTTTCGCTTTGGATCCGTGTACCAGCCAACCGTCGTGTCGTTGTCATGTGTTCCGGTATACACGATGCAGTTCTGGACGTAGTTGTGTGGAAGGTCGATGCACTTCGCGTCGGCACCAATGCAAACTGGAGAGAATTCGCATGTTGGGAAACCCGAACGAGTCGCGCAGTGCTTCGACGTCGGGCGTGATGACGCCAAGGTCTTCGGCGAGAATCGGCAGCCGCCCGAGCGCGTCGCGAATTGCGAGGAACAGCTCCATGCCGGGCGCCGGGACCCACTTTCCGTCCACTGCGGTTTCTTCGCCGGCGGGAACCTCCCAGCAGGCGCAGAAGCCTGAAGTACCGAGCTGGATCGCGTCGGAAGAGCGATGGCGGGCCTGCGCATCCGCTCGATCCACCAAGCGTAGCCGTCGCTGCGCATGTGATCCCAGTCGTATATCGGGTTTCCCCACAACTGGCCGGTCTTGCTGAAGTAGTCGGGCGGCACGCCAGCCACGACGATCGGATTGCCGCGAGCGTCCAGCTTGAACTGGCTGCGGTGCGCCCACACGTCGGACGAGTCGTACGCGACAAAGATTGGTGCGTCGCCCACGACGTCGATCCCGCGTTCGTTGCAGTACTCCTTGAGGGCGAACCATTGTCGAAAGAAGAGAAACTGGCCGAACTTGATCATCTCGATCTCGTCCATGCGCCCTTCGAGCGCATCCGACACGGCCGACGGATGGCCGAGCGCGACGGGTTCGTCCCACCTGTCCCACGCCTTGCCGCCGAAGCTCGCCTTCAGCGTCCGAAAGATCGCGTACGTGTCGAGCCACCCGAGGCCATGAGGCAGAACGCCTCGAATTCCGCCGCAAGTTCCTCGTGGTTGCCCGCGCGAAATCGCTCATATGCAGTGGCGAGCAGCGCGGTCTTGTAATCGATGACCGGTCCGAAATCGACACGGTCGGCATGAAATCGAGGAACGTGCTTCACGTCGTCGTGTGTCAGCAGGCCTTGTTCGACAAGGGTGTCGGGGCTCACAAGGAGAGGGTTTCCGGCAAACGCCGAAAAGCTCTGGTACGGGGAATCGCCGTATCCGGTCGGGCCCAGGGGGGAGCACCTGCCACAGGCGCATTCCCGCAGCCACGAGAAAGTCGACGAACCTGTACGCCGAGTCGCCGAGATCGCCGATGCCGTATCGACCTGGGAGGGATGTCGGATGCAGGAGGATCCCGCACGTTCGCGCGAAGGCGGTGTACCCGAGTTGATGTGGATCGAGGCCGCGCGAGCGGCCACATTATACACGCCGGCAGCACGCGCCCGGTTGCGCTTACTCGACGGCGTTGCCGGTCGGCGATGCGCCGGCGAGCTCGAGCTTCGCGAGCGGAGTGTATCGAGCACCGTTCGGGGCGAGGTCGCTCCGCATGACGACGATCTCGCGGACGTCGAAGGCCGAATTTCGAACATCCACCTCCGACACGGTCCGCATGACAGCCGCGATTGCCGCGTCCCGGCCATCCCGGATCCTTCCGATCGTCAGGTGCGGTCGATACGGCTTGCCGGATACGTTGAATCCGATAGGGACGAACGCGGATTCGAGCCGTGAAGCAAGGGTCGCAAGCGCAGTCCGATCGCCCACGACGCCGGCCCACAATGTCCGAGGACGCTGCAGGGACGGAAACGCGCCAAGGCCCTCGATCGATAGCGAAAATCGTGGAGCGGACTGCGCGACAGCTCGGGAAGCGTCAATCACGCCGGCCAGTCTGTCCTCCGACACGTCGCCGAGAAACACGAGCGTGACGTGCAGCTTCGATGGCGTCTGCCACGATATGGGAGCGTGATGGGACTTCAGGCGAGCGATGACCTCGCCGAGAATGCCGCGCGAGGTCTCGGGGAGTTCGATGCAGAGAAACGTCCGGATCATGGCGGACTCAAACCGCAGGAGTCAGCTGGAGCGTGTCGACTGTTGCACGGTCAACCGCGGCGTCGGAAAACGGGAACACGTGGGTCCGACCGATGCGCCAGTCATCGGTTTCATCCGTGTAGTGCGGGCTTGCCGGCTGGCCGGATTCGCCTGCCGGGAGGACGAGCGTCGTCGCGTCCAGGTCGCCGAGATCCACGACGAGCCGCATCGACGGTCCCCAGCCCTTCAAGACGCCGATGGCCTTGATCGCATTCGGCCCGCCGCCGATCTCGAACGGCGCCAGGTTGAACAGCGAGCCCGGGCCGCCGTTTCGGCCGAGCGGATGCGCCAACAGGAAACTGTTCAGGAGACCGTACCGCCACCCGTCCGAGTTGGCGCCGAATCGATCCGTCAGCGACGTTCGCGTCTCGCGGTACGCGTCGAGCACGACCTGCTCCCACGACGGGGCATCGGACGGGAGCCAGGCAGCCGGCCGGTCTTCGATCAGGTTCGTGTAAAGCGTTTCGCGGCTGAACCACGCATAGTCGGCCATGCGGTCGCCGAGCTTTGCTTTTAGAACGCGGTCGTCGAAGGTGCGACGAGTCAGCGAAACAACCGCTGCCGCCGTGCTGTCGGCGTCGAGGCGGCCGTCAAAACCCTGCAGTCGAGCCGACAATTCGGTCCAGTCAGCCGCGGATGCGTCCCCGGCAGCGATCCGTGCGGCTGCCATCTCTTGCGCCACACGGGCGAATTCGAAATCCGGGTGCGAATACGTGTCGTTCTGGATCGCGTTCATGTCGTCCGGGCCAAGCCGCTGCCCGGCTTCGAGAAGCGACGTGATCCGGTTCGCGCGGTACGGAGAGATCCATTCCTTGGTGTAGAACTCTGGAATCGAATCGCCGACGATGCGGTTGTTTGCGGTCGCGATGAAGCCCGTCGAGGGATTGTACGCCCGTGGCAGGCGATCGAACGGGATGAAGCCGAGCCAGTCGCCGTCACCGGTTGCCCCGTCGTACGGCGTGTCGCCCGAACCCGTGCGACGGATCGGCACGTTGCCTGCCGCAGTGTAACCAATGTCGCCCGACGTGTCGGCGAACACAAAGTTCTGCATCGGACCGGGATAGGTCTGCAAGGGCATCCTGAAATCCGCCCCACGACCGTGCGCGATTGAGCATGTAGAACGCGGTGAGCTCGCTGACGGGATCGAGCGCGGTCCAACGCAGCGCGAACCGAACGCCCGTGTCGTCCTTGACGACGGGACCGTGGCGCGTCGTGACGACGTCTACGCTGCGATCGTCGCACTCTGTCGTGAGCGAGCCCTTTCGAACGCGGATGTGCTCGGTGCGGACGTCGGCGTCGAGCCATGTGTCACCGGCACGGTATCGACGGCCCGATTCGTCGAACTGCTCGGCATAGAGATCCTGGACGTCGGGCCCGAAGTTCGTCACGCCCCACGCGATCGAGGCATTGTGCCCGATCACGATCCCCGGCACGCCGGGGAAGGTGACTCCTGCAACGTCGAGCGCGCCGTCCGCGGCCTTCAGGTGCGCTGCGTACCAGATCGGTGGAAGCGCCAGGGCAAGGTGCGGGTCGTTCGCAAGGAGCGGCTTTCCCGATTGGGTCCGGCTGCCCGCCACGACCCAGTTGTTCGAGCCGGCGAGAATCTCGTCGCCGGGCGATTCGGGCTGGTAGGAAATGCGCTGGACGAAGTGCCGGAAGCCTCCGACGAAACCTGTGCAGGTTGCCGTCTCCGAATCGGTTCCGACGAACGGCACGTCGTCGCGTGAATGGCTGACAAAGAGGTCTGCGTAGATCCAGGATCCAGATCACTGAAGCTCGCGCGCATCAGATCCCGCTCGTACGTCGATCCGAGCGTCTCGGCCATCAGCTTTCCGATCACCAGCGAGTCGACCGGCGTCCAGGGACGTGGTTCGTAGCGCAGGAGCGTGAACTCGACCGGCAGTTCGTCGCGGTGCATTGCGACATACGCGTTCACGCCGTCGCAATACCGGTCGAGTGCCGCACGCGGCGCCGCGTCGAGCGTCGCGAGCGCGCGCTCGCAGACAAGGCGAAAAACCGAGCCTCCGGTGTTTGGCGTCGCGATCGAACGCCACGGCGCCGACGAGCTCCGAGAGCTCTCCGGACGCATCTCGTCGGAGCAGGTCCATCTGCCACAGTCGGTCCTGCGCGCACGCGAAACCCTGGGCGAAATACACGTCCGACACGCCGGCGGCGTCGATGTACGGAATGCCGCGGCCGTCGCGTCTGATGGTCGCCGGCGCGGACAGGCCGTCGACCCGGACGGTGCCGGACACAGGCGTGAGGCCCCGGTGTGTGATGCGATACCAGCCGTAGCTGCCGCAGGCCGCTGCGACGAGCAGCAGCGCGACAACGGCGATCGTCGTCCGTCGAAGGATGGTGCGCAGGCGTTGTGATGGCATGGGAGTAAGTCTGGTCTTATACGCCACTTGGGCGCGAGGGAAAAGTTCCCTGGAGGATGTTCGGCACAACCGTGCAAATCGTTGTGACCATCGGACTTGTGCATGCTCTACAATACCCGGGCCGTGGCTTCGCGTACCGACATTGCTCTGAGCCCTCGCAGCGCGCTCGAGGGCATCGCCCTGAAGTGCGACGCTGGACGTCACATTGCGCGGGCTGGCGCAGTCGGTCTTTGGGGCACTCTCGGCGGGCTCCTGCAAGATCTGGCTCGTCAAGCAGGGCGACATCTGCGAGCGGTGCGCAATGGCGAGATCGTGTGAGAATCGCACGATGTGTCTGCACCTGAAGGTCGCCATTCCCGAGGGCAGGGTCTCGGGTCAGCGGGTTCCGCTCGAGGTGTTTCGCGACCGGGCGGTCGCAAAGGGAGGGTGTGGCCGCGTCGGAGACCCGCGTGGCTCGGCGGGGATGCTCTTCGCCCCGGAGGAAGTCGCGGTGGTGGGCGGCGACGCGTTCGCTGCGGTCCCGTTGACCGGACCGGCCGGCGTCCTCGGCCTTCTCGGCATCCTGCGGGCGACGCCGTTGTCGCTCGACGAGGTGGACGCGCTCGCGGGGTTCGCGGACGAGGCCGTCGTTGCGGTGCGCATTGCCGACCTGACGTCGCGTTACCAGCGTGCGCTGATGCAGCTCGAGGATGCCGCCGAGACCCGAGCCGACGTCGAGGGGCTCCTGCACTCGATCCTGTACGGATCGTCGGAGTACGACGTGATTGCCGAAGACCTCGAGGGGAACGTCACGGTCTTCAGCGAAGGAGCGCGCACGACGTATGGTTACGAGCCGGACGAGCTGATCGGCCGCGTGAAGGCGGACGTGCTGTACGCGCCGGAAGAGATCGAGTCGGGCCGAATTGTCGAGATACTGACGGAGGCGATGTCGACGGGCCGAGCGAGGCCGTCGATGCGCCTGCGCAAGAACGGCGAGCGGTTTCCCGCGCGCGCGACGTTCACTGTGCGGCGCGATGCCGAGGGCGATCCGTCGGGGTTCGTCATCGTGGAGCGCGACCTGACGATCGAGCGAACGAGCGCCCGAATGACGGAGTCCTCGATGAAGCACGTGGCCGAGCTGCAGGACCACCTGTTGTCGCTCAAGTCGACGAATGCGCTCCTTGAGGACGACATGCAGGGACTGCGCAGCGAGAACAGCGAGCTTCGCGGACGGTTGCAGACGGTGAGCGAGCTCGAGGACCTGAACACGATCCGCGACGGGATCATCCGGGAGTTGCGCGCAAAGCTCGAAGCGCTATCGGTCGCGCCGGATCCGCCGCAGGCCGCCGTGGACGTTGACGCCCCGCTGTACGAGGACGCTCCGGATGACGTTGCACCCGAGGCGCCTTCGGCGCCGCACGGGTTGTCGGTGGTCACGTATACGCCGCGTGACAGGATCGCGTTTTCGGAGGACGCCGCAGGCGCTGCGATCACGGTGACGCAGTTCGACAACGCGCGTGTCGCATTGAATACCGCGGCCAATGCGCAAGCCGTGCTCGTCGTGGACGTCCAGGCGCCGGACGGCTGGGCGATGTTGACCGCCGCGAACCTGGTCGAGGGAGCTCCGCCCGTTGTTGCAATCGGACCGGAGTCCGATCGTGGGAGGGCGCTTGCAGCATGCGCCTGGGCCTACGTGCCGCGTCCCGTCACGCGCGAGGACTTTGCGGAAGCCGTCTGGCGAGCCGGTGACCGGAAGCCGACGCGCGTGCTTCTCGTTGCGTCTGATAACGCAGTCGAACTCTCTGCAGCCTTCAAACACGCGAGCGTCGAGTTTTGCGCATCGACAACTGGAGGATAGCGCGCGACCGTCTGGTGCGAGGCGATGTCGACGTGCTGGTTGTCGACGGCTCCGACACGCGAATTCGCGGGGGCTCGAGGTTTCGACTGGCTCGCGGGCGAACCGGCGTACTTCAACTATCGATCGTGCTGCTTACGCCGGGTCATCCCGAATCGATTGCTTCAAGGCTCACGGGCGCGCGTCCCGCCGATGTCGTCGAGCGTGGGATCCGTCGACCGCGCCGTGCTGCTTGGAGCGTGTGATCGGGCGGGTCTGCGATGACGGTCGCGATCGTCGTGCACGGAGGCGCGTGGGAGATTCCCGATGCGCTCGTTCCCTCGCACGAAGCGGGTGCATTCGGGCTTGCGCAACTCGGACACGAGGTGCTGCGTGGCGGAGGTTCTTGCGACCGACGCCGTCGAAGCAGCGATCCGCGATCTGGAGAACGATCCGTCGTTCGACGCGGGCTATGGTGCGTTCCTGAATCGCGACGGCGTTGCGGAACTCGACGCCGGAATCATGGACGGAACGAGTTTGCGCTCAGGCGCAGTCGCGGGTGTGACGCGCGTACGGCATCCGCTCGCACTGGCGCGGATGGTCATGGAGTCGCAGATCGACTGCCTCGTCGTGGGCCGCGGCGCGGAAGCGCTCGCGGAGGAGCTGGGGATCGAGCTCGTCGCTCCGGAGTCGCTTGTCTCGGGACTTCGCGCTGAGTGCTGGCAGAGGCATGGCGCTCGGGACCCGCGCGCGATTTTTGCCTCGCATCCCACAGGTACGGTCGGGGCGGTTGCGCTCGACTCCAACGGACGCATTGCGGCAGGCACATCGACCGGCGGCCTCCCGGGGAAGCGCCCCGGACGCGTTGGCGACTCGCCGTTGATCGGATGTGGCTTCTATGCGGATTCCGCGAGCGGCGGCGCATCGGCAACCGGTCATGGCGAGGCCATCATGACCGTCGGGCTCTCGCGGCTCGTCGTCTCACAGATCGCTGCGGGCGCGGACGTCGTGACGGCAGTCCGAGTGTCCGTGGACCAGCTCGCATCCGCGCGTATTGGCGGGAGAGGCGGTGTCATCGCGCTCGATGGCAAGGGACAACCGGCGGTTGCGTTCAATACAGGTCGACTGGCGCGCGCGTGGATCGACGGCGAGGGACGACAATCGTCAGGCGTCGACCACTGAAATCCCGCGCTCGGCCGGCAGAGTGGTCTCTAGGACCCGGTCGTGTCGTGCTCGCGAAACAGGTTCGTGAGGTATGCGATCGCCGCTTCACGCGATTCGAACTCGTTCGTGTCGGGGCGGCCCGCCTGGCGAAGGATAGATCGCAGGTCCTCGGCCATTGACGGGCGCGGTCCCGTGTACCACGCGGAACCAACGAATGACGTCTGAAGCACCGTGCGCTGGATGACGGAGGCCAGGATGTTGCGGATGTCGCCGGTGAGCGCATCGAGTTGCGTCAGACCTGTCAGTGCGGCCGTCGGGATGTCCTCGTCCCAAAGGTCGTAGTACGACGCGATGACCGCCGAAAGCTTGGACACATCGATTGTCGGCGGATAAGTGCTCTCTATGATTCGGCAGCCGTCGATCTCGGATACGTCAAAGTCGAAACCTGCAATGTGCATTCGTCTTCCAGTTTCAGGGGATGGGTCTAGCGTAGCACCGAACGAGCCGGTGCGACATTTCATTTGTGGCCGGCAAACACGACGGCGCTCGCGGACACGTCAAAGTAGTGCCCGTCGATTTCGCGATCGATGATTGACGCGACGGTTCGCATGACGTCCGCCTGCCGATCCTCGGGAAGAATGCCGACCCATTCCGCCAGAAACAGGTCCGAGACGAGCGGCGCCGTGAGGAATTCGCGCGCCGTCGCAAATCGCCACTCCTCGCGCGAACGGTGTGGAAAAGCACTCTTGATTCCCGAGGCGCGAATCGTGTCGAGGGCCTCGTGGACCGTCGGTCTGCGGCTCATCAATCCTTCGAGGCTTGCCCATACTGTGTCGTCGAGCCCGATGTCGTGAAGCGCCTCCCAGTAAAGCGAGTAGAACTCATCGAACGTGCCGCGCAGCGCAACTTTCACGGCAATCGGCGCCCCGTCGCGCGCAACGCGAACTGCCTCGGCAGCCATTGCGCCAAGCCGGTCCGGATCCACGAGACTTGCGTCAAGGATGACTCCGTCAAAGGCGTCGTTCTCGAAATCGAACCGCTCGGGTTCGCCCACCAGGGCGTATTCGACGTCGATGCGACGCCTGCCTTGGACTGCGCGATGGCGATGCGGTCCGGATCCTCGTCGGTGCCGACGACTTCGCCCTCGTCGAGCGTTGCTGCAAGCGCAATCGCGGCGCAGCCCGTCCCGCAATTGATCTCGAGCAACCGGCCCTTCTTGGGCATCTTGACGTGCTCGGCCAGAACGTCGAATCGCTCGCACCAATCGGTCGCAATCATGAGGTCGAAGCGGTATGCCCGCTCGCGACGGTGTTCGGTGTCGGATTGCATGCGCGAAGCCTACCCGGCGCGCGCGACGAGTGTAAAGAAGTGGCGACCGGGCGATGCATCGTCGTGCGGAGGACCGATTCGTATCGCGCGAAAATCGCCACACGATTGTGGTAAGTACTACCGCATGGACCAGGATCGGATTGTTGCGCGTCTCGAGGCCATTGTCGGGGCCGAACATGTATCGACGAGCGAGGACGACCGGAACGCGTACGGCCAGGATGCGCTCAAGGAGACCTATCAACCGGCGGTGGTCGTATGGCCCCGGACGACCGAGGAGGTCTCCGCGATCATGCGGTTCGCCAACGAAGTGCCTGTCCCCGTGACGCCGCGGGCCGGCGGTGTCGGGTACACGGGCGGCGCGGTACCGATTCACGGCGGAATCCTGCTCTCGGTGACACGCATGGACCGCATTCTCGAGATCGACGAACCAAACCTGATCGCGATTGCCGAGCCTGGCGTCATCACCGCCGATTTCCAGCGCGCAGTAGAGGCGCGTGGTCTGTTCTATCCCCCGGACCCGTCGAGCCTCGAGGAATCGATGTTGGGCGGGAACATTGCCGAGAACGCCGGCGGCCTGCGCTGTGTGAAGTATGGCGTGACGGGAGCCTACGTCCTCGGCATGACATTCGTGGCGGCGACGGGCGAGGTAGTCAGGGCGGGCGGACGCACGACCAAGAACGTTGTGGGGTTCGACCTGTCGAGCGTGATGGTCGGAAGCGAGGGAATGCTCGGCGTTGCGACCGATATCACGTTCCGGCTGCTGCCGCTGCCGGAGGCGAACCAGACGTTGAGCGTCACTTTTGCGGACGTTCGCCGCGCCGCGGAGTGCGTCACGGCGATCATGGCCAACCGGTTGATCCCTGCAAAGATCGAATTGATCGACAGGTTCTCGCTTCAGGCCGTCGCGGACTATTCGGGCGAGCCGATGCCGCGCGACGTCGGCGCGCTGCTCCTGATAGAGGTCGACGGCGAACACTCGGAGGTTGCACGCGAGGCGAGGGAAGTGGAGCGGATCTGCCGGGCACAGGGCGCGCTCGAGATCATCACCGCCGACACGGCGGAGGAGGCGGATCGGCTGTGGGCCGTCAGGCGCCTTATCTCGCCAGCGGTCGGGCGGCTGCGTCCGCGCAAGCTCAACCAGGACGTCGTCGTGCCCCGCACGAGGATCCCGGATCTGCTTGCGCTCGTCGACGAGATCTCGGAGCGGACAGGTCTTCTGATCCCGTGCTTCGGACACGCTGGTGACGGAAACATGCACGTGAACGTCATGCTGGATCCGGACGATCCACGCGAGGCGGCGCTGGCCAAGGCCGAGGTCGAGGAGATCTTCCGCGCGTCCGTGGCGCTCGGAGGGACGATCTCTGGTGAACATGGAATCGGATACGTGAAGGCGCCGTATCTCGGGCTTGCGCTCACTGAGGATACGATCGAAATGATGCGGAGGCTGAAGCGCGCGTTCGATCCGAACGGCATCCTCAACCCGGGCAAGGTCTTCTTCTAGAGGTCGCCGATAATGCAAAGGCCCCGGTGCTCGTCACCGGGGCCCTTGGCACTGCGTACCGCGATGATCAGAACTGTTCCAGTCACCCGCGACCGGAACGAGTCCCGTGCCGCCATATACGAACGTCAGGCTCGCCGGTCCGGGCGAGTTGACGTTTCTGAGGAACCACGCGGCGGAACCCGTCTGAACGGATCCGATGGTGCTCTGGCCGTTCGCGTCCCAATCGCCGAGAGCTTAC
The DNA here is from genome assembly GCA_044224215.1 of Blastocatellia bacterium. Taxonomy (GTDB): domain Bacteria; phylum Acidobacteriota; class Blastocatellia; order UBA7656; family JADIYM01; genus DAOMFM01. The sequence continues at coordinate 24,236 of JBGAKX010000042.1, forward strand.
GCGCCGCAACGCTGCACCAAATACGAAGGCGAGATCCGCGGCGCCGCCCGAGTTCGTGTTCTTGAGGAAGCAGGTCGCAGTCGCCGGGTTGTAGAGTCCGATCGTATCCGCCGATTGTCCTGTCCCAGTCGCCGGCGAGCGGTATCAGTCCGCCACCGGTTGGTCCGAACTGGAACACGACGTCCGCAGGGCACGACGAGTTGCTGTTCTTGAGGAAGAATGCGCCGTTCACGGGGTCATACAGGCCAATTGTGTCAAAGCCGTCGTTGTTCCAGTCTCCGGCGATCGGCAGCCAGCCGGAACCCGCGGGGCCAAACGTGAACGTGATGTTCGCCGGCCCGGGCGAGTTGCCGTTGCGCAGGAACACCGCGCCGGTGCTCTGGTCGTACAGGCCGACCGTGTCGACGCCGTCGTTGTTCCAGTCCCCGACGATGGGCTTGACGGTGCCGCCACCAGCCCCGAACGTGAAGACCAGGTCTGCGACGCCCGCCGTGTTCGTGTTCCTCAGGAACCAGCTTCCGTCGACGGAATTGTAGACGCCGACGGTGTCGACGCTGTTTCCGCCGATGCGCAGCTCGATCGACGACGAGTTGTTGCTCGACAACGGATCGGGCGTGTTGCTCGAGACCGTTACGGTGTTGGTGATCCGAACGTTGTCATGTGCCGTCGAGACGACGCGAAGCGAAATCGTCATCATCTCGACCGACGAAGCTGAAAAACTCGTTTTGGTGATCCGCACCGTGCCCGATCCGCCAACAGGCGGAGCAATGAGCGACCATCCCGCAGGAATGTCGGAAGAGAAGTACACGAGCCCTGCCGGGATGACGTCCTGGACGGTTGCAAGCGTCGCGTTCGCAGGTCCGTTGTTTGAAACTGTCAGTTCGAACGGCACGATCTGGTTGGGGCCCACTTCGGTGGTCAACGTGGTCGCCGTGACCGACAGATCGGCGCCCGTCGCCTGGGCAGAGACCGGCATTGCCGCAGCGAGAAAAATGATCGCCGCGGCCGCGAGCACCGAGAGCACGCGCCCAAACGAGCGTGCATCCCGCGACGGTGCTTCAAGTGTGAAATGTCTCATCTCAACGTTCTCCCTTGTGACTCGAATCGACCCCCAGCCGGTCGTCCGGCCGTTCGAAACGGGCTATCGCATTGGGACATATGCGTCTTGGCGGCCAGCGTATCACCAACTTGTACACATAGCCGCACCATCAGGTCTGGTCGAACGGCTCTCGATGGCCAACCTTGCGGTCGCATTGGCCGCTTGTTAGACTTCAATCTTTTATTTGGCATCCTTGAGGAGGGGCAACGCGCATGCTCGACGAGCAGTTGATTGAGGGGCTCACATTCGACGACGTCTCGCTGCTACCGGCGCTGAGCGACGTTCTTCCCGCCGAGGCCGACACCAGCACGCGCTTCTCGCGAAGGGTGACACTGAACGTTCCGGTGTCGAGCGCCGCCATGGACACGGTCACCGAGGCCGCAATGGCGATTGCGATCGCACAGCAGGGCGGCATTGGGGTCATTCACAAGAACCTCTCGATCCAGGCGCAGCGCGACGAGGTCGACAAGGTGAAGCGCTCAGAGAGTTGGATGATCGTCGATCCCGTCACGATCACGCCGGACCGGCCCGTGTCGGACGCGCTTGCGCTGATGGAGCGTTACCACATCTCGGGCGTGCCCGTCGTGACCGACGGCGGCCGACTTGTCGGAATTCTCACGAACCGGGACCTCCGTTTCGAGGGTCGCACGAACCTGCCCGTGTCCGAGATCATGACCAAGGACAACCTGATCACCGTCCCGGTCGGAACCACGCTCGGAGAGGCGCGAGGCATCCTTCAGCAGCACCGCGTCGAAAAGCTGCTCGTCGTCGACGATGATTTTCGCCTGAAGGGTCTGATAACGGTCAAGGATATCCAGAAACAGATCAAGTACCCGCTTGCTGCAAAGGACGAGCTCGGCAGGCTTCGATGCGCGGCGGCGGTAGGAGCTACGGGTGATTTTGTCGAGCGCGCCGACGAGCTGATCCGTGCGCGGGTCGACGTACTCTGCGTCGACACGGCGCACGGTCACACGTCGCGCGTATTGCAGGCGGTGGCCGAACCCAAGCGAAGGCACGACAACGTCGACATCGTCGCCGGAAACGTTGCGACCTACGACGGCGCGCGTGCGCTCGTCGACGCCGGCGCGGACGCCGTCAAGGTCGGCATGGGGCCCGGCTCGATCTGCACGACGCGTATCGTGAGCGGCGCCGGCGTGCCCCAGTTGACCGCAATCTCGGAGGCCGCACGAGCGCTTCGCGGCACAGAGGTCCCGCTGATCGCGGACGGCGGAATCAAGTTCTCGGGCGACGTCGCCAAGGCGATCGCGGCCGGCGCCGACTGCGTCATGATCGGTTCGCTGTTCGCCGGAACTGACGAGAGCCCGGCGAGATCGTTCGCACCAGGGACGCGGCTTCCAGGACATGCCGCAACATCGAGCAAGTCGCCGCGATGAAGGAAGGCGGCAAGGACGCTGCGTGAAGTGGCGAGGCCGGCCAAGCTGGTTCCCGGAGGGAATCGAAGGCCGCGTGACGTACAAGGGTCAGCTTGCAAACCTCGTCATCCAGCTTGTCGGCGGACTGCAGGCAGGCATGGGCTACTGCGGATGCCGTTCGATCGCCGAGATGAAGGAGCGCACGCAGTTCATCCGCATCAGTCCCGCGGGACTCCGCGAGAGACACGTGCATGACGTCTTCATCACCAAGGAATCGCCGAACTACCAGATCGAGTAGTCCTGGAACCATCGGCCCGAGGCGCGAAATGAACCTGTCGACGATCCGCAGAGCGCTGCTCGCACTCTCGTTGATTGCGGCGACGTCGTTGTCGGTCGCCGCCGCGTCCGCCACGGTCACCGTCCGGATCGACATGCGCGGGCCCATCCGCGACGGGTGGTTCGATCCGGCGACCGAGACCGTTGGACTGCGTGGCGGCACGCCGCCGTTGTCGTGGGGCGTGACGCTTCCCGCGACCGATCCGGACCGCGACGGCATCTACGTCGCGAAAGTTCGATTTGACCGACCCAGTGGGCGATCCGCGTTCGTCTCGTACAAGTTCAAGGTTGACGGAACGGACAATCGAACGACGGGTGGGAGAGCGACGGCAACCGTCCATTGCCGCTCACGTCGCCCCGGTCGACGTTAACACGCGCATTCAACGCCGCCGGGCCGGACTTTCCACAGACGCTCGCCACGCCCACAATCAATATCGCGATTTTGCTTCGAAGTACGTTTCGCCGAGGACCGTGACGCGTGCGCCATATACTCCAGGTACGCAGCCGCCACAGCGTCAGAACAGTGCTCTACCTGCGCGACGGTCAGAATCATGTTCGACGCCAGAGTTGTTACGGCGCCGAATGGCAGGTCGACGAGACCGCCGTGAGATTGATCCGTTCTCGCCGGATCGCGCCAGTCATCATCGTCGGCGTCGCAAGCACGCCGGACCACCGTGTTGCCGACTACGCCCCTGGCCATTACCGCGCGCGCCCAGGCCAGTTCCGTGCCCGCTGACCGCGGCGGGTCTGCCGATGCATACGGACGATTCCTCGTCGAGGAGTTGAAGCCCTTTATCGACCGCACGTTCCGCACGATGCCGGACGCGATGCACACAGGGCTTGCGGGCTCGTCGCTCGGCGGCCTCGTCACGATGTACCTCGGCCTGAAGTACCCGGGGACCTTTGGCAGGCTCGCCATCGTGTCACCCTCGGTGTGGTGGGACGATCACTTCATCGTGAAGCAGGTGGGTTTGCTCGACACCAGGCCGCCGGAGCGGATCTGGCTCGACATCGGTACGTCCGAGAGTCCTGAGGCCGCCCCTGACGCACGACTGCTGCGCGACGCGCTCGTCGCCAAGGGGTGGGCGCTGGGGAACGACCTCCAGTACCTCGAAGTGGAAGGCGGCACGCACGACGAATCCGCGTGGGCCACACGCTTTGGCCAGGCGCTCCGGTTTCTGTTTCCGCCGCCACGCTGAGCACCGGACGATAGTCGGCCAAATCCGGCGGCGCTCGCGTACAACCCACGCCGGTGTATCATTCGTAAGAACCTGAAGCGTAACGGGTTTCGGATGACGACCACCCGTTGGCACACCAGTTGACTTAGGACGGCCGTGGGAATGTCGCGACGTACCGCCGCACTCATCTTCAATCCGCGCGCTGGATCGCATCGGCGCCGCGACTTTGCGACCGAGGTTGAGACCGTGGCGTGTGCGTTGTCGCGCGCCGGCATCGACGCGATCCAGTCGCCGACGTCGGGGCCCAACTCGGCCACCGACCTCGCACGGCGGCACGTTGCCGACGGCGTCGACATTGTCATCGCCGCCGGGGGCGACGGAACGCTCAACGAAGTGCTGCAGGGAATGGCCGGCTCTGCAACCCCGCTCGCAATCTGGCCGGCCGGAACGGCGAATGTCCTCGCTCGTGAGCTTGGCCTCTCCACCGAAATCGACGACGTCGTGGAGACCGTCGCGCACGGCAGGCCGTTGCGCATTGCGATCGGAAAGGCGGGCGACCGATATTTCTTTCTGATGGCTGGAATCGGGCTCGATGCAGCGATCATCCGCGACGTGCGAGCCGGATTGAAGGCGACGCTTGGCGAAGGCGCGTTCTGGCTCGTCGGTCTGGCGAAGTTCTTCTCCGCCGCGCCCGAGCCCTTCGTCGTCGATATTGACGGCACACAGTACGACGCGGGCTTCGTCGCAATCGGCAATGCGTCGCGTTACGGCGGTAGCCTGTCGCTGACGCCGGACGCGCGAATCGACGAGCCTGTGCTCGACGTGTGTATCTTTCCGCCGAAAACACTTGCCATCAGTTACGTTCCGAACCTGATCGCCTGCATGACCGGAGATCCGACACGTTTCGGCGACGTCACGTACCTCAAGACCGACGCGCTTCGCGCGAGCAGCGCCGACGGGGAGCGTCCGTGGGTGCAGGTCGACGGCGAGGTCATCGGACAGTTGCCGATGGAGTTTCGTTCTGTGCCTGACGCATTGACCGTGATGATCCCCGCAGCGGCCAACTGTCCTGTTTCCGTCGAGTCAAAGGAGTGAGATCGCACATGCACCGGACCCTGCTCGTCGCCATGTACTTGCTGTGCGCGTTGATGCCGGCCCGCGCGACGGCACAAACGGCTTCGGCAACCGGCAAAGCCGCACCGCCGGCTGCCCCGGCAACCTCCGTGGCGGACGAGGTCGAACGACTCCGCGTTGCCGGATTCAACGCGATCTTTTCACTCGACTACAGCGGCGCAGCCAAGGCATTCAACGAGCTGATCAAGACGGCGCCCGACCTGCCCCAGGGCTATTTGTACCGGGCGACGAACACGTGGCTGAAGGTGCTCTACGACAAGCGCCTGCTGTCGACGAGCCTCTATTCGAACGACGAGTTCTTTGAGCAGAAGGAGAAGACGGTCGAGCCGGCCGTTGACCAGGCATTCCGAAAGGACCTCGACAAGGCCATTGCGCTCGCGGAGGCCCGCCTGAAGACGAATCCGAACGATATCGACGCGATGTACTTTCTCGGCGCATCGCACGGCGTGCTCGCGGGATACGAAGCGTCCATGGCGCGGGCGTTCATGTCCGCGCTCAGCCACGGGGGGAAGGCCGTCGATCTGCACGAGAAGGTTCTCAAGCTCGATCCGAAGTACGCCGACGCCTACCTGACGGTAGGGACGTACCATTTCGTCGTGGGAAGCCTCCCGTTTGTCGTGAAGACGCTCGCGGCGATCGGCGGTGTTCGCGGATCGAAGCGGCAAGGGATCACCGAGCTCGAGCGCGTCGCGTCCGACGGGAAGCGAGCAAACGACGACGCTCGAACGATCCTCATCGGTCTGTATGCGCGCGAGAAGCGGCTTCCGGATTCGCTCGCCGTGATCCGTACACTCAAGGCCAAGTACCCGCTCAACTATGTCCTCGCCCTCGAGGAGGCGAACGTGCTAGCCAAGATGAAGCGCTACGACGAGGCGTTCGCGGCGTACGACGCGCTTCTCTCCTCGCAGCGCGTAAATGCGGAGGCAAAGGACTTTGTCGCCTATGCCTACGCCGAGGCGCTCCGGGAGAGCGGACACAACGAGAAGGCGATTGCCATTTACGGGATCGTCTGGACCTGGCAAGGCGCCGATCCGGACCTTGTGACACTTGCGCGGCTCGGCGCGGGTCAGTGCCACGATGTCCTCGGCCAGCGCGACCAGGCGCTCGCTCAGTATCGTATGGTGCTGCGGCGCGCCGACATCCTGGACTCGCGCAAGCGCGCCGAGGAGTTCACCAAGAAGCCCTACTCGCCGTCGTCGCCGATCGCGTCGACCGGACACGACTGGAGCGCCTCGTAACAGAGCTCGAGGTCCTCGGGCGTCGCGGGTTGCGCGAAGACGTACGAATACCCGTCGTCATCATTGCGCATGAAGAAATCGGGCGCGGTGTCGCGGCAGACATCGCAATCGATGCACTGCGTGTCGACATAGAACGCACCTGGGGCATTCGAGGGTTGTTTGTCTGTTTTGTCCGCCATGACCTACAGGGACGATGGATTCTCGTGGCCGCGTCGGCCGTTTGTCAACGGCTTACCCCGAAGCACACGGCCTGTGGTAGCATCGGAGACGCCCGGCAGGTGATTCAAAGGCGAACCGGGGGGCCGATATGGCGCGAAAATTCAGCCGCAGTCGCCGTTTTGCACCTTCGACCGAACGAGCTCTTTACAAGGACCAGCAGCTCTCTGGACGCCACATCGATCGCACCGACCTGATGGATGCGATTCGCGGTGGCGAAGACAGCCATCTCGAATTCAAGGTCCGGTTTTCGAACCCCGAAAAGCTCGCCGCCGGCATCTGCGCACTCGCAAACAGCGGGGGCGTCTGGGCGCGAATCGACAAGGTCGCGTTCGACTCGGGTCTGCGTCTCGTGGTCATCGAAGTCGAGAGTCGTCGCGCCCCGCATCACACCAGCGAAGGGCGCTACTTCATTCGTGAGGGGTCGACGAAGCGCGAAGCCACCGGCGCCGAAATCGCCGAACTGTACCGCGGCCGCACGGGCGCGCGCGGATTTGAGGATGCGCCGTTGCTGACGTCGCACATCGACTCGGACGTCGACGAGGGCGCGCTGTGGAGCTATCTGCGCGACCTTTGTGGCGCGGCGCTCGAGGTTGGCGAGGACTACCCGACGGCGTCGCTGCTCACCGACCTTCGACTGGCCACGCGGTACGGCGACGGGCTGGTTCCAACGACTGCCGGGATACTGTTGTTCGGCAAGAGCGCCGCAGTCGCCCGTCGCATTCCGCACGCAAAGGTCGCCGCGCGTCGCGTGACGGGGGGCGATAGTGATCGACAGACGGTGGAGGAGGTCGAGTTTGCAGGCAGCCTGGCCGCGGTCTACGACCGCCTGCTGCAGTTCATCGAACGGTACGCCGATCTGTGGGACGCGCGTCCTCGAAGGCGCGGCGACGATCCGGTGGCCGCTCGTCCGTATCTTCCGCGGAAACCGGTGCTCGAAGCCATCGCGAACGCGCTCGTGCATCGCGACTATGCGCAGCTCGCGCCGATCAGCGTGACGCTGCGCGACGACGGGCTTGAAATCGCAAATCCTGCGCCGGCAGCCGGGCTGTCGCGTCGATCGTTGCGTGTCGGATTGCGCGAGGCGACGAATCCGCGACTCAAGGGCGTGTTCGAGAGCGCGGCGTACGGAATCGAACACGTGGACGGCGGAATACCGATGATGCTGAACGTCACGAGGGAGTTCGCGCGACGGGACCAGCTTCGAATCAGCATTGGACCGGAAGGGTTCCGTGTCGACATTCCAACCTGCTAGGACTCAGTCGAAGTAGGTGAACAGCGAGTCCTTGAGCGGATTCGTCGAGTAATCCTGGCTGGCTGGCGCCGGGCCGTCCGCCTGTTCCTCGTCGACCGTCTTGAGAATTTCGAGCAGGAATCCGGTGTTCGTGGCCAGCCGGAACTCGTCGGGAGGGAGGCGAGTCGTGATGACCACGCGGAACGGCGCCTCCTGGATCAGGAATACCTTGCGCGCGGCCTCGAGCCCCTCGAGCAGTCCGAAGCGCGCTGCAACGATGCGCCCCGCCTCGAAAAACACGACACCAAGCTCGTTGTGAATCGTGATGTCGAGCCTGCCGGTAAGGCTATTTGACTCAACCATTTGAACAATATCGAACTGGGTGATCCGACCCAGGGTGCCGCTGAGGAACACCTCGCCTCCGTACGAAACGACGCCTTCCGCGAGATCCTCGAACGATCGCTCGGCGAGCGCAACCGTGTCGATGAGGGCCTCGGGGTGCTCTTCGGGCGGCGTCGGCTGGAAAGCGAGCGGCAGCTCCTCGAACGAGCGATGTGCCTCGTGAGGCCGATGGCCGTTTCCATTCCCATTCCCGTTCCCGTTTCCGTTCCCGTTGGTCTTCGGCATTCCGAACGACGGATCGATCACCGAATGGCGCAGCGGCGTCGTCGAGGCGGCAGTCCGCAGCGGTGCAGTGGAGGGCTTTCTGACCGATTCCACGCGAATTTCGAGCTCGGAGCGCACAGCGGCGCCAATCGGGCCGAGCTGCGGCAACGCTCGAACGTATCCAGCCGCGGCCGTTACGTGGCCCTCGGCGATGTAGAGCTCGACCACCTGGTGGCACGCCCGAGCAGCGCTTTCGTAGTTGCCGAGCTCGCCGTACAAGGTCGCCAGCTCACGGTAAATCTTTGCTCGATAGGGGCATCCGAGCAATTCAAGCTTGCGGCAGTAGTACGCGGTATCGCTGACGTCTCGTCGGTGTCGGTAGATCAGCGCAAGCGCGGTGAACTGCTCGCAGGCCTTCTCGCGGTCGCCCTCGAGTTCGTAATGGGCTCCAAGCTGATTCAGGAGGCTCGTATTTTCGGGATCGGAGGCGAGTTTTCTCTTGAGCGACGCGAGGGCGTACTGCCGCTTCCAGCCGGCGAGAAGGAACCTGACCCTCGCCAGAGGGCTTGATGACGTTTGATCGTTCGACGCGTACGTGGCGTTGGGGTGCATGCCGTATGCCGCGCCTTTTCAGGCAGTTACAGGGGCAGTTGTCTCGTCTGATACCACCGGACAGCCTTTCTGGCCTGCTCGATGAACCCGTTATTCCTGCGAAGTTCTCCCGTGTGGACCTCGCATACACCCCTTTGATCGGCAAAAGCGCCCCGGGGCTTTAATACTTGATGTACTACGAGCCTGGGATTCGACGAGGATTTACGGGATCCGGGGAGCGTCGTCGGTGGCGATCTTGAAGCGGTGCTGGCGCATGAGGTCCCTGGCGGCAGCTGCGTCGCGGACAGCGACGTAGAAAAACGCTCCAACACGCTCCGAGCGGAAGATCAGGCCGCTGCGGTAGCTATCGGTCTCGACCGCGTAGTCAAAGCCGCGTTCGGTCAGTAGCGCCTCGAGCTTGAGCGATCCGCGAAGGGTCGACCCGATGTGGATCAGGACGATATCGGTATCGTCAAAGAACTCGGGCTTCTGGCGCATGGCCTTCGAGTCTACCTCAATTGTGCCGGCTGGTGACCGCACCTTTGACGCGGTCCTCCGGTGTCTGCAATAGTGAACGCCATGACCGAACGCGCCGGGAATCCACTCGTCGAGCGCGCGTCGAGCGGCAGCGACGAGCTCGCGTACGAACAGACGCTGCGTCCAAAGCGGCTCCGCGAATACATCGGGCAGATGAAGGTGACGGGGAATCTCGGCATCTTCGTGAAGGCGGCGCTCGGTCGCGGCGAGGCACTCGATCACACGCTCCTGTACGGCCCGCCCGGGCTCGGCAAGACGACGCTCGCTGTCATCATTGCGAACGAGATGGGTGCGGATCTGAAGTCGACGTCGGGCCCGGT
>JBGAKX010000043.1:0-37924 GCA_044224215.1 Blastocatellia bacterium
AATCCGACGAACCTGCCGAACGCGGTCTGCGTGTAGAGGATCGGGCCGCCGGTGCCGCGGAAGTAGCTGGCCAGTTGTGCGAACGCGACCATGACGGTCGACATCAGCAGACCGCAGACGAGAAACACGACCGGGGAATACGGACCGACGAGCTTTGCTGCTTCCGACGGCAGGCCGAAGATTCCCGCGCCGATCAGCCCGTTGATCGCCAGCAGGCCGATCGAGAGCCGCGACAACTCACGTTTGAGTTGTTCGTCCCGTGCTCCTGGATCGAGTGCCGACACGTTCAGGACATCGCAGCCGGAGTCGCCGGGCGGCGGCTCCGGCTGCGAACCCAACTACCCGATCTTCTTGACGCTTGCGCGCAGCGAATCGATCTCGGATTGATGCTTCTGCATGTCGTCGGGTGTGCCGAACGCAATGACGAAGAGCGTCTTCGTGGCCTGGATCCGGCTCGCGACCCACTTGACCTGTTTGCCGTCGTGCTCGCCGGTTCCCGTGACTCTCGATACCGGCATGCCGTCGAGCGTCGTCTCCTCGGGCTTGCCGTCGGCCTTCGCGTTCTTGATGACGTCCTTGATGGCCTCTTCGATCGCTGCCTGCGTCGCTTCGGTCTTGCCCTCCTTCGGGATCAGGAGCGCGATCCGGACCGTCTTGTCGCCCGATGCAACCAGCGCGTAGCCCTCGCCCGTCTCGGACGACCAGCCCGTCGGCACGACATACGACAGCCCGGCCTCGTCGAGTTTCACCGGCGTGCCGGCCGTGGCTGCCGGCGCGGTGTTCGTTGCGACGGGCGCCGCGTTCTTGTTGGCCGCAGGCGCGGGCGCCTTGGTTGGCTCGGCTCCGCAACCAAATCCTGCCAGGGCGACCGATAGCACGACGCCCGAAAAAAGCATTCTCTTCACAGCAGTATCTCCAGGGAGGGATTCAGCGCATTTGCCGTGCGCCGGCCGCCGGATACTAGCACAAGTGGCCGCCATGCCGGAGACGCGCCTGCGCCGTGAATCCGCACCGGTCCGCGCACGGATTTGCCCGGGCGCCCGCGTTCGTGGTATCCGGACGCATGCCCTTCGAACGTCTGGCGGAAGCACGCATCCGCGAAGCCATCGAGAACGGCGAATTTCAGAACCTGAAGGGTGCGGGCCGGCCGCTGGACCACACCGAGTACTTTGCCGCGCCGGAAGATCTGAGGGCCGCGCACGGCGTGCTGAAGAACAGCGGATTCGTGCCGGACGAAGTGTCCCTTCTGCGCGAGATCGGCGAGCTCGGCGAAGCGCTCGCCGCCAGCCGGAATGCGGACGAACGCGAGGCGCTCACTCGGAGCGTCGAGCAGGCGCGGCTCAGACTGAACCTGATGCTCGAGCGGCGAAAGGCGAGGCCGCGACGGTGACGAGCCAGCGCGTGTACATAATACGCGCCTGTGCTACCGTGCGGCGCAATGGCCGCTGACGACACGCCGGGTCTTGCGCGCAGGCTGGGGCTGTTCGACGCCGCGATGCTCGTCATGGGCGGCATCGTCGGCGCGGGGATCTTCATGAACCCGTCGGTGGTCGCGCGCCTCGTCACGACGCCCACGCTGGTGCTCGGAGCGTGGGCGTTCGGCGGGCTCGTTGCACTTGCGGGCGCGTTTGTCTTTGCCGAGCTCGCCGCGCGCAGACCGGAGACCGGCGGCCAGTATGCGTACTTCCGCGAGGCGTTCCATCCCGGCGTCGCGTTCGTCTATGGCTGGTCGATGCTGCTCGTCACGCAGTCGGGCGGAATCGCCGCGGTCGCCGTCACGTTTGCCCGCTACTTCATCGAGCTGACCGGCGTGGCGACGCCTGACTGGGTGATCGCGATCGTCGCGTTGTCGATCCTGACGCTCGTCAACTGTCTCGGCGTGCGCGTCGGATCGACCGTGCAGAACGTCTTCATGGTGCTGAAGATCGGCGCGATCGTCGCTCTGGTGGCGGTCGGGCTCTTCTGGACTCCCGCGGCGCCTTCAGCTGCCGCGGTCGCGGTGGACCGCCCTGCCGACGTGGGTCTGTTGACCGCATTCGGGGCCGCGCTCGTGCCGGTGCTGTTCGCGTACGGCGGCTGGAACTCGGCTGGTTTTGTGTCGGGCGAACTGCACGACGCGCGCCGCGACATGCCTCGCGGGCTCGTCATCGGCGTAATCGGCGTCATCATCCTGTATCTGTCCGTCAGCTACGTCTGCATGCACACGCTTGGCGTCGCGGGGCTTGCCGCGACCAACACGCCTGCGTCCGAGGTGATGCGGCGCGCGTTCGGCGACGGGGGCGCACGGTTCATCGCGGTGGGCATCGCGGTCTCGACGTTCGGATTCCTGGCCGCTGGGATGCTGACGAATCCGCGGGTCTACTATGCGATGGCCGAGGACGGCCTGTTCCTGAAGAGCGTCGGCTGGCTCCACCCAAAGACGCGGGTTCCGGTCATCGCGATCGCGTTGCAGGGCGTGTTCGCGATGGTCATCGCGGCGTCTGGAAAGTACGAGCAGATCCTGAACTACGTGGTGTCGGTCGACTACCTGAACTTTGGACTCGCGGCGGCGAGCCTGTTCGTGCTGCGCCGAATCGATGCGGCCGAGAAGCCGCCGTTCATGCGCGTGCCCGGGCATCCTTGGACGACGCTGTTCTTCATCACGGCGAGCTGGCTTGTCGTCATCAACGCCGTGATCAAGTATCCGGGGAACACGGTGATCGGGTATGTGCTGGTGTGCACGGGAATTCCCGTCTACTTTCTGAGGCGGTGGTGGATTTCACGGCGATGAGGTCGCACGGTCGCACGATGAGCTCGGAGTACATGCACTGGGCAAAGACCCGGTCGTCGGCGCGATACAACCTCGCCGTCAGCGGGATGCCGAATGTCCCGATTGCGAAGCTTCCGTTCTCGGTCGACGATCTCGAACTGACGAACACGGATGCGTACGGATATGCGCCGCTGCTCGAAGCGATTGCGGCCAAGTGCGGCGTCGGGGTCGAGAATGTGGTTGCGGCGGCAGGCACGTCGATGGCGAACCACCTGGCGATGGCGGCGATCGTCGAGCCGGGCGACGAGGTGATCGTCGAGATGCCCGTCTACGAACCGATCGTCGCGGCGGCACGGTATCTCGGAGCCGACATCAGGTTTGTCGAGCGGCGATTCGAGAACGACTTCGCCGTCGATCCGGATGACGTTGATCGACTGGCAGGACCGCGCACGCGGTTGGTCGTGCTCACAAATCTCCACAATCCATCCGGCGCGCTGGTAGATACGGCGACGCTCGAGCGGATCGGCGAGATTGCCGCGCGCTCGGGCGCGCGCGTGCTGGTCGACGAGGTCTACCTGGACGCGGTGTTTGACGCCGCGGTGCCAGCCGCGGCCCACCTTGGGCCTCAGTTCGTCGTCACGAACAGTCTGACGAAGATCTACGGGCTCAGCGGTCTGCGCTGTGGATGGGTTCTCGCCGACCGGGAGCTGGCCGAGCGGATGTGGCGGCTGAATGACCTCTACGGCGTGAACGCGGCACATCCGGCGGAGCGGTTGAGCGTCGTGGCATTCCGGCATCTTGGAGAGTTTCGCGAGCGGGCGCGCGCACTCATTGAAACGAACCGGCGCGCGTTTGGGCAGTTTCTCGCGACGCGTTCGGATCTCGTGTGCGCCGACGTCTCGTATGGCACGACGGTGTTTCCGCGGTTGGTGTCGGGGAGCGTCGACGAGTTGTGCGCAGTGTTGCGCGAGAGGTACGAGACGTCGGTTGTGCCGGGCAGGTTCTTTGGCGCACCCGAACACATGCGGATCGGGTTGACGTGCGATCCGGGCGTGTTCGTCGAGGGTCTTTCGCGCCTGGGCGATGCGCTCAGCCAAACGCAGAGCCGATCGCGCGAGCGATCGGGGTAACCCGACGGATCTGCCGACGTGCGGTCTCCCCGATCCCTGACGGGATCGGCTCTGCGTCAGCGGCAAACCCGATCGTGCGAGAAACCGTGTTCCGGGGCAAGCCGCATCCATTGTGTAACGCGGCTCGAGAGGACGGGTGAGTGGTGTTTGGAACAGGAGCCCGCTTGAGCGGGCTTCCCCGAAGGGCATGTAGCCCGGCCGTTGTACGGCCGGGGGGCTCGCCAAGAAAGGAAGTTCGAGGCCGTTTCAACGGCCTTGCGCGGACCGGCTTGAGCCGAGTCCGAATCGAGTCGGAAGGGGCTGAAGCATAACTCCGGAAGAAGGACGCTGAAGCGCCCTTCCACGGTCTTGTTGCAGCGCCGCCCGGCGGTACAACCGCCGGGCTAGATGCCCGTCGGGGAAGCCCGCTCAAGCGGGCTCCCGCATCGCGACACCGGCAACTCGCGACCGTACAGCAGAGCCGATCGCGTGAGCGATCGGGGTAACCCGACGGATCTGCCGGCGTGCGGTCTCCCCGATCCCTGACGGGATCGGCTCTGCAGGTACGTTGAACGCAGAGCCGATCGCGTGAGCGATCGGGGTAACCCGACGGATCTGCCGGCATGCGGTCTCCCCGATCCCTGACGGGATCGGCTCTGCGTCGCAGACTGCACGCGCGTCACCCTGCCCGTTGCCCTTGTCCGACAACGCACAGAACGGAAGATGCCTCTCCCACATTGCTCGCGCAGATACGATAGTGCTAACGTCTCGCGCTGCCGATGAAGTCCACGGGAACCATGCCGCGACGAAGACTGACGTCTGGCCTGTACAAGGCCGTGGCGCTCTTCTTTTTGGCGTTCACGGCCTTCGATCTCGCGTCGCCAGACATTTGCTCGGAGGATATTGTCGGGCTTCCGGCACACGTTTTCGCATCGACCCGTGAAGCAGCGGAGCGTCGCAACCCGGTCATGAGTGCCACGACGTCGGACCGCACGTCGGACAGTCCTGCCACGCACGACGAAGACTGCTTCTGCTGCTGTACGCACCTGATTGCGCCGGCCGTATTCCGACCGGCGATATTCTCGCCGATCGTCTCGCAGACATCCGCAACGTGTCAGCTCACCATGGAACCGCCCTCACCCGGGTTGTTCCGTCCCCCTCGGTTCGTCTGATTCCTCGCACATAACCCCGGTTCGCGGACGCACGTGCGCCTGATTTCCGATGGACGCAGGTCCGATCGCGCGTACGCCAGTCCGGGGTCGCATTTACGCCCAGCCGCCATCGAGCACATCGGGGCGACACGGGCTTCAGTCCGAGAGGGATTCGTGCATGAACCTCGTTGACACGAGGCGCCATCGTCGCGCCGTACTCAGTTTTCTCGTCCTGCTTTCCGCCACGCCGCTCCACGGCTCGGCGCAAGTGCTCCGCCCGCTCGCCGATCCATTGTCGCCAACGGGATCTGCACCACCTCCATCGGCACCACAGTCAAATCGCGCAGTCGGTGGCAGTTCCGCCGACCTCGTCCGCCGCGCACTTGCGTCAAACGCTGACCTGGCGGCGACGCGGCTCGATATCGACCGTGCCCGAAGCCGGTTGAGGCAGGCTGGTGCGATCCCGAATCCGACCGTGCAGTACCAACAGACAACGGGGCGGTTCACCGGGAGCCAGGGTGAGTGGGAGCGCGCGATCGTCGTCGCGCTTCCAGTCGAGATTGCGGGTCAGCGCGGCCGGCGTCGCGATCTGGCGAAGATTGAACTCGAGGCCGCGACAGCCGCACTCGCCGATGCGGAGCGCAGGCTTGCCGTCGAGGTTCGCAATGTGTACGCGGACGTCATCGCGGCGGAGCGTGAACTGGCGACGACTACCGAACTCGACCGCATTGATACCGAGACGGCGCGCTTCGTTCAGGTTCGCGTCGGCGAGGGCGAGAGCTCGCCGCTCGAGTTGAATCTGCTCAAGGCCGAAATCGACCGGCAACGCTCCCGTCGGGCGCTCGTGACCGGGCAACGCGATGCTGCGATTGTCAGGCTCAAGGCTGTCGCGGGTGCCGCGCCGGACGAATTTCTCCAAGCGACCGAGGATCTGAAGGTGTCGTTGCGACTCCAGACGCCCCCGACAGTGCAGGAGGCGGTCGTGATGGCGCTCGACACGCGACCGGACGTCAGGCTCGCGCGTCTCGAGGAGCAGGCCGCAGAAGCTGGTTACAAGCTCGTCCGCTCACAGTCTGCGCCGGAAGTGACTGTCCTTGGCGGCTTTGGCGTGGGTCAATCGGTATTTGACGACACTCCAGTCGGAACGCTGCTTGATCGCGACAAGGTCTTGTCGTTCGGTGTGTCGGTGTCGATACCGATATTCAATCGAAATCAGGGAGCTCGCGCTGAAGCGGCAACGATGATCGCCCAGGCGCGAAAGCACCGTGAGTCCGTCGAACGACAGGTGCGAGCCGAAGTGGCTGCCGCATTTGCCCGCTATCGAGCCGCGACCGAGGCGGCGGCGACATACGAATCGGGTGTCCTCGACCGTTCACGAACAAACGTCGAGTCTATCCGTGGAGCCTATCAGGCGGGCGCGTTTCGAATAACGGAGTTTCTCGCAGAGCAGCGGAGGCTGGCTGACTCGGAGCGCGAATTCACCCAAGCACTCGCTGAGCGCTACCGTGCGCTTGCTGACCTCGAGTCAGCTGTTGGTATCGCGATGCCAGCCGAGTTCACCGCAATCGCACCTCCTCAAACGAGGGCCGCGGCAATACCAGCCCCGACATATCCGGGCTTCGAGCCGCAGCCCGCGTCGCCGGGCCCCGCTCAAATCCCGGAGCGAACGCCCGTCGTGCCGGTCGTGGAGACCATTGAGGATGAAGACGCCCAACCGGGCACGCGAGGACCCAAATGAGACGACATGAATCTTGCAATCGAAACGGCGCAATTCGAGCGACCTCGGTGACGCTCGGATCAATGCTATTGGTAGGGCTCCTTGTGATGTTCTCGTTCAACTGCGGTGGCACGAAAACAGCTGAGAAACCTGCCGGCGACGTGGCCCACGCAGGAGAGTCCTCCGAAGGCGTGGGACAAGAGGTCTCGCTTTCGCCAGCGGCACTCGCCGCGGCGAAGATTGAAATCGAAGCGGTTACCGAGCGACAGGTGGTTGCGTTGCTCGGCACGACCGGGTCCGTCGAGCCAAATCAGGAACAGACACAGTCGGTGACGCCACTCGTGTCGGGACGCGTCGAGCGGGTCTATGCGGTACAGGGCGACGTCGTCCGCGCAGGTGCACCGCTTGCTGTCATCACGAGCCCCGAGGTGGCCGAAACCCATGGCAAGCTTCTCGAGGCTGAAACCAGGCGCGAGCTCGCTGAACGAAACGTCGCGCGAGTACAGAAGGCCGAGAATCGCGCGGGTGTGTTGTCGGCCAAGGCAAAGCTCGCCGAGGCCGAGGCGACACTCAAGCGCACACAGCGACTGATTGAGCTTGGCGCGGGCGCCGGAAAGGATCTGACGGCGGCCGAGACCGGGTATGCGACGGCCAAGGCCGAATTTGACTATCAGAGCAACATCGCGCTGAACCGTGAGGTTCAGGAGGCACAGGCCGAACTCGCAACAGCCACGACCGAGGTCAACCACCTGCGCCAGTCTCTTCGCGCTCTGGGCGACACAGCCTCGAGCGAGGGCCGTGACAGAGCAGACCATGACATTTCGCTCGTGACGCTGCGGGCGCCACTCTCGGGAACGGTCATCGAGCGTTTCGCGAATCCCGGTGCAGGTATCCAGGCCGGAAGTCCGCTGTTCACCATAGGCAATCTCTCGACGGTCTGGGTCGTAGCCAACGTACCGGATTCGCAGGTGGGGTTGCTGCGGGTCGGCGCACACGCCGAGATTCAGTCCTCCGCTGCAGGAATCGGGACATTGTCAGGAAAGATCAATTACATCGATTCCCGGCTCGACGAGCAGACTCGGACCGGGCGGGTGCGAGTCGAGGTCGCGAACGACGGCGGCCACCTCAAGACCGGTATGTTCGTCACGGTCGGATTTCAGGCAAGTGCCGCAGGCTCTGGAGGATCCGAGGAACGCGAAATAGTGGTGCCCTCGGACGCAATCCAACGAATCGGCGAGCGAACTGTCGTCTTTGTTCCAAAGGGCGATGAGCCTGGACACTTCGACGTCCGGGATGTGCAACTCGGCGGGGAGTTGAATGGATACCACCGCATCCTGGCGGGACTCACGGCGGGCGAGAATGTCGTGTCCAAGGGGAGTTTCACGCTCAAGACGCAGCTCATGAAGGGCGAACTCGGAGAGGAGTAGGCATCAGATGATTGACGCACTCATTCGCTTCTCCGTCCGCCAGCGGCTTCTCGTCCTGCTCATGGTCCTGATCATGGCAGCTGGAGGGATCTACAGTTTTGAACGTCTGCCAATCGATGCCGTACCTGACGTGACGAATACGCAGGTACAGGTACTGACTGGCGCGCCGTCACTTGCGCCGCTAGAGATTGAACGGCAGATCACGTTTCCTGTTGAGGTGGCCATGTCCGGGCTTCCCGGCATCCAGGAGATCCGGTCTGTGTCGAAGTTCGGATTGTCGGCAGTCACAATCGTCTTTGACGATTCGACGGACATCTACTTTGCTCGGCAGCTCGTGCTTGAACGGCTCTCGCAGGCGCGTGACGAGATTCCGGTAGACATCGGATCTCCCGAAATGGGGCCGATCTCGACAGGGCTTGGCGAGATCTATCAGTACGAGCTGAAGGCCTCGCCTGGCAGCGGACACGACGCAACTACGTTGCGCACAATTCAGGACTGGAGCGTGCGGCGACAGTTGCTGAGCGTGCCGGGTCTCGCCGAGGTCAACAGCTTTGGCGGACTCGAGAAGCAGTATCAAGTGCGGCTTGATCCCGCAAAACTCCAGTCGTATGGATTGAGCCTTCGCGACGTACTCGAGGCCGTCGGGCGCAACAATGCGAACGTGGGTGGCGCGTACATTGAGCACGGCCAGGAGCAGTACCTCCTGCGTGGAATCGGATTGGTGGAGTCGCTGGACGACGTCGCCAACATCGTCGTGAAGACGGGACCTGAAGGCGTTCCAGTATATGTGCGGAACCTGGGTGACGTCGTCACGGGCGCGACCGTCAGGCAGGGTGCCGTGACAGCCGACGGCGAGGGCGAGATGGTTGCGGGTATCGCGATGATGCTCAAGGGCGAGAACTCCCGCGCCGTCGTCGACCGGGTCAAGGAGCGCGTCGAGCAAATCCAGAAGACGCTTCCAAAGGGCGTAAACCTCGTGCCCTTCTATGACCGCACAGAGCTTGTCGACCGTACGATTCGCACTGTTGCCCGCAACCTTATCGAGGGCGCCCTGCTTGTGATCCTCGTTCTCATCCTGCTGCTGGGCAACTGGCGCGGAGCATTGGTCGTTGCTGCAGTGATTCCGTTATCCATGCTGTTTGCAGCAATTCTCATGGTCGTCTTCAGAGTGTCGGGTAACCTCATGAGCCTCGGCTCGCTCGACTTTGGCCTGATCGTCGACGGTGCTGTCATTGTCGTCGAGAACGCTGTGCGACGGCGAGCGGAGGCGCAGCATGCGGGGTCGCACGACCCACCCGAACGCACCATACTCGATGCGTGTCTCGAAGTCGGGCGTCCTGTCGTGTTCGCCGTCGGCATCATCACGATTGTCTACCTCCCGCTTCTTTCGCTGACCGGAATCGAAGGGAAGATGTTCAAGCCGATGGCGCTGACAGTCGTTTTTGCGCTCGTGGGAGCGCTTATTCTGTCGCTCACGTTTGTTCCAGCCATGTTGACGTTCGTCTTGCGCGGACACGTTGCCGAAACCGAGAGCATCGCGATTCGCTATGCGCGGCGGTGGTACCGTCCAGCGCTCGACTTCGTCATGCGCCATCGTGCGCGATCGCTCGCCATGGCGACACTGCTCGTCATCGCGAGCGCCGTCGTGTTCCCATTTCTCGGCGCGGAGTTCATCCCGCGGCTCGACGAAGGCTCGCTGGCCATACAAATCGGACGATTACCGAGTGTGTCGCTCACACGGTCGCTTGAGATTGCCGGTGAAACGGAGCGTATCATCCGCGGGTTTCCGGAGGTCACAAAGGTCGTATCCAAGACCGGGCGAGCCGAGGTTGCGACCGATCCGATGGGCGTCGACTTGAGCGATCTGTATGTTGCGCTCAAACCGCCGTCTGAATGGACGAGCGCAAAGACACGTGAGGAGCTTGTCGAGAAGATGTCGAAGGCACTCGAGGACAACGTGCCGGACGCAGTCTTCAGCTTTTCCCAACCCATCGAACTGCGGGTCGCCGAGTTGATTTCTGGCGTGCGGTCGGACGTGGCGATCAAACTGTTTGGCGACGATCTCGACACGCTTCGTGAAACTGCCGACGTGATCGCACGGGCGGTGTCGAAAGTTCCTGGTGCGGAAGACGTCAAAGTCGAGCAGGTTACGGGTCTCCCGCAGCTCCAGATCAAGGCTGATCGCGCGGCGATCGCGCGATATGGGATCAACGTCGAAGACGTGAATGACCTCGTTGAATCGGTCGTGGCCGGCAAGCTGGCGGGCGTCGTGTTTGAAGGCGAACAACGATTCAACCTCGTCGTTCGGCTGGACGAGGCAACAAGCCGGGATGTCGAGACGATTCGCCAGCTCCTGGTCACTGCCCCCAGCGGCGCACGTGTACCGCTCTCGGAGATCGCGGCCGTGACCCTTGTCGAAGGGCCGGCCCAAATCTCCCGCGACGATACGCGACGACGGATCGGGATCGAGTTGAACGTCCGCGGGCGCGACATTGGAAGTTTTGTCAAGGAAGCGCAGGCGCGTATGGGACGGGACGTAACGCTACCGCCTGGCTATTACCTTACGTGGGGCGGACAGTTCGAGAATCTTCAGCGTGCAACGTCGCGGCTCCTCGTCGTCGTGCCGCTCGCGCTGTTTCTGATCTTCGTACTTCTTTTCGCGACATTTGGTTCGGGCAAGCAGGCCCTGCTGATCTATACGAGCATCCCTCTTGCGGTTATCGGCGGTGTCTTTGCCCTCGCAATACGCGGGATGCCGTTCTCGATCTCTGCCGGTGTCGGTTTTATCGCACTGTTCGGCGTCGCCGTGCTCGATGGCGTCGTAATGGTCAGCTATATCAACAGGCTCCGAGACGAGGGAATGCCGGTCGAGAGGGCGGTCAAGGAGGGTGCTGATGGACGGCTGCGCCCGATTCTGATGACCGCGCTGGTAGCCTCGCTTGGCTTTGTTCCAATGGCGCTCGCGACATCGGCGG
This sequence comes from Blastocatellia bacterium, assembly GCA_044224215.1. Classification (GTDB taxonomy): domain Bacteria; phylum Acidobacteriota; class Blastocatellia; order UBA7656; family JADIYM01; genus DAOMFM01. The sequence continues at coordinate 11,129 of JBGAKX010000043.1, forward strand.
GCGCCGAGGTGCAGAGGCCGTTGGCGACAGTCGTTATTGGTGGCCTGATTGTCTCGACAGTTCTCAAGCTCCTCGTCTTGCCGATGCTTTACGGGTGGCTCGAGCGCGACGAGGTCGAGTTCTAAGGGAGGGTATGACGATGAAGATGATCACGGCGATGATTCAGCCCTTCATGCTTGGCAAGGTGACGCGGGCGCTTGAAGAGCTAAGCGGGCTCCCGGGCATGACCGTGACGGATGTGCGAGGGTTTGGGCGCGAGAAGAGCTCACACGATCCGGGCGCGCCGCATCGTGTGATCGAGGACTTTGTGGAGTATGTAAAGAAAGTCCGTATCGAAATCGTCGCACGGGACGACATGGTCGATCGGATCGTCGATACAATCGTCCGAACGGCTCACACTGGTCGTCGCGGGGACGGCAAGGTGTTTGTCTGGTCCGTCGAGCACGCCGTTCGTGTGCAGACGGGCGAAACCGGCGATGCCGCGATCTGAACAAGGAATTCAACCATGGCACATGACCATCAATCCGGCGGCCACAACCACTCGCACGCACCGGGCAGGTTCGGGCGGGCGTTTGCAATCGGGATCGCGTTGAACCTCGCGTTCGTCGTCATCGAATTCGCCTACGGAAGAATCTCCAATTCACTCGCTCTCGTCGCGGATGCAGGCCACAACCTGGGCGACGTGCTCGGCCTCGCGCTCGCGTGGGGCGCCGCGATCCTGTCGACGCGAACGCCGACGGCGAACAGGACGTACGGCCTGCGCCGCTCGTCGATCCTCGCTGCGCTCGGGAATGCGGTCGTGTTGCTCCTCAGCGTCGGCGCGATCGGATGGGAGGCGATTACACGGTTGCGCCAGCCCGAGCCCGTCGCAGGCATGACCGTGATCGTCGTCGCCGCGATCGGCATTGCTGTCAATGCAATCACTGCCTTGCTCTTCGCGGCAGGGCGGAAGTCCGACCTGAACATCAAGGGCGCATTTCTGCACATGGCCGCCGATGCCGGCGTGTCACTTGGCGTGGTGATTGCCGGGGCGGTGATGCTCGCAACCGGGTGGTTGTGGATCGATCCTGTCGTAAGTATTGCCGTAGTGGCAGTTATCGTTGTTGGAACGTGGGGTCTGCTGAGGGACTCGGTGAACCTGGCGTTGGATGCCGTGCCCGACGGCATAGAGATCCGTGAAGTCACGGAGCACTTTCTGGAGGTGCCGGAAGTCGTCGGTGTGCACGACCTGCACATCTGGGGCATGAGCACGACCGAGGCGGCGCTCACCGCGCATCTCGTCGTGGCGGGCACGCACTGCGACGACAAGCTGATCGCCGAGATGTGCCACACGCTGCACGAGAAGTTCGGAATCGAGCACGCGACGTTGCAGCTCGAGACGGGCGACCCGGCATACCCGTGCAGCTGCAAGTTGGTCCTGGGGTAACGCGTGAACACGACGAGCGATTCGACTGGATTGGCGGCTTCGGACGGTACTGCGACCAGCCTGCGCGCTGACGCCGTTCGGAAGGGCCGCCAACTCGAGCTGTTCACCATCGTGTGGAACGTGATCGAGGGGCTTGTCTCAATTGGGGCGGGCGCTATGGCTGGAAGCGTCGCGTTGGTCGGCTTCGGCCTTGATTCGTTTATCGAGACGTCGTCAGGGGCGGTGCTGCTGTGGCGGCTTCGTGACGGCGAGCGTGGTGAACGACGCGAGCGCGTGGCGCTGAAACTCGTTGGTTGGGCGTTCATTGCGCTTGCGGTCTATGTCGCGTGTGAGGCACTGGCAAAACTCGTCACGCGGGACGAGCCCTCGGCCAGCCCTGTGGGGATCGTGATAACCGCGTTGTCACTCATCGTGATGCCGATGCTTGCGCGGGGAAAGCGCCGCGTAGCGGCGGCGATAGAGAGCCGTGCGCTTCACGCCGATTCGCGTCAGACGGACCTCTGCGTGTGGCTGTCAGCCATCGTGCTGGCCGGACTCGGGCTCAACGCGGCGCTCGGCTGGTGGTGGGCTGACCCAGTCGCGAGCCTCGTCATGGTCCCGATCATTGCAAGGGAAGGGGTTGACGCCTTGCGCGGCAAGCATTGCGACGCGTGTAGTCACTGAACTATCGCCTTCAGAACCCCACGCAGAGACGCAAAGACGCAGAGTGCCAGGTTCATTCAGAACTACTGGCTCTGCGGTCTTTGCGGCCTTCGCGACTTTGCGTTGACTCTTCTACCCGATCTCGCGCCCCTGGATGAACGCGCCGTGCCACGTGTGATACCAGACCTGGCCGGTCTGTCCGTTGACGCTTAGCATGCCGAGCTTCACGCCGGTCGCGCTGTCCGTGACGTCGACGTTGTAGTACCCATAGAACGTGTCCGTTCCCTCAGGAACTGCATCGCCGCCGCGTTTGCCTCGCCCACCGTGATCGGCATCGGCTGGGTTCCCTGCCCGGGCTGGCCGAGGTGACCCATGCCGCCGCGCATGCGGTACTTCTGGTTCCACATCATGTTGGGACCCGGTTCGGGCATGACGGCGCCGGTCCACTTGTCGATCAGGAGCTGGAATGCCTTGTACTCGGGCGCCGCGGTCTCCTTCACGACGACGTAGAAGTTGTAGTCCCACTCCTCGATCTCGTCGAGCGCGAGACCTGATGCCGCAAGGGAGTTCAGGTAGCGTTCGGCGATCGCCTGCGCGTCATCAATCCGGACGATCGTGCGGTCGCTGCGATACGGCGTGCCGCCGCTCGTGAGCATCACGCCGCCCATGCCTCGTCCCATGTTGCTGTTTCCATTGCCGTTTCCGTTGCCGTGGTGGCCCATGCCGCCGCCCATCTGGGCGGATGCGGCCGTCGCGGCGCACATGGCGAGTATGACGGCGCGGAGAATGCCCGATGTTGATGTCAGTCGCATATCAGTGCTCCTTCAAGCGGTGCCGCCGTGTTAAGGGCGTGCAGGGAATTATCCAGAGGGATGACGCAAGTAGCGTTCCGCGCGGATACGGCCGTGTGCGGGCCTGGAACCATCCGGTTCGCCGCGGGTTGAGAGGAATTCCCCACGCCAATGGGCCGCATCGCGCTCGGGGTGCAGCGTCAGCGCAAAGCCGATCGACCGTGCAGTGCCGTCAGCCCGCGAAGCGGGCGACTCTCTAGATAGCCCACGGTGGAGCGAGCAACGCGAGCGAAACCGTGGGTGTCCGCCAAAATGAGCCGCCGAGCCTGCGTCAGCAGGCGGCTCTCATGTGGTGAGCCGCCCGCCTGCGGCGGGCTCGAATGCAATCTCTCGGAATCCCCGGGTTCGCTCGCGCATTCGCGCTCGCTTCACCCAGGGCTGGCGGTAGAGACGCCGGCTTCGCGGGCTCCGCGTTGAGAGTGGCCGCAGAGCCAATCGCGTGAGCGATCGGGCGAACCTGCCGATTCGCGAGCCGTGATGTTACCCCGATCCCTGACGGGATCGGCTCTGCACCGCGGTGCTTAGCGCGGCACCGCAGGCGTATAGAGTCGCTTCCAGAGCTGGTCGTACTCGACATCGGACATCACGCGTTTGAGGTCGAACACGTAGTTCTTCCCGTCCAGTCCGAACTGGTCCTCCCACGTGGAGATCTCGAACTGGAACCGCCCGAGCCGGCTCATGTCTCGAAGGTCAGAATAGCGCCACCATCGCGAGTGTCCGGGAACGTCAGCTGCAAACGCTATGTGGTGCTCAAAGACCCGCAGAACGCCGGACTCGCCACCTGTCCGATGACGGTGAAAGACTGGAATCTCGAACACGAGCCAATCAACATCGGCACCCTCATGCGGGGAAACGGTCGTCCCGATCGGCCGTTTGAACCGTTCGAGCAGCGCGCTCACGAGCTGCCCGTCGACTTTTCCGCCGAGCAGACGAAACTCCCACTCGCGTTCGCTTCCACTGTGAACGGCTTTTGAGTCGTGCGAGAACGGCGGAATCGGTGAGAGCAACGGTATGCGTGCGGCCTCGTAGACGTAGAGCTTGATCCGGTCCGCGTCGAGCTCGATGCGCTTGATATCGTCATCTCGCCAGGTCCGGCTGTCGCGCGCTTCCTTCTCACCCGTTCCGCGGTACTCAAAGCCCTCCACCGTGACCGTCAGTTCACCCTCGCCGGATCCGACTGCATGGTCGTGGGCAACCTTGAATGTCGCGACTGCTGCCGGAGGCGCACCCGACTGTGCAGCCGCGTCGAAGCAGGTCACCAACACGGCAGCTGTCATACAAGTCAGCCCAGCCGTTGTGATCACGAGTTGTCGAATGCGTCCGTGCATCGTCTTTCTCCTTCCAAGTCCGAACTACGGGATTTGCGCCGCCCGCGCGCCGTGGCTTGGGTGTCCGAGGCCGATGAGTCGCGCCGCTGCATAGACCCTCGGCACATACTCGATCGTCTCTGACGGCAACAGGCCGCGAACCGCCATTGTTTCGAAGTCGCGGACGCCGGATGTCCGGATAACCCGCGCAACGCGCCCTTCGCCAGCGTTGTACGCCGCGAGCGCGAGGCTCCAGTCACCAAACAGTGCATAGAGCTGACGAAGATAACGTGCCGCCGCTCGCGTAGATTTCTCCGGGTCCTGGCGTTCGTCGCCGCGTGCGGACTGCGCGAGTCCGAATCGGGCGCCGGTCGCCGGCATGAACTGCCAGATGCCGAGCGCACCCTTTGGCGACCGTGCCTGCGGCGAGTAGCCGCTCTCGACAAGGCCGACCGCAAGGAGCCAGTCCGGCATGCCCTCTTCGCGAAGGATGCGAAGCATTGTCGGCCCGTGAACACCGAGCCGCGTTCGGCTTCCAAGGAACTGTCCTCGGAGCCGACCATACGACAGACGTGCCATCGACGACGAATGCGGGTCAACATCAGGATCGAACGGCGCGTCGAGGCTCGCGATCTCGCCCGTCAGCTCGCCAAGATACTGGCTGAGAAACGGGTCGTTGCGCATGGTCGCACCCTCGGGAGCGGCAGCGGCGATCATCTCGCCCGCCTGCCTGAGGAGCTTGCGGGCGTCGTCGCGCCGCCCAGTGCGCAGTGCCTCAGTGGCGCCCTTGCGTAAACCATCGGCCCGCACAACGACCGATGCAGCGCTTGCGGCAATCTCGGCACGCTCCAGAAAGCGGTCGAGTCCGTCGCCTATGCGTACGTCGCCTCGCACCAACATGCCTGGCGTGGGTCCTTGCCCATGCGCGCGCACTGGCGAAAGGAGCAGCGCGAGGGCGACAGCCACGACAGCGGGTCCGCGACACCGCGGCATCATGTAGAAGACGGCAATCATTGCGCCTTGAGCGACAGCTGCACCTTCTGGTTGTCCCCATAGGTGAAGCTCGCCGTCCACGATCCCTTCATCCCGAATGACGTCTTGACGTTGTATCGCCCCGCCGTACCAGACTGTGTAACCACCGTGTCGCCGACCATGTTCGACATGCCCGGCATCGGCATCTGTGTCGTTGCCGTTACTGGGCCGACGTCGACGAGCGAGTTGTCCGATGCCTTTCGGAACTCGAGCGTATACGCGTTCTCACCCTGCTTGAGCTGGCCGGTGTCATTGAGCAGAGTGACGACATAGTCGCCCGACCGTTGCTTTGCGATCTCCTTCTGGGTGGACGCCGGGCCGGCGCTCGAACATCCTGCGAGTACGATAGAGAAAATCAACGATACGACGGCTGCAATTACTGTGGTCCTCATATGCCTGGTTCCTTTCTTCGAAGTTCCTTTACCTACGTTTACTGTTCGACCGGCGCAGTGCCGGCCGGAGTATCAAGCGAGGTGGCGTTCTCGCGCACAATCTCGCGCTCGCGCATCCACGTGAAGATCACGGGTGTCACGACGAGCACGTGCAACAGCGACGACACCATCCCGCCGAGTACGGGTGTCGCCAGCGGCTTCATCACCTCCGCGCCAGTTCGCGTACTCCACATGATTGGCATCAGTCCCGCGACAATCGTCGACACGGTCATGACCTTGGGACGGAGACGGAGCAGCGCGCCCTCGGTCACGGCCTCGTGAAGCCCCGCGATTGTCAATCGCCCGCCAAGCGCTTCGGTCTTTCTTCGAACAGCCTCTTCGAGGTAGACGACCATCACCATTCCGGTCTCGACCGCGGTTCCGAACAGCGCGATAAATCCCACCCAGACGGCGACCGAGTAGTTGTAGCCGAGCAGGTACAACAGCACGACGCCGCCCGTCAGCGCGAACGGCACCGCCAGGAGCACGTGCGCCGCCTCCTTCCACGAGTGATACGTGAAGTAGAGCAGCAGGAAGATGATGGCGAGTGCGAGCGGTATCACGAGCTCGAGCCGCTGCTTGGCCCGGATCTGGTTCTCGTATTGGCCGCTCCATTCGATGTAGTAGCCGGGCGGAAGCTTCACGTTGGCTGCCACCGTTCGCTTCGCCTCTTCAATGAACGAGCCCGCGTCACGGCCTCGCACATTGAGCAGCACAAGCCCGCGCAGCAGTCCGTTCTCGCTCGAGATCATCGAGGGACCGTCCACGATGCGGATGTCGGCTACCTGGCTGAGTGGCACCTGGATTCCGTTCATCCCCGACACGAGCACACGACCGATTGCCTCGGGGGTGTCGCGCAACTCGCGCATGTAGCGCACACGCACCGGAAAGCGCTGCCTGCCTTCGATCGTCGTCGTCAGGTTGTCGCCGCCAATCGCGGTTTCTATGACCTCGTTGAGGTCCTGGTTGTTGATCCCAAAACGGGCGATCTCCATGTCGCGCGGCTTGATTTCGAGGTACGGCACGCCGCTGATCTGTTCGGGATAGACGTCGGCGGCACCCGGAACCTTCTGTATGACCTCTGCGATCTCCCTGGACTTGCTTTCGAGCTGTTTCAGGTCCGAGCCATAGACCTTCACCCCGATCTGTGTGCGGATGCCGGTCGACAGCATGTCAATGCGGTTGATGATCGGCTGTGTCCAGATGTTCGTGACGCCGGGCATCTGCAACGCCGAGTCCATCTCCGAGACGAGCGAGTCCTGTGTTACGCCCGGTCGCCAGTCCGCCTCGGGCTTCAGGTTGATGACCGTCTCGTTCATGTTGACCGGCGACGGGTCGGTGGAGGTCTCGGCACGGCCCACCTTTCCGACAACGGATTCGACCTCGGGAAACCGCTGAATGATCTCGTCCTGTTTGGCGATGATCTCCTTTGCCCGCGTCAGCGAGATCGATGCGTCGGTGACAGGCATGTACATCAACGTGCCTTCGTTGAGCGGCGGCATGAATTCTGAGCCGATGCCTGACCCGAGGTACACGGCGCCGCTGAAGAGCAGCACCGCGGTGCCAATGACCAGCAGTCGGTGCTTGAGCGCGAACGCGAGGATCGGCCGATAAATTCCGATCAACACCCTCATCAGCATGTTGTCGTTCTCGGAGTGAATCTTCCCGCGAATCAGCAGGGTGCACAGTGCGGGGACCAGCGTGACGCTCAGCATTGTGGCGCCGATCATTGCAAACGTTTTGGTGAAGGCGAGCGGGTGGAACATCTTGCCTTCCTGCCCGGTCAGCGCGAACACGGGGACGAATGCGAGGACGATGATCGCCATCGAGAAGAAGATCGGGCGCCCGACGACCCTTGCCGACTGCAGCACGACCTCCTTGATGTTGCGCTGATAGTCGGGAGTATTTCCGGCCCACCGCATCGCGTTCTCGGTGACGACGATGCCCGCGTCGACGAGAACTCCGATCGCGATCGCGATTCCGCCGAGCGACATGATGTTCGATGTGATCCCAACGTAATGCATGAAGAGGAACGAGATAAGGATCGCGAGCGGGAGCGGGATCGTGACGATCAGGATCGATCGGAAGTGCCACAGGAAGAGGATGTGCGCGAGCGTCACGAGGAGGATCTCCTCGATGAGCGCGCGCTTGAGCGTGTCGACGGCGCGCGTGATCAGGTCTGTCCGGTCATAGAAGGGCACGATCGAAACACCCGGTGGGAGGCCCGGCTGCAAATCGGCGACCTTTGCCTTCACGCGATCGATGACCTGCTGCGTGTTCTCGCCAAACCGGATGATGACCACGCCGCCGACGGCGGCGGCACCAGCCTTGTCGAGTGCATTCCGTCGGAAATCCGGCCCCATCGAGACGGTGGCGAGGTTCCGGACGTAGATGGGGCGCCCGTTCGGCGCTGCGACGACGATCGATTCGACGTCGTTCGTGTCGCCGATCAGCCCAAGACCGCGGATGACATAGTCCTTTCCGCTGTCTTCGATCACCTTGCCGCCCACGTTCGAGTTCGACCGCACGATCGCGCCGCGAACGTCGCCGATCGTCATGCCGTAGGCGCGCAGCTTTTCCGGGTCGACGTCGATCTGGTACTGGCGGACGAATCCGCCGACGCTGCCGACCTCGGCCACGCCCGGCACCGAGTTCAGCTGGTAGCGGACATACCAGTCCTGGATCGCGCGCAACTGGCCGAGGTCGTACCCCTTTCCTTCCACCGTGTACCAGTAGACCTGGCCGACGCCCGTTGCGTCGGGGCCGAGCGTCGGAACGACGCCTTCCGGAAGCATCCCGATCGCGAGGTTCAACTTCTCGAGCACGCGTGTCCGCGCGAAGTAGAGATCCGTGTCCTCCTCAAAGATGATGTTGATCATTGAGAAGCCGAAGGCCGATGCGGATCGCACGACGTGAACCCCTGCAAGACCCTGCAGATTCACCGTCAACGGGTATGTGATCTGGTCCTCGACTTCCTGCGGCGAGCGTCCAGGCCAGTCGGTGAAGACGATCACCTGGTTCTCGGAAAGGTCGGGGATCGCGTCGATCGGCGTTCGCAGCAGCGCCCAGTAGCCCCATCCCGCGATCGCTACGTAGAACAGGATGATCATGAAGCGATTGCGGATCGAGAAGCTGATGATCCAGTCGATCATTTCGGCGCCTCCGATCCCGACATTCCGGGCATGCCGGGCATCGAGCCGCCAGCAGCATTCGCCGGTGGCGCAGAACGCTTTGCTCGCTCGACCGACTCGCGCAGCGGCGTTTCAGAGTCGACAAGAAACTGAATGTTCCTGGCGACTCGATCGCCCAGGTCGAGTCCAGACGCGATGACGGTCACGTCCGTGCGATCGGCCCCCGTCGTCACCTCACGGAGTACGAATTGGCCATTCCCGTTGTCTACCAGGACCAGCTTGCGAGCGCCCGTGTCGAGAACTGCGTCCCGAGGGATGACGAGTAGGGGCGAGCCCGTGGCACGCAATCCGACTTCCACGAACATGCCGGGCTTCAGCGCGAGCTTCGGATTCGGCAGCTCGAGCCGCACCTTCGCGGTCCGCGTCGCGGGATCGACCATCGGGTTGATGTAGGTTACGCGTGCGTTGCGCTTGTCGCCGGACGGCAACACAATCTCGGCCGTCGAACCCAAGCGCACGCCTGCGAGGTCGACTTCGAAGACATCCGCATCGATCCAGATGCTCGACAGATCCGCGAGCGTGTAGAGCTCCATGTCGGGCGAGATCCTGGTACCTGGAAATGCCTTTCGCTCGGTGATGTAGCCGGACGCAGGCGCAGCAACCGTCAGTGTTTGAATGGGCTTGCCTGTGCGCTCGATCTCGGCGATTTGCGCAGGCGACATGTCCCAGAGTTCAAGCCTCCGCCGCGCCGATGCGGCCAACGTCTCGCCCGAGCCACGCACCGATTCGAACTCGCTCTTGTCGAAGTCCCCACGCGCCCTCAGCGCGAGCAGGTACTCCTGCTGGCTCGCAAGCAGTTCGGGGCTGTAGACGGTGTAGAGCGGTTGGCCCTTGCGGATCTCCTGACCCTCAAAATCCCCGTACGTCTTTCCAATCCATCCTTCGACGCGTGTCGTCACGCGGACGACCCGTCGCTCATCCACGGCAACCCGCCCCGTTGTTCGCAGCTCTCCGTCGGTGGACCGCAGTTCCGCGGCGACGGTCTGCAGCCCGAGGCTCTCCGCACGCGAAGCGTCGATGCTGATGATGCTGCTACCTGCTTCATCAGCCTTCGCCATCTCGTCAGCGAGTGTTCCCGGGGGTACCACCGGCTCGGGCGGAGGAGGCACGTCCCAGAACCGCAGAGTCCTGGCAATCCGGGTGCCGCGCAGCGCCGGGTTGAAGATGTACAGCAGCGCGCCGCCAGCCACGGCAACCAGAAGCAGAATGACGGCAGTCGTAACGATCGTGCGTCGCGAAGAAAGTCGAAGGCGCGTCATACTCACCTCATCAACTCGAGTCCGGTAACGGCCTCGAAGTTCGCGAGCGCCGAAAGGTACTCGGCCTGCAGTTCGTAGTAATGCGTCTCGTAGTCGAGCGCCTTCTTGAGGGCCGTGAGCACTGTCAGGAAATCGACCTCGCCCACCTGGTACGCCGAAAGCGAGCTCTCGAGCGCAAGGGTTGCCTGCGGAACGAGCCCCTGTTCGTGGAGCGCCAGAAGACGCGCGGCGTTTGTTGCGCGGAGGTGCGCGTCGCGAAGCGCGCGACGGACCGCTGCCTCGGTCGATGCGAGCCTCGCCTGGGCTGCGGCGAGCTCGGCCGATTTCTCGGCGATGCCATACCGCTGCTTCGACGCCGCGTAGAGCGGGAGTGTGAACGTGACGCCGTAGCTATAGTAATCGGGGAATCCGGGCTGGTTGTGATAGCTGAAGCTGAAGCCGACCATCGGGTACTTTGCCTCGCGCTCGGCCAGGCGGAGCCGATGGTTGCTTGCGTCGATCATCCGGCGCTGCTCGCGGAGCTCGGGCGAGCCTTCTTCAGCCTGTGCGTAGAGCTCGTCGAGCTTTGGTGGCGTCGGATTGGCCTCGGGCATCGAGAGTGAAGGGATCGGCGTCTCGGGCGCGCGAAACATGAGTGTGTTGAGCCTTGCCTCGAGCGTCGTGCGCTCGACCTGGGTTTCGCCCTGCTCGTTGAGCAGATCGGTGTACTCCAGCCGCGCATTGATCACATCGACCTGCTGGGCCTTGCCGACCGAGTAGCGCGCCTCGGCGATCTGGGCGAACTTGTCGAGAATATCCAGATCGCGCTTGATGACGGCGAGCTTCCGATCGGCCGCATAGAGCTCGAACGCCGTCATCTTCACATCGAGCGTCAGCGTTCGAACGCCAGCGTTGTATTGCTCGAGGACCGCGTCGGCATCGGACTCCGCGGCCTGTTCACGGAGCCGGCGTATTCCGAACCACGGCACGTCCTGCATGACGCCGACGTTCGTCTCGCTGAAGTCGTAGCCAAAGCCTGCGAACGGCACGGGATTGCTGACAGTCATGTTGCCGATCGAGAGCACCGGGTCCGGCAGGGCCTTGGCCTGCGGGATGCGTGCACGCGCGGCGTCATACTCTCGCCGCATGGCCCCGAGGTCCGGGCTGGCCTGAATTGAAGCGTCGACGAGCGAATGGACGCTGATGCCGGGGGCTGGTCGAGCCTCGTGTGTGGTCGGCTGCGACTCGCCGAGTTGTTGAATGCCCGCGGCTGACGCGGCATACAGCAGTACAAGACACCATGCGACGGCGTGTTCCGAAGGGAATCGCCCCCATCTGAAACGGGAAGTTCTTGTCACGATACGCACCACTCGACTCTGTGGTGGCACACGCTGCGCGCGAGTCACCGGGATGGTCGTTCTGCCTGTTCGCTAGCGCACGTCTCGCGATGAATGCGACGACGAGGCCTGTTGCCGCGGAGGCACCGCAGGCTCGGAAAACAGGCACACGTATCCTGGTGCTAAATGAGAAAGGTGCTCTTGTTGAGGAAAACGTCGGGCGGGTGATGTCGGGTGATGGACTCTTCCTGGTTCTTGAGCCACACCGGAAGCAATGATGCTGACGGAAGATCGTCGCGGACGAGCCGAAGCGTTTCGTATGGCGCGTCGAAAACATCCGTCCGTGACTGCGCTTCAGTCACAGTCTGCGATGACGATCGATTCCTGGTCCCGCACTCGAGCGCGCAGCACGGCGGAATCGGAGACATTCCGGAGGAGGTGACGCGCTCGCAGCAGCACGTTTGCCCGCCGGGCATTCCCGCGCACGGCGTCCCGCAAACCATCATCAGGCCAGCGAGACCAAGCGCCACCAGAAATGCAGTCACAGTTCGCATCTGTTTACCAAACTACTTTGCCGCCATCAGGCAGGTCAACCTGGCGAACGCCTGGAGATGCCTGGCGTTTGCAGGCTTCGCTAGACTGATTCGTAGCACCGCCAAGTACGAGCAATCCTTATGCCATCCGATGTCGAGCGACGATTCCCTTGAATTTCGTCGCCAATGACCTTCGACGTACCTGAGCCGTACGTGTCGTCGTCGGTTCCAAAGCGTTGAACTCGTCTTCAGTCTTCACCACACATCGCCTTACGAAATCGGAGCGCTGACGGGACACGTGAGTCGGAATCGTGCGGGTGTGTGCGGAATCAATACGCGGGCTGATTGGCTCATCGCACACGAACATCAACCCCAGGAAGTTGGTATGGGAATTGCAGTCATCGGCTAAGGGACGGAGGTCAATGTCATGACTGATACGAACAAGACACCCCTGATCATCGCGTTTGCCCTCGTCGTCGTGCTGTTCGTGATCTTCGGAGGCGGAGCGATGACAGGGTCGATGACGGGCGGCGAAATGATGGGAAGGGGATGGACCGGCGGGTTTAGCTGGATGTGGATTCCAGCGCTCCTGACCCTCGGCGTCGTCGTTCTGCTTGGGTGGGCAATCTTTCGGAAGGAATAGCCCGTACTCGGCAGGGTGCAGAGGAGTCGCATCGGACCTCACGCTTCATCGCGTCAAACCAAAGAAGGAGGAGAAGATGAGCGCACAAGAATCACAGCCTTCAAAATATGGCTACAGCAGGACACTTGACGTTGCGTACAGCGAAGCCGTGGACCGCGCACGTGAAGCCCTCAAGGCGGAAGGCTTTGGTGTTCTCTGCGAGATCGACATCAAGGAGAAGCTGAAAGAGAAGCTCGGCGTCGATTTTCGGAATTATGTAATCCTCGGCGCGTGCAACCCGGGACTTGCATATCAGACACTCCAGTTGGAGATCGATATCGGCCTTCTGCTGCCGTGCAATGTGATCGTCTACGAGGTGGACGGGCGCTCCGTGGTTTCAGCCGTGGACGCAGCACGAATGCTGTCGGTCGTCGGCAATCCCATGCTCGAGTCAACGGCCCGCCAGGTGAACGAAAAGCTGCGACATGTCATCGACCACTTGTAACGAGCTGGAGTGACCACATAATGCCGCCTGACGCAGACGACGAGGGGGAGTAGAGTCGACGGATGCGGATCGAAGCCGACGGTAACGTGTACACCTGCCCGATGCACCCCGAAGTTCGCACGGGAAAGCCTGGCGCCTGTTCGAAGTGCGGCATGGCGCTCGAACCTCTCGCTGTTACACCCGTCGTAACAAAGACCGAGTACACCTGCCCGATGCACCCCGAGATTGTTCGCGATGCGCCGGGCAGTTGCCCGATCTGCGGCATGGCGCTCGAGCCAAGAACCATCGCCGGCGGCGAGGAGGACAACGCCGAACTGAAGGACATGACGCGACGGTTCAAGGTCGGTCTGTTTCTGACCGTTCCGCTGCTCGTGCTCGCAATGTCCGACCTCATCCCCGGCCAGCCGCTGCAGCACGCCGTATCGATGCGAGTGCTTCAGTTCGTTCAGTTGGCGCTGGCCACCCCCGTCGTGCTGTGGGGAGGACTTCCATTCTTCCAGCGTGGCTGGGCTTCGATCGTCAACCGCAGCCTGAACATGTTCACCCTCATCGCCATCGGCACGGGCGTAGCCTACTTGTACAGCGTGATCGCGACGTTCGTTCCGACAATGTTTCCAGTTGCGCTCCGAACTCACGGCGATGCGGTAGGAGTCTATTTTGAGGTTGCTGCGGCGATTGTCGTACTGGTGCTGCTTGGACAGGTTCTTGAACTTCGAGCACGAAGCCAGACAAGCGGCGCCATCAAGGCCCTGCTCGGACTGGCGCCAAAAACAGCCAGGGCCATTCGCGACGATGGAACGGAAGCTGAGATCGCGCTTGATTCCATCAAGCCTGGTGACAGGCTCCGCGTTCGCCCAGGGGAGAAGATCCCTGTCGATGGCGTAATTCTCGACGGCTCGAGTTCCGTGGACGAGTCCATGGTCACCGGCGAGTCCATTCCCATCGAAAAATCGACTGGCGACACGGTAACCGGTGGTACGGTCAATGGCACGGGCGGCTTCGTGATGCGCGCGGATCGCGTCGGCAGCGAAACGCTGCTTGCGCAGATCGTACGCATGGTGAGCGAAGCCCAGCGAAGTCGCGCTCCCATTCAGCGACTGGCGGATGTCGTCTCGTCGTATTTTGTCCCGGCAGTCATCATTGCGGCAGTCGTCACATTTGTGGTCTGGAGCCTTGTTGGTCCTGAACCTCGTCTGGCACATGCAATCATCAGCGCGGTCGCCGTATTGATGATCGCCTGCCCCTGCGCGCTGGGACTCGCGACACCGATGTCCATTATGGTGGGTACCGGTCGCGGAGCGACTGCGGGTGTGCTCATCAAGAATGCCGAGGCGCTCGAGGTGCTCGAGACGATCGACACGCTCATCGTGGACAAGACCGGAACGCTCACCGAAGGCAAGCCGCGGCTAACGTCAGTCGTGCCTGTGAACGGGACGAGTGAATCGGAGCTCCTTCGACTCGCTGCCAGCATCGAACGAGGAAGCGAGCACCCACTGGCCGCGGCAATCGTGGCCGGCGCCGAACAGAGGCACCTGAACGTCTCGGAAGCGCAGGATTTTCAATCCATCACTGGCAAGGGAGTTGTTGGCAAGGTTGAAGGCCGCGACGTGGCACTCGGCAATGACAAACTGCTCGAACAGTTGAAGATCGACGCGGGTTCCTTGACCGACCGGGCGGAAATCCTTCGCAAGGACGGTGAGACGGTGATGTTCGTTGCCGTTGACGGCAAGTTGTCCGGCTTGATCGGCGTCGCCGATCCGATCAAGGAGTCGACAGCAGAGGCCATCCGTGCGTTGCACGGTGAAGGGTTGCGTATCGTGATGGTCACCGGAGACAACCGCACGACCGCCGATGCCGTTGCGCGTCAACTGGACATCGATGAGGTGCACGCCGACGTTCTGCCCGAGCAGAAAGGCGACGTGGTAAAGCGGCTACAGTCGCAGGGCAGAAAAGTGGCAATGGCGGGAGACGGAGTGAACGACGCACCGGCACTGGCACTTGCGCAGGTCGGCATCGCAATGGGCACGGGAACGGACGTGGCGATCGAGAGCGCGGGCATTACGATTCTCAAGGGCGACCTCCGCGGGATCGTTCGGGCCCGCAAGCTCAGTCGCGCCACGATGCGCAACATCCGCCAGAATCTGTTTTTTGCGTTCGTCTACAACGCGCTTGGAGTGCCGATTGCAGCAGGTGTCCTCTATCCGGTGTTCGGCCTGCTGCTGAGCCCGATGATTGCGAGTGCAGCAATGAGCTTCAGCTCCGTCTCCGTCATTGGAAATGCGTTGCGCCTTCGGAGAGTGGTGCTTTAGGAGGGGGCCACGTGACACCGGAAACGTGAGGAGATTGCAACGCAGAGCCGATCGACCGTGGGGTGCCGTCAGCCCGCGAAGCGGGCGACTCTCTCGATAGCCCACGGTGGAGCGAGCAACGCGAGCGAAACCGTGGGTGTCCAAGATGCGCCGCCGAGCCTGCGTCAGCAGGCGGCTCTCATGTGGTGAGCCGCCCGCCTGCGGCGGGCTCGAACGCAACCTCTCGAAATCCCCGGGTTCGCTCGCGCATTCGCGCTCGCTTCACCCGGGGCTGGCGGTAGAGACGCCGGCTTCGCCGGCTCTGCGTTGAGAGCGGCCGCAGAGCCGATCGCGTGAGCGATCGGGCGAGCCTGACGTCACGCGCGCCGAAGAGTTCCCCCGATCCCTGACGGGATCGGCTCTGCGTTGCCCGCTCACCGCAGAGCGCCGATCGACTGTGCGGTGTCAGTAGCCGCCGCGAAGCGGGCGACTCTCTCGATAGCCCACGGTGGAGCGAGCAACGCGAGCGAAACCGTGGGTGTCCGCCAAAAAGAGCCGCGAGCCTGCGTCAGCAGGCGGCTCTCATGTGGTGAGCATAGCCTGCGGCGGGCTCGAATGCGACCTGTCGAAATCCCGTCTGCTCGCGCATTCGCGCTCGCTTCACCCGGGGCTGGTGGTTGAGACGGCCGGCTTCGCCGGCTCTGCGCTTGAAAGTGGCCGCAGAGCCGATCGCGTGAGCGATCGGGCGAGCCTGACGTCACGCGCGCCAGGCCCCTGATCCCTGACGGGATCGGCTCTGCGTTGCCCGCTCACCGCAGAGCCGATCGACCGTGCAGTGCCGTCAGCCCGCGAAGCTGGCGACTCTCTAGATAGCCCAAGCGAGCAACGCGAGCGAAACCGTGGGTGTCCGCCAAAATCTCGTCAGCAGGCGGCCGTGGT
Source organism: Blastocatellia bacterium (assembly GCA_044224215.1). Classification (GTDB taxonomy): domain Bacteria; phylum Acidobacteriota; class Blastocatellia; order UBA7656; family JADIYM01; genus DAOMFM01. The sequence goes on from JBGAKX010000043.1 coordinate 27,471, forward strand.
TCGCCCTGCGGCGGGCTCGAATTCGCGCTCGCGCATTCGCGCTCGCCTCACCCGGGGCTGGTGGTAGAGACGCGCGGCTTCGCCGGCTCTGCGTTGAGCGTGGCCGCAGAGCCGCGTGAGCAATCGGGGAGCCTGACGTAACGCGCGCCAGAGCCGATCGCGTGAGCGGTTGCTCCTCGCTCACCGCAGAGCGAACCGAGCGGTGCCGAGCCCGCGGAGCGGGCGACTCCTGATAGCCCACGGTGGAGCGAGCGACGCGAGCGAAACCGTGGGTATCCGCGATAATGCGCCGCCGAGCCTGCGTCAGCGCAGAGCCGCTGCCCGCGGCGGGCTCGAACGCAACCTTGTCGAAAGCCCGCGCATTTGCGCTCGCTTCACCCGGGGTTGCCGGTAGATACGCTGGCCCACGGTGGAGCGAGCAGAGCCGATCGAGTGAGCGATCGGGGGGTGACGATTCGCGAGCCAAGACGCGGATCCGCCTGCGTTGCCCGCTCACCGCAGAGCCGGATCGACCGTGAGGTGCCGTCAGCCCGCGAAGCGGGCGACTCTCTCGATAGCCCACGGTGGAGCGAGCAACGCGAGCGAAACCGTGGGTGTCCGCCAAAATGAGCCGCCGAGCCTGCGTCAGCAGGCGGCTCATTTGCGGCGGGCTCGCTTCGAAATTCCGTCTGCTCGCGCATTCGCGCTGCCTCACCCGCTGGTGGTAGAGATCGCCGGCTTCGCCGGCTCTGCGTTGAGAGCGGCCGCAGAGTCGATCGCGTGAGCGATCGGGGGAGCCTGACGTAACGCGCGCCGTGATGTTACCCCGATCCCTGATGGGATCGGCTCTGCGTTGCCCGCTCACCGCAGAGCCGATCGACCGTGAGCTGTCAGGGCCCGCGAAGCGGGCGACTCTCTCGATAGCCCACGGTGGAGCGAGCAACGCGAGCGAAACCGTGGGTGTCCGCCACAATGCGCCGCCGAGCCTGCGTCAGCAGGCGGCTCTCACGTGGTGAGCCGCCCGCCTGCGGCGGGCTCCAGCGCAATCTCTCCTGAACGGGTTCGCTCGCGCATTCGCGCTCGCTTCACCCGGGGCTGGTGGTTGAGACGCCGGCTTCGCCGGCTCTGCGTTGAGCGTGGCCGCAGAGCCGATCGCGTGAGCGATCAGGGGAGCCTGACGATTCGCGAGCCGTGATGTTACCCCGATCCCTGACGGGATCGGCTCTGCGTTCCTACCCCTCGTCCGACCTCGAACGGTCGCGCGCCGGGCGCAGGAATGACCCCTTTCAGGGTCGGCTACCGATCGTTAAGAACCGGGGTCGTCGCGTGCTACGCGCTTGACGCTATTTTCCGCACCCCCCTTCGGGGTGCTTCGAACCAAGCACGTCACTCAAGTGTGGGAGGAGCCCCTTCGGGGTGCTTCGAACCAAACGCGTCGCGCAAGCGTGGGACGAGCCCGGCACCCTGCGGACGCCAAATGCCTCACCCCTCGTCCGACCTCGACACCGCGTGCGCACCGCGCAACAGATTCGCCAGCCCGTACATGCCCAGCACCGTCGCGATGATGATCATCCCGACGTGGAACTTCATCCGCGCCAGGTTCGTCACGAACAACGACCACGGATCGCCGCTCGTCTTCTGCAGCGGATGCGTCCCCTCCAGGAACTCCCGCGCATCCGATATCCCGTCGCCGTCGAGATCGCTCTTGCCAAGCGCCGCCGCCAGCTCCGCCGGATGCGACCGGAACTGCAGCACGTGCGACTTCCCGACCGTCATGATGATGTGATTCCCGAACGCGTTCAGGATCGGCGACCCACCTCGACGCCCGGCTCGAACGCCGCACGCGCCTTGCCCAGATCCGCAAGCTGCGCAGGCGTCAGACTGCCGATCTGGCCAAACGCCGCGCCTTCGGGTCCGTCGGGATGCCGATGGCACATCGCGCAATCGGTCACGCGCCCCGAATTCGCTTGCGAGAACTTCTGGAACTCGGGGTAGCCGGCGGCCGGGCCGCACGCGGCGACCATCACCGCCACCAGCAACAACCCACGTCGGATCGTGATCATTTGGCCCCCTTCACCATCTCGAAGATCTGCTGGCCGAACACCGTCATCGCGATCAGGTACGCGCCCGCGGCGATCGCCAGCACCCGCAGCGTCCGACGCGACGTGCCCTTGAAGATCCACGGGACGAGCAGCGCCCCGACTGCCGCAGCGTTTATCCCGATAAACACCAACCAGAACGGCAGCATCTCGAGCGGGTAGTAGATAAAGAAGAAGTACCACTCCGGCTTGATCCCCTCGGGCGTCGATCCGAGCGGGTTGAACGGCTCGGCCAGCGGATACGAAAAGAACGACTCGAACGGCAGACACATCGCCACGATGAAGAGCGCCAGGAAGACTCCGCCCCAGACCGTCAAGTCCTTGATCATGAACTCGGGAAAGAACTTCTCCATCCGCCGCGGCTTGGCATCCACGCCCTTGCTCATGCCGTGCAGCTGAATTCCGAACAGGTGCCCGCCCAGCAGCGCGAGCGACACGAGCGGCAGCACGACCACATGGATCGCATAGAACCGGCTGAGCGTCGCCTGCCCGACGCTCGCCTCGCCCTGGATCGTTTCGCGGATCGTCGTCGGCAGCGTGGCGAGCGCGCCCGGCAGGTAGGTGCCGATCTCCTCGATCGACTGCAGACCGACCTTTGTCGCGTTGACCGCGATCTGGTTCCACGGCAGCAGGTAGCCGGTGAACCCGAACCCGAACGTGATGAAGAGCATCACCACGCCCGAGACCCACACGAGCTCGCGAGGCTTCTCGAACGCCTTCATCGCAAACGTCGTCAGCAGGTGCACGAGCAGACAGAAGATCATCGCGGACGACGACCACGCGTGCATGTTGCGGATCAACTCGCCCCCCGAGACATACGTCGTAATGTATTCGACCGATGCGTGCGCGTCGCTCACCGTCGGCTCGTAGTAGAAGAGCAGCAGGAGCCCGGTCACGACCTGGATCATGAAGAAGAACAGCGTCATCCCGCCAAGGTAGTAGGCCCAGCTCATGCGATGAACCGGCACCTCCTTCTTGGTCACCATCGAGCGGAAGTTCATCTTCTCGACCGGCAACCGGTCCGCCACAAAGTCGGACACTGCCGTGAATGCTGTCGCGATGTTCATCACGCGTTCTCCTCGCCCCGCTTCGCGATGAAGACGGTGCACGCCGCGAGCTGCGCCGGATCGACCGACCCCGGAGCCACCGGCTGCGAACGGCGCGCGACGACCGCTCCCGCCGCATCCATCAGCACCCATTCGAGATGCGGGAGCGGCAGTTTCGCCGGCGCGCCCTGGTTCGGAACGCCCGTCTTCACGTCGAACCACGAGATGTGGCACGGACACAGGATCTTGCCTTCGTCGTTCATCTCGCTGCCGACTGTGCACCCGAGGTGCGTGCACTTGGCCGAGATCAGCATCGGCATGCCGTCGTCGCCCTTGAACGCGAGCGCCGGCCGCATCTCGTAGTCGATGAAGTAGCGGCCCTTCTTGGGATCGAGCTCGGCGAGCCGGCCGATCGGGATGAAGTCGTTCGTGATGCGCTCGAGCTCCAGCTCACGCTGCTCGACGGTCTGCTTCACCCGTACAAGCCGCTCCTCGAGGACCCCGGCCTCCTGTTGCGGCGTCAGCTGCGGTCCCTGGAAGAATCGGGCGAGCTTGTCGATGACGCCGACGCCGAGAAGGACGCCGCCGGACGCCGTGGCGACCGTACCCGTGATGAAGAGCCTGCGCGACTGAACGATCTGCGCGGTTGCGGCGCGCGACACGCGCTGCAGGTTGCTCCAGACGACGACCTGCGGCGCGCGAACAAGGTAGAGCAACGGGAGCGAGAAGACGTGCACGAGTCGCGAGAACGGGATGAGCGCGACGATGACCCACGCTACGGCGATGTGCGCCTTGACGAGGTTGGGCATCTCGGCGACGAACGTCGGATCCGGTTGAAACGTCAGGATGCTCCACAGATACGGCACGACCGTCCCCGCGGCCCACGCCGAGCCCCACCTGTACTGCAGCGCCGTCGCCAGCCCCAGCCCGATCTGAACGAGGAGCAGCGCCTGCACGATCAGGTCCGTCGGCGTCGTGACGGCCTGCACCCGCGACGAAACGAGCCGGCGGCCGATGAGAACGACCAGTCCGACAAGGCACGCGATGCTCGCGGCGATGCCGATCGTCTCGATCGTAGACCAGGAACGTCGTGTTTGCGACGAGACTGCGCCACAAGCCGGGAACCAGGAACACCACGAAATGGAGCCCGAGGATCAGGATGATCCCGATGTGCCACGCCGCCGAACCCCATCGCAGTGTGCGGTGCTCGAGAAACTGCGACGAGAGCGCCGAGAACGTGAACCGCTGGTTGCGGAACCGGACAACGGTCGCCGCGACGCATGTCACGATCGCGAGATACGGCAGGCCAATGAGGAGAAATGTGTCGAGCATGGCTCAGGCTCCTCGGCGTCGTCGGGCGCAAGCACCAGACGAATCGCCCGCACCGCGTGGCGGTACGGATTGGTTGTCCGCGAAATCTGTTCGTCCATCTTCCCGATGGGCCGGCACAGGCAGTACTCGATGAGCTCGCGACGCTCGTCGGCAGTGAGCCGCTCCGAGAACCGCATCAGGACGGCGATGTGATCGGGGAGTTCGGGCCCGGCATCGAACGCCAGACGCTCAAAGCCCTCGCGCAGCTTTGCCATCAGCGCGCCGCGCTGAAAACTCTCGTCGCCAAAGATGTGGACACTGACATAGGGAATGCAGACGGGCGACAGGTAGAAGGTGCGGGTGAACGCCTCCTCGATGCTCTCGACGGGCTCGTTGATCACCCACTCGAAAACGCGCCGAGCTTCTCGGCAGCGTCGGGGTGCGCGGCGGCGAGCCGCGCACGGCACGCGAGGATCTGGCCCGCCAGCGCCGCTGTCGGGTACTCGACGAGCGGTGCAAGCAAGGGCAGCAGGGGCGCGATGCCGGCTTCGCGCTCGGCGGCGTTCAGAGATCGCTCGGATGGCGGGGCAAAGGTCCGGAGGTGGTCCACGTGCCGCGGCCTGCCACCGCCACCCGAGAACACCGGTCGCGTGAGCTGCACCAGTGTCGGTTGCTGTTGATATGTCGATGTCATGCGCCCCTCCGACTGAGCTGAACCAGGCCAAGACCGGTCTCGCCCTTGCACGCTTCGGGGCTGCACGACCCCTCCATCATCTCTTCGCGCTGGATCGGCGGCATGACGTAGCGCTCATACACCGTCGGGAGCGCGGTCATCCGGTAGATCGCTTCCGCCTCGTCGGCCGTTAGCCCTGCCTCGCGCAGCACGCGACGCGCCGTCTCGGGCTCGACGTCGGCGAGGTCTTCGGACCGCTTGAAGTAGCGGACCGCCATCAGCTTCTTCATCACGCCCTCGATGATCTCCTCGTTGCCGGCGCTGAACAGGTTCGCGAGGTACTTGATCGGAAGCCTCGCCTTCTCGAGATCCGAGAAGAAGCTGTCGCCCGTGTTCTCGTAGACACCGTTCGCGGCGCGCCCCATCACGGGCAGCAGCGGCGGCACGTAGAAGAGCATCGGCATCGTCCGGTACTCGACGTGCAGCGGCAGCGCGAGCTTCCACTCGCAGACGTACTTGTAGACGGGCGAGTCCTGCGCCGCGGCGATGAACTCGTCGCTGACGCCGTTCGCGCGTGCGCCGGCGATGACGCGCTCGTCGTGCGGATCGAGCAGCGCGCGCCGTTGCGATTCGACGAGCGCGTGATTCGGGACCTTCATCGCGTCGGGCACCTGGTCGGCGTCGTACAGCAGCACGCCGAGATATCGAATCCGGCCGACGCACGAATGGAAGCACGCGGGCGGCTGCCCGGTCTCGAGCCGCGGGTAGCACAGGATGCACTTCTCGGATTTGCCGGTCTTCCAGTTGAAGTAGATCTTCTTGTACGGGCACGCCGACACGCACGCGCGCCAGCCGCGGCATTTCTCCTGGTTGATCAGGACGATGCCGTCCTCGCCGCGCTTGTAGAGCGCACCGGACGGGCACGACGCGACGCAGCTCGGGTTCGCGCAGTGGTTGCAGATGCGCGGCAGGTACATCATCGAGATGCTTTCGACCTCGAAGAGCATCGCGCGCTCCTCGGCCGTCAGCACGTCGAGGTTCGGATCGTTCTCGGCGTAGATCGGCGAGCCGGACAGGTCGTCGTCCCAGTTCGGTCCGGCTTCGATCTCCATGTACTCGCCGGTGATCTGCGACACGGGCCGCGCGGTCGGCTGATCGTCACCAGCCGGCGCGTTGAACAGGTCTTCGTAGGCGTAGGTCCATGGTTCGTAGTAGTCGTCGAGCCCGGGCTGGTTCGTAGAAGATGCTTTGAAGGCGGAGAGCTTGTCCTGGCAGCGCAGCTTGAGGGTGCGGCTGCCGTGGTGACCGGCGAGTTTCCAGCCGCCCTTGTAGGTCTCCTGGTCCTCCCACTGCGTGGGGAAGCCGGTGCCGGGCTTGGTCTCGACGTTGTTCCACCACATAGTATTCGGCGCCGGGGCGGTCGGTCCACACGTTCTTGCAGGCGACGCTGCACGTGTGGCAGCCGATGCACTTGTCGAGGTGGAAGACCATTGCGACGTGGGCTCTGACGTTCATGTGTGTTCCTCGTGTGACTGGTGCGCCTTGCGGTCTCTGCGGCCCTTGCGACGGTGCCCCGCGTGGGTTTCACGCTAAGACGCTAAGACGCAAAAGCTCGCTCACCAACTCACCTTCTCCATTCGCTTCACGACCACATACGTGTCGCGGTTGACGCCCGTCGGGCCCCAGTAGTTGAAGGCGTACGTGAACTGCGCGTAGCCCCCGATCATGAACAGCGGTGCCAGACGCACGCGTCAGGCTGTTGTGCTCGCCGGCGCGCCTGTTGCCGCGCTCCTTCGATTTGGGCACCGTCAGCGTGCGCTCCGGCGCGTGGTAGATCATTCCCATCCCGCGCGGGATGCGGGCCGACACGCACGCGCGCGTCGCGACGACTCCGTGATCGTTGTAGATCTCGACCCAGTCGTTGTCGCTGATGCCCGCGACGTCCGCGTCCTTGTCGTTCATCCAGAACGGCTCGATGCCGCGCGACAGCGTCTCCATCCTCAGCGTGTCGCCAAACGTCGAGTGGATGTGCCACTTCCCGTGCGGCGTCAGGTAGTTCAGGACGAGGACCTTCGGTGACCGTCGATTCCTCGAGGTCGCGAATGCTGCGCGCGTCGGCGCGCGGCTTGTGCGTGGGCAGGTGCTCGCCGTAGGAGCGGTAGACCTCGTGATCGAGGTACAGATGCTGCCGGCCGGTGAGCGTTCGCCACGGGATGCGCTCTTCCACGTTCTGGCAGAACGCGGAATACGTCCGTCCGTTGTTCGTGTTTTCGTCTTGTCCAGGTCGTCAAAAGCCGCCGCGGCTGGTTCGTGATGTCCTCGAACGTCATGCGGATCGCGCGCGTGTCCGCCGCAAGGTGCGTGTGATCGATGCCGGTCTTCTTGGACTCGGACGCGAATGCGCGATATGCGAGCTCGCCGTTGGTCTCGGCGGCAAAGTGCAGGATCGCGTCACAGACGTTCACGTCGCTGCGCAATGACGGGTACGTCGCGCCGTCCCAGCGCTCCACGTCGTGTGTCGTCAGGTACTGGTCGTACACATCCGCGACGTCGTACATCGTCCCGTGAATGCCGAGTCCGTTGTTCCGGAAGCCCGCGCCAAGCGAGACGAACTGGTTGAACAGGTTCGCGTAATCGCGCGTGACCACCTTGAAGTTGGGCATCGTCTTGCCGGGGATCGCTTCGCATTCGCCCGTGATCCAGCTCTTCACCTCGGGTTGCGCGATCTCGGCCGGCGTGTCGTGCATCAGCGGGCTTGCGACGAGGTCCTTGTGCGGCCCCGGCAGATACCGCTTCGCCAGGTCCCCGTCCCGCCGCGCAATCGCGGAAATGCCCAGTCCTGGATACAGCACGTACGCGCCGCCACCTGCAGCGGGTGGATGGCGGTGACATGTCGGTCGAGTTCAGGTCGTTCTTTTCGTAGTAAAGGTCGCGGCGCGGCAGCTGTCCGGGTGGGCGCCACGACGAATCCATCCAGAGTTCAGGGTCGACGACGAGGTCCATCTTTCCGTGCTCGATTTTGTCGTGCCACGTGGCCATCTACCGAGTCGCGCGCCTGCTCCTTGGCGATCGCGTTGTTGGTGCGTGGTGTTGCTCGGGAGGTGCTCGTGGCCCTTGGCCGACGGCAGGGCACGTTGCCGCGCGGATGACGCCGAACGCGGGAAGTTCTCGGAGCACGTCAGGGTCCTCATCGAACTTCGGCTTGCGCACGACTTCAACTGCGACGACCCAGTCGACGAACTCGCGCAGGTCGTCACGCCGGCGGCTTCGGCCTCGCGCACGAGCTCGAGGCTCGACGTGTTGAACTGCGGATAGCACGGCAGCCACCCGTTGCGCACGGCCATGATCTGCTTGTCGATCGTGTGGCCGGTCGACATGGGGTGGCCGTCGTCCGACACGGGACAGACCTCGCGGAATTCGCGGTCGTAGCGCCATTGATCCGAGTGGACGTAGTGGAACGACGGCGCGTTCTGCAGCCGCGGCGGGCCGCCCCAGTCGGTCGCGAACGCGATCGGCGCCCACGAAGCCTGCGGCGCGAGCTTCTCCTGTCCGACGTAGTGGTTCCAGCCGCCGCCGTTCTTGCCGACGCATCCGGTCAGGATCAGCGCCGCAATCGCCGACCGGTAGATCAGGTTGTTGTGGTACCAGTGGTTGACGCCCGCGCCGATGATGATGCTGCACTTGCCCTCGCTCAGCTGGGCGGTGTGCGCCCACTCGCGCGCGAACTTCACGACGGTCGACGCCGCGACGCCCGTGAAGCGCTCCTGCCACGCCGGCGTGTAGGGAAGCGAATCGTCGTCGTAGTTTGTTGGCCAGTCGCCGTCGCCGTCGTCGGCCTGGTCGCGCGCGCGACGCCGTACTGCGCGAGCATCAGCTCCATCGCCGTTGTGGCGAGGACCGGTCCGTCGACCGTCTCGACGGTCATCGCCGGAACGCCGCGCGAGAGGAACGTGCCGGTCGAACCGTCCGAGAAGTCGGGGAACTCGACGAGCACGTCGGTCTTCAGGTCGTCGTGGAGGAAGAGCGCGGGATCGATCGGTTCGCCGGTCTGCGCGTCCTCGAGCTTCAGGTTCCATTCGCCCTTCTTCGACTGCCAGCGGTGGCCGACGGTGCCCTTGGCATATGCGCAGGACGCCTCGACTTCGAGTCGACGACGAACATCTTCCACTCGGCGTTCTCTTCGTCCTTTGTCGCCGCCACCTGCGACGCGCGCAGCAGTCCCTGCCCGGGCGGTAGCTGCCGTCGTCGTTCTGGTCGAGCGCGACGAGGAATGGAAGGTCGCTGTAGCTCTTCAGGTATTCGGTGAAGTACGGGGTCTGCCGGTCGACGTAGTGCTCCTTCAGAATCACGTGGCAGACGGCCATCCAGAACGCGCCGTCCTGGCCCTGGTGGATCGGGATCCACTCGTCGGCGACCTTGGACGTCTGGCTGAAGTCGGGCGAGAAGACGACGACCTTGGTGCCGCGGTGGCGCGCTTCGACAAGGAAGTGCGCGTCGGGTGTCCGCGTCATCAGCACGTTCGAGCCGACGACCGCGATGTAGCGCGAGTTGAACCAGTCGGCGCTCTCGGCGACGTCGGTCTGTTCGCCCCAGATCTCGGGCGACGCGGGCGGCAGGTCGCAGTACCAGTCGTAGAACGACAGGCACACGCCGCCCATCAGCTGCAGAAACCGCGCGCCGCTGGCGTAGCTGACCATCGACATCGCCGGGATCGGCGAGAACCCGACGATGCGATCCGGCCCGTGCTTCTTGATGGTGTGGATGTTGGCGGCGGCCATCAGCTCGTTGACTTCGTCCCACGAGCAGCGGCGGAAGCCGCCCTTGCCGCGCGCCTGCTGGTACTTCTGGCGTGACTCGGGGTCCGACACGACGCTGTCCCACGCGGCGACCGGGTCGTCGGGGAACTTCGCCTTGGCCTTTCGCCACAGGTCGATGAGCGCGCCGCGGACGTGCGGGTACTTCACGCGCAGCGGGCTGTAGATGTACCAGGAGTACGAGATGCCGCGCTGGCAGCCTCGGGGTTCGTACGGCGGGATCTCCTTGTCGAGGATCGGGTAGTCGAGCGCCTGCATCTCCCAGGTGACGATCCCGTTCTTGACGTAGATGTTCCAGCTGCACGAGCCCGTGCAGTTGACGCCGTGGGTGCTGCGCACGATTTTGTCGTAGGACCACCGGTTCCGGTAGAAGTCCTCCCACTGGCGCTGTTCGGGCGCGAAGATATCCTTAATCCACGACATCGCGGTGTCTCCTGATGAGTCGCTTGCGTGTGCCCGCCGAGCGGGTGCGATAGAGCGCCCCGATGCCGGCCACGGCGAGCGCGGCGGCGCCGAGGCCGATGTAGCCAAT
>JBGAKX010000223.1:0-4702 GCA_044224215.1 Blastocatellia bacterium
CAACTCTCCTGATTTTCATAGGTTGCGGCCATCGTGACGCGCCGCCGGCCCAGTCGGCTCCGGCCACGAGGTCCGTCGTTGACGACCTCGGCAGGACCGTCGAGGTCCCCCAGAGTCCCCAGCGAATCATCTCGCTCGCGCCGAACCTGACCGAGATCGTGTTCGCGCTCGGCGCCGGCGACCGGCTCGTCGGGGTCACGTCGTACTGCGACTACCCGCCCGAAGCCGCACAGAAGACGAGCATCGGCGACACGATCCGACCCGATCTCGAACGGCTGATCGCGCTCACGCCGGACCTCGTGCTCGTCTCGACCGCGAGCCAGATGCAGGCGCTCACCGAGCGACTCGAAGCGCTCCACATCCCCGTCTATGTGTCGAACCCACGGAATGTCTCGGGCGTGCTCGCGTCGATCCGTGGCATCGGCGGCGCGATCAACTCGCAAACGGAGGCCGACGCGCTCGTCGCCGGACTCTCGCGCCGGCTCGACGCCGTTGCAGCCGCAGTTCGGGACAAGGACACGCCAAAGGTCTTTCTCATGGTCGGCAACGAACCGCTGATCACCACCGGCAAGGGGACGTTCGTCGACGACCTGATCCGCCGCGCCGGCGGCGTGTCGGTCACCGGCGAAGAGCCGACGGAATGGCCGCAGATCAGCGCCGAGACCATCATCGCGCGCGCGCCCGACGCCATCGTCATCCCGCTCGCGTCGCACGGGATCTCGGACGAGAACGGCGGAGTTCCCAAGTCGCTCAGCGAAACGCCGGCGGTGCGCAAGGGGCGGATCATCCGGATCAACGCGGATCTGCTGATGCGTCCCGGGCCGCGGCTCGTCGACGGGCTCGAACTGCTCGCAAAGGCGCTGCACCCGGAGGCATTCCGGTGAAATCGTCGCGGCTCACCGTCCGCCGCCTCGCCGTCACGCTCTCGGTGATGGCGATCGCGGCCGCGGTCGCGGGCGTCATCGCGCTCGCGGTCGGGAGCGAGCACGTCGCGTTCGGCGACGTCGTGTCGGCGGCGATCGCGCGGTTTTCGGGACGGCCCGGGCCGCTCACGCCGGAACAGCAGGCGATCGTGTTCAACGTCCGTCTGCCACGCGTCTGTCTCGCGCTCGTCGTCGGCGCGTCGCTGTCGGTCGCCGGCGCGGCGTTCCAGGCGCTTCTCAGAAACCCGCTCGCCGAGCCGTACATCCTCGGCGTCTCGAGCGGCGCGGCGCTCGGCGCGGTCCTCTCGCTCGTCGTTCTCGCCTCGATGCCGTTCGGCCGGACGGTTTTTGCATTCGTCGGTGCGGTCGTCACCATCGGCGTCGTCTACACGCTCGGGCAGGGCCGCGAAGGCGCGCCGACCGAGCGCCTGATCCTCGCGGGCGTGATCGTCAATGCGTTCCTCGGGTCGACCATCATCTTCCTGATGACGCTGACCTCCGAGTCGGGTCTGCGCGGAATCTACTCGTGGCTGATCGGCGACCTGTCGGGCGCGGGCCAGGCGCTCGCGCCGGTGGCGCTCGTCGCGGGCGCGGGCGCGGCGGCGATCTTTCTGAACGCGCGCAGCCTGAACGTGATGATGCTGTCGGAGCGCGACGCGCTCACGCTCGGCGTCAACACGTCGCGCGTGAAGCTCGTCGTCTATCTCGCCGCGTCTCTCGTCACCGGTGCTGCCGTCTCGGTCAGCGGGATGATCGGATTCGTCGGGCTCATCATTCCGCACGGCGTCCGGCTTGCGGTCGGCAGCGACAACCGCCTCGTGATCCCGGCGTCGGCGCTCGTCGGCGCGGCGTTCCTCGTGCTCGCAGACACGGTGGCGCGGACGGTGGTTGCGCCGCGCGAGATCCACATCGGCGTCGTCACCGCGCTCGTCGGCGCGCCCGTTTTTGTGTGGCTGCTCAGGAGGTCGTGGTGATCCGCGCCGACAACATCACGTTCCGGTATGGCCGCGGCAACGCGGTGCTGCGCGACGTGTCGTGCGACGTCGTGCCGGGCCAGGTGCTTGCGATCGCCGGCCCGAACGGATCGGGCAAGTCGACGCTCGTCGGTCTGCTCGACGGACTGCACACGCCCGAGCGCGGACAGGTGCTCGTCGACGACCGGCCGGTCTCGTCGTACTCGCGACTCGAGATCGCGCAACGGATCGGCTTTGTCGCACAGTCGGCCGAGTTTCACTTTCCGCTGTCGGTCCTCGAGTACGCGTTGCAGGGCCGGTTTGCGCACGGACATCTGCTCGGGTTCGAAACCGACGCCGACGTCGAGGCCGCGCGCGCCGCGCTCGAACAGACCGGAACGCTCGAGTTTGCGTCACGCCACATCGACGAGCTGTCGGGAGGTGAGCGCCAGCGCGTGATGCTCGCGCGCGCGCTCGCCCAGCAGCCCCGTGCACTCCTGCTCGACGAGCCGACCGCGAATCTCGACATCTCGCACCAGGTGCGGATGCTCGCGCTCGTCCGGAGCCTCGCGCACGGCTGCCAAATCGCGGTCGCCGTCGTGACCCACGATCTGAACCTCGCCGCCGAATTCGCCGACAGCGTCCTGCTGCTCAAGGGCGGCGAGACCATGGGAATTGGCGCCCCGCGCGACGTGCTGACGCCGGACCGGCTGGAAGCCGTCTTCGAGACGCCCGTGCTCGTCGACGCGCACCCGGTGACCGGCGCGCCCCGCGTGACGCTCGTCGCGCCGCAGGAAGCGGCGCCGAGCGAAGAAAGACTTTGATGACAATACCTTGGAGGGAACTGTGAAGAGACTTACGAGACTTGTATGCGCGCTTGCGATGGCGACGATGATCGCCCCGGCGGCATTTGCGGCGAAAGGCTCGCATCTATCTGGAAAGGTGACCGATCCGGCAGGCGCCGCGGTCGTTGGCGCGCGCGTTCGCATCGCGTCGGCGGCGGGCACCGAGGTCGTCGCGACGACCGATCGCGACGGGCAGTACGACATCGCGGGAATCCCGGAAGGGACCTACCTCGTCGAGACGGTGGCGCTCGGCTTCAGCACCGACACGCACCAGGGTGTGCGGATCGGGGCGGACCAGGGCCTAACGCTCGACGTTGCGCTGAAGGTCGCAGCGGTGTCAGAGCAGGTGACGGTCACCGCCGCGGGGTCGCCGCAGGCGCGCGACCAGGTCGCAAAATCGCTCGACGTGGTCTCGAGCGACGAAGCGACCGCGCGACAGAACACCGAGGTTCCCGAGGCGCTCACGACCGTGGCCGGGCTTCGGATTCAGCGACAGGGCGGCCCCGGCAGCCTCACGACCATCCGGTTCCGCGGATTGCGGTCGCAGGACACGTCGGTCCTGATCGATGACGTGCGCGTGCGCGACGCGTCGGACCTCTACGGCTCGCTCGGAACGTTCTACGAAGACCTGCTGATGACGGGCGTGCAGCGTGTAGAGATCGTCCGCGGCGCGGGTTCGACATTGTACGGATCGAACGCGGTCGGCGGCGTGATCAACCTGATCCCGGTGCAGGGCGCGGGCGCTCCGCACTTCACGGGTCTTCTCGAAGGCGGCTCGCTGGGCACGTTCCACGGCCAGTTCGCGGGGTCGGGCGGCACCGAAACGCTCGGCTACAGCTTTGGCGTCGATCAGCTGAACGTCGCAAACGGCGTCGACGGCGACGACGAGTACCGCGCGACGTCGCTCGCCGGACGCGTCTCGTACCGGCTGACGGACCGGATGCAGCTCTCGGGAAACCTGCTGTTCAACGATTCGCGGCTGGACCTGAACGGAAATCCGTACTTCCGCGGCGTGAACGGCGGGTCGGTGTTTCCACCGGCGCCGGTCGTGTTCGCCGACGCGCCCAACGACCCGGACGACGTGCGCGACGGGCGACTGTTCCTGGGCTCGGTCCGGCTCGAGCACACGGTCAACTCGTTCTGGAGTTATTCCGTCGGCTACAGCGGAAACACGACGCGGCGCGAACTGACGTCGGGACCCGCGTCCGACCCGGCATTCTACGCGGAGGTTGCGCCGTTCACGTTCGACTATGACGGCGACGGGCAGCCCGATGTCAGCGGGCTCGGCAACCTCGAATTCGAGGGAACGGTCCAGACGTTCGACGCGCGAACGCGATTCCTGCTCGGCAGTCACAACGTGTTGACCGCCGGATACGAAGCGGAGCGCGAAACCTACTTCCAGTACTTCCCCGGACCGTTCGGATCGTCGCGCCAGGCGTTCAACGGGTTCGGGTTCGACTTTGACTTTGACGGCATCAACGACGCGTCGCGCGACAAGCAGTGGACGTATGCGGTCTATGGCAACGACCAGATCAGCCTGGTCGATGGCCGGCTGCAGATCGGGCTCGGCGCGCGGTGGCAGGGGTTCCACGTCAGCGACACCGAGGCGCTGTTTGGCACCGCAAACCTCGTGCGGCCCGACAACGCGCGCATTCAGTCGATCCCGGCGTCCTTGCAGGGGATCAACGAGAAGAGCGCGGTGACCGGCGACGGGTCGATCGCGTACACGTTTCCGACTGCGGGTACGAGAATCTGGGCGCACCTTGGCAGCAGCTTCCGCGCGCCGTCGCTCTACGAGCGGTTCTCGAACGTCGCGGACTCGTCGCTCGTCGCGAGCGGACTGGTGAGGGTCGGCGATCCGACGCTCAGTCCCGAGCTGTCGCTCACCGTCGACGGAGGCATCGAACAGACGGCGTTCAACGACACGACGCGGTTTGGCGCGACGTACTTATACACGCACCTGCAGCGGCAGATCGATTTC
>JBGAKX010000224.1:0-4636 GCA_044224215.1 Blastocatellia bacterium
GTCGGCCCGGCTCGCCGGATCCGACGACACCGTTCGCGGCGGATCGTCGAGGTTGTTCGACGGCATGTAGGACAGCATCTCGCGGATCGTCAGCAGACAGTCTTCGTCGGATTCGACGGCGAAATGCGCGACACCCGAAATCGCGTTGTGCGTCATCGCTCCGCCGAGATCCTCCTTGGTGACGTCTTCGTGAGTCACCGTCTTGATGACGTCCGGGCCGGTGATGAACATATAGCTCGACCGCTTGACCATGACGTTGAAGTCGGTGATCGCAGGCGAATAGACCGCCCCGCCCGCGCACGGCCCCATAATGGCCGAGATCTGAGGTACGACGCCCGACGCGAGCGTGTTTCTGAGGAATATTTCGGCGTACCCGCCGAGACTCGCGACGCCTTCCTGGATTCGCGCGCCGCCGGAGTCGTTCAGACCCACGACCGGTGCTCCGACCTTCATGGCGAGATCCATCACCTTGCAGATCTTCTCGGCGTTCGTCTCCGACAGCGATCCTCCAAAGACCGTGAAGTCCTGTGCAAAGACGAAGACCCGGCGGCCGTCGACGAGCCCGTGTCCGGCAACGACGCCGTCGCCCGGGAACTGCTGGGTGTCCATGTCGAAGTCGCGGCATCGGTGCTTCTTGAACGGGTCGAATTCCTGAAAGGTGCCATCGTCGAGCAGGAAGTCGATCCGCTCGCGGGCGGTCATCTTGCCGGCCTCGTGCTGTTTGGCGATACGGGCCTCGCCGCCACCCGCGCGTGCGGCCTCCGCGCGTGCATTCAACTGCTCGATCTGGGCTGCGCGTTCGTCCGACGGGCGATTCGTCTCGGGTTTCGTACTTGCCATGTTGTTGATTTTAATACTCTTCTGAAGGATCTGCGTTAGAACTGAGCTCGAATGGTCGACAATGTCACTTCTTCTCGCGACGTGGTCGTCCCGGGCTGCAGCGAGACCACGCGCACCGTGATCCGGTACATCCCCTCCCATCCGCCGGGATCGGGCTCGATCTTCCAGAATCGCGCGTAGTTCGCCTTGGACCGGTCGTTCACGACGCCGATCTTGTCCGAATCAACGTCGTCGACCACCAGAAAGTCAAAGTAGCCGGGCGTCCCGGGCTTATCGCCGGCGCCCTGCTTCTCGCCGAGGTCGCCGCCGTACACCAGCTTTTCGAGCGGCATCGCATTGATCTCTTCGAGCTTTGACTGGGCGATCGCGGTCGCGTGCGTGCTCTCGCGCGACGTCCGATTCTGCTGCATTGCCGTGACGAACAACTGAGCGACAAAGACGATCGCCACAAGCAGGATCAGCGCGGCGATCAAAGCCTCGAGCAACGTGAATCCCGCCTCGCGCTGGTGACGCATGGGGCGAGAGTATACCACGCGGACCGATTTCACGAGATTCGCCGCACCTGTTGTCTGCGTTATAGTTGCGGCGCATGGATCTCGTCCGGAAAGTGTGCGAATCGGTGGCCCGCGAGGGCGGCCGCGCCTTTGTGGTTGGCGGCTGGGTGCGAGACCGTCTGCTCGGCCTCGCCTCGAAGGACGTCGACATGGAGGTGTACGGCCTCGAAGCGGACGTCCTCCGACGCACGCTGCGCACGCTCGGCCGCGTCGGAACGGTGGGCGAGAGCTTCACCGTCTACAAGCTGTTCACGACGGACGCCGACGGAATGCGGTTCGAGATCGACGTATCGCTGCCGCGACGCGAATCGAAGTCGGGCCGGGGCCACCGTGGTTTTGACGTCGTCGGCGATCCACACATGAAGATGGAGGAGGCCGCCCGGCGCCGAGACTTCTCGATCAACGCGATCCTGTACGACCCGTTGACGGACACGTATCTCGATCCGGTCGACGGCCGTGCCGACATCGAGCGGCGAATCCTGCGCGCGGTCGATTCGAGCACGTTCGGCGACGATTCACTGCGGGTCCTGAGGGGCGCGCAACTCGTTGCGCGCTATGGTCTTTCGGTCGAGCCCGCGACCGAGGCGCTGTGCCGCCGGATCCCCCTCGACGACCTTCCCGCCGAACGTGTCTGGGGTGAGATGGAGAAGCTGCTGCTCGTCGCGCGTCAGCCGTCGATCGGGCTCGAAACGCTGCGCAGCTTTGGCGTTCTGACACGACTCTTCCCCGAGCTCGAGGCACTCGAAGGATGCCCACAGGAGCCCGACTGGCACCCCGAGGGCGACGTCTGGACGCATACCAGGCTCGTCGTCGACGAAGCACGCCTGGTCGTCGACAAGCTCGACCGCGCCGGTCGAACGACCGTGATGCTTGCGGCGCTCTGCCACGATCTCGGCAAACCCGCTACGACGCGACTCGTCGACGGACGGATCCGCTCGCTCGGCCACGACCGCGCGGGTCTCGAGCCGACCGCGCGCGTGCTCGACGCGCTCAACATCCATACGATCGACGGCTATGACGCGCGGCACCAGGTGCTCGCGCTCGTCGCCGAGCACCTCGTCCCGTCGCAACTCCATCACGATCGCGACCGTGTCACGGATGGCGCGTTCCGCCGGTTGGCGCGGCGCGTCGACTGCCGGTTGCTGTACATCGTCGCGCGAGCGGATGCACTCGGGCGAACGGGCGCCGCGCGCAACGCGAACGCGCAGGAGTGGTTCTGGGCGCGCATTCGCGAGCTCGAGCTCGAGCACGGAGCACCACCGCCGCTGCTGCTCGGGCGGCACGTGCTCGACCTCGGGCTGCGGCCGGGGCCCGCCGTCGGGCTCGTCACAAAGGCCGTCTACGAGCTGCAGCTCGACGGCACGGTGACGACGGTCGACGAGGCGATCGAAGCCGCCAGACGCGCGATCGCGGACCTGTAGCGCTGGCTGCGATGGCCGGCGAGCTTCGCTCGCTCGCCGCGTGGATTCACGCACGTCGTTTCCGTATACTGCCGCACACCTTCCTACGAGGAGATCCAGATGGCATACGAACGAGAGATGGAGCACGACCTCGCGCTCGACTTTCTGCGCGTCGTCGAGGGCGCGGCGATCGAGTCTGCGCGCACGATGGGCCAGGGCAAGCGCAAGCACTCGGACCACGTCGCAGTCGAGGCGATGCGCGCCATCATGGACACCGTTCCGATGCGCGGCACCATCGTCATCGGCGAAGGCGAGCGCGACGAGGCGCCGATGCTCTACATCGGCGAGAACGTCGGCCAGGGCTGGAAGGACCCCGAGATGAACGCCTACGAGGTCGACATCGCCGTCGACCCCCTCGAGGGCACGAACCTCTGCGCGACGGGCTCGCCGAATGCGATCGCGGTGCTCGCGGCAGCGGAGTTGAACGGTCTGATCCACGCGCCCGACGTCTACATGGACAAGATCGTGGTCGGGCCGGCGGCAAAGGGCTGCGTCGACATCGACGCGCCGGTCAAGGACAACCTGAAAGCCATCGCGCGCCGTTTGCACCGCGACGTGGACGACCTCGTCGTGATGGTTCTGGAGCGACCTCGTCACGCCAAGCTCATTGCGGACATTCGCGAGGCAGGCGCCCGGATCAAGCTGATCAGCGACGGCGACCTGTCCGCCGGCATCTCTGCCGCCGTCGCCGGATCCGGCGTCCACGCGGTGATGGGAATAGGCGGCGCCCCGGAGGGCGTGATCACGGCAGCCGCGATGAAATGCCTGAACGGCGAGATCCTGTCGCGGTTCGTGCTCAAGGGGCAGCTCGAGGACACGGACGACGCCAGCCGCGTGCCGGCAGACGCCAGGGACCGGATGATCTCGATGGGCATCAAGGACCCCGACAAGGTCTACGACACCGACGACCTCGCGCCTGGCAAACGAATCATCTTTGCGGCGGCCGGAGTTACGGACGGCACGATTCTCAAGGGCGTGCGGTTCTTTGGCACCGGCATCCGGACGCAGGCGCTCATCATGACGACCGAGACGCACACCGTGCGCTTTGTCGACACGGTGCACATCGAAGGCGGCCCCGACACCGTCGTCCGCTTCTAGCATCCCCGCGACCTACCAGCCGAACCCCGTGACTCGCGTCGCGGGGTTCGCGCCGTCTCTGCACCAAATCGTATAGAGTCGCTCCAAAAGCGGTTGTGGCGCGTCTGCGCTCTGCCTTGCCGACCTCGATTCAACTCCTACAAAAAAATAGGCTTACGCACTTCGGATCATCGTGGCACGTCCATTGCAGAAGCGACGGGCGGCGCAGCATTCGACATCTGGAGGCGGTAGGCCATGGCCACAAACGCATTTGCGATCAAGAACAACGCCGGTGTCCTCAAGGCGCTCGACGTACAGGACATGAGCGGGTTTGACGAGCTGTACACCAAGCACTACCGACGTGTGTATTCCATCTGCCTCCGGATGACGGGAAATGTTGCGGAGGCCGAAGATCTGACGCAGGAGGTCTTCCTGCAGCTCCACCGCAAGCTGACGTCGTTTCGCGGCGATTCGCAGTTCACGACGTGGCTCCATCGCCTCACCGTGAATCACGTGCTGATGCACTTCCGGAAGCGGCGCGTCCGGTCCGAGATCGGGACCGACGACGGCGAGATGCCTGACCAGGTCGATCCGGACACCGACAACCCCCAGGCAATGCCGATCGTGGACCAGATCGCGCTCGACGTCGCGATCGCAAAGCTCCCCCCGGGGTACCGAAAGATCTTTGTTCTGCACGACGTACAG
>JBGAKX010000044.1:0-31970 GCA_044224215.1 Blastocatellia bacterium
AACGATCTCTCTGATCGAATGCGGCGCGAAGTCGACACGCACCTCGCGTCGTGCAGTTCGTGTGCGGTCCTGCGCGAAGACCTCGTGCGCATCATCGACGCAAGTTCGTCCCTCCCGCTGCATACGCCGTCCACCGAGGTGTGGACGGGCATCGAGCGGCAGATTTCGAGCGGGGGAACGGTGGTGGCGGGGCCGATGTCGTGGTGGGACCGACTCGGTGCCCGGCGGTTCGATCTGAGCGTGTCCGCGCGGCAGCTTGCCGCTGCTGCCGCACTCGTCGTCGTCGCCGGCGGTACGCTCTGGACGATCAAGGTTGCGTCGCCGGGTAGCCTGCCGAACGTCGACGTGAACTGGAATTCATTCGCAACGGGCGACGGTGTCCAGCCGGTGACTCTTTCATCGAATCCGGCGAACGAGGAACTGGCCCGCTTCCGCTCGACGGTCGATGCGATGCAGCACGAAGTCGAGCTCAGACATCAGCACGTGTCCCAGGAGCTCCGTTCGAGTTTCGCCCGGACGCTGGCCGATCTCGATGCGAGAATCGCTGAGCGCGACCGCGCGTTCGCGGCTGACGGGACGGCCCAGTCGCGCGACCTGCTGCACGACGCGCTTCGCGCAAAGCTCAACTTCCTCGACGATTTCGCCCGCACCAACCCCGCCTCGGTACCTCAGCAATAGTTCGCGCCGCCAAACCCGAATCACTATAATTCGGGCGTGAAGTTGGCGACGATCGACATCGGGTCGAACTCCATTCATCTGCTGATTGTCGAGGTCGACCAGGACGGTCATTTCCGACCGATCGATCGTGAACGCGAGATGGTGCGGCTCGGGTCGCACGGCCTGACGGTCGGCCATCTCGCCCCGGACGCGGTCGAACGCGCCCTGGCCGCACTCGCCCGGTACGCCGACCTCGCGCGCGCCCATGGCTGCGAGCGAATCATCGCCACGGCGACGAGCGCCGTCCGCGAGGCCGACAACGGCGACAAGTTCGTCCGGCGCGTGAAGCGCCGCACCGGAATCGAGGTCGACATCCTGTCCGGCATCGAAGAGGCTCGCCTTATCTCGCGATCCGTCAGCTCGGTTCGCGATCTGGGCGACGTACCAACCCTCGGAATCGACATCGGCGGAGGATCCACGGAGTTCTGGGTCCTCGAGCGAGGCGAGACGCGTTATCTCGTGTCGAACCGGCTCGGCTCGGTCCGACTGACGGACGGATTCGTTCACGACGATCCGTTGTCGCAGCGGGATCGCGAACGACTTCGCGGATACATCATCGGGACGCTTGCGCGGACGCGGCGCGAGATCGAGGAGGTTGGATTCGAGCGCGTCATCCTGACCTCGGGTACCGCATTGACGCTTGCGCAGATGGGTTACGAGAGCGAACGCGCGCCGGGAACGACGGAACCGCTCCCTCCCGAGGACACACAGGGCATCGAATTGACGGCTGACTGCCTCCGACGGATCACCAAGCAGATCACGCGGATGCCCGTAAAGGAGCGGCGCCGCATGCCGGGTCTCCCGCCCGAGCGGGCCGACATCATCGTGGCCGGGGCGCTCCTGCTCGACACGATCTATTCGGAGCTCGGCATAGAACGGGCGGTGACATGCGACTGGGCACTTCGCGAAGGAATCCTCGTCGACTTCCTCGAGCGAACGCACCCGCAGGTCGTGTCGTCGCGCGATACCGCTGGAAGCCCGCTCGAGATGGGGGAGATTCGCCGCCGTTCGATTCTCGCGCTCGCAAAGAGATGTGAATACGACGCCAGCCACGCGATGCAGACGACACGACTCGCCAAGTCCATTTTTGATCAGACGAGACAGCTGCACGGCTATGGACGCAACGAGCGCGAGCTCCTGGAGGTCGCGGCGGTGCTGCACGACATCGGCTACACGATCTCGCACGCATTCCACAACCGGCACGCACAGTACCTGATCCTCAACAGCGAGCTTGTCGGCTTTTCGGCGCGCGAACTGGCGATCGTCGGCAATGTCGTCCGGTATCACGGCGGGCGCGGTCCAAAGAAGAAGGACGAGGGCTACGCGCGTCTGCGGCCGGACGACCGCCGCATGGTGCGACGGTTGACCGCAATCCTGACCGTTGCGGATGCGCTCGACCGCAGCAGCCGGGCGACGGTGCGCACCGTGGACGTTCAGCAGCGGAACTCGCGTGTCCGGTTCCACGTGTCGTCCGAGAGCGACTGTCACCTCGAACTGTGGGACGCAAGACGCAAGGCAGGGCTCTTCGAGCGCGCGTTCCGCGTGCGAACCGAGTTTGTCGAAGCGTCCACCGACGAAACCGGTTCGACCGGCGACGCGACTGGACGGCGTCAGCCGGCGTCGTCGAGCACGTAACGGCGCAGAAACCTGTCGAGCTCGTTGGCGCACCGCGTGCTGCGATCGGCGAGGTTCCGGTCGTAGTCGGCGAGCTGCTGCCGCGACTGATGGAGCTCCTCGGCGATGTGCAGGGCCGCGAGAATCGCCACCTTGAGCGAGTCTACCGTGCTCGTGCCGCGCGCGATCTCCTTCATCCGCTGGTCCACGATATCGGCAAGGGCGAGGATGTGATCGCCCGAATCCTCGGTGCGAATGGTGTAGCTCTGCCCGTAGATGTCCACCCGGACGCTGCGGTTACCGCGGTCGCCGTCAGCCATTCACGTCACCCCCGTCAATGCGGTTACTTGCGGACCGCCTCGACCTCGTTTTCGAGAACCGCTATTGCGTCGAGCATGGCCTCGACCTTCAGTTTGATCGCGTCCCGTTCGGAGTAGAGCCGCTCGAGCTGAGACTCGAGCCGCTCCTTCTCTTCGTTGAGCGAACTCACTTCGCGGCGCATCTGGGACATGTCGGCCTCGAGCCGCTCCTTCTCGGACTTGAGCGTCTTGCAGTGCTCGATCGTGCGATAGATCTTGTCCTCGAGATGTGAGAACTTTTCCAGCCCAGATATTCCCGTCACGCCAAAGTCCCCCTGTTATCTCCGCGAGTGCCGCCGACCGTTCAGCGGAGCGTTGCGCCAAATCTTCGACCGAGTTCATCCACGATCAGTGCATGCGACGCTGCGACCTCCGCATCGGTCAAGGTGCGTTCTGAGCTTCGAAATGTCGCGCGCAATGTGACCGAGTGCTGGTCCTCCGCGAGCTGTCCGCCAGCAAAGATGTCATAGAGCCAGACATCGACCAAGTGCGTCACGCCAAGCGACCGTACCGCGGTCAGAATGTCCTCGAGCGCAATGGCCCGTGGAACGACGATCGACACGTCGCGAACGACGCTCGGGAACCGGGGCAGGCGCCTGTACGCGACAGGTGCCGGCTCGATCTGGAGCAATCGATCGAGAGCGAGTTCTGCAATGAAAACCGGTTGCTTGAACTTACGGCGCGCCGCAAGCTCGGGTCCCACACGACCGAGCACGCCGAGCACATCACCGTCCTGGATCACCACGGCGGTCTGCCCGGGATGGAGGTATTCTACGCGCGCGCGATCGAATGTAAAGCCAGGCACCCTGAGGCCGTCGAGCACGGTTTCGACGGCTCCCTTCAGGTCATAGAAGTCCGATTCGCGACGGCCACGGTAGTCGTGATCGTCGATCGCTCCGCTCAGAAGGATCGCGAGCGTCTCGCGCTCGACCGGCGCGGAAGCCGCGTCGACGCCAGGCAGAAACCGCTTCCCGATCTCGAACAGCCTGATGTTTCGCGTCCCCTGCTTGAAGTTCGTCTCGAACGCCTCGACGACGCCCGTCAGCAGCGATGACCGCATGCGCGGTTTGTGGTCAAGCACGGGGTTGCGTACGTCGATCCCCGCGACTCCGGACGAACCGAGCTCGTTCGAACCGAACTCGTCATCGAGATCGCGCTCGACGAACGAGAGCGAGATCGCCTCGTCATACCCGAGGCCCGTCAGCGTCGCACGAACCGACTGGCGTTGCGCTTCGTGCTCGAGAAGGCTCCCTGCCCCGCCCCACGACGGCAGCGACGACGGAATCAGCGAATAGCCGACCGCGCGCGCGACCTCCTCGACGAGGTCTTCCTCGAGCGACACGTCGACACGATAGCTTGGGGCGACCGCAAGAAGCTCCTCGGTGTCGCGAAGCGGCTCGACCGAAAACCCGAGCGAACGCAACGCGGCGATCATTCGTTCGAACGGCACTTCGATCCCAAGCAGCGTCTCGACCTTCGATCGTCGCAGCGGGACGGGCGTTCTGACGATGGGCATCGGATAGGCGTCGATCGCCCCGGCGGCGATCTCACCGCCGGCGAGCGCCACGATGAGCTCCGCGGCACGATCGATCGCCCTCACGGTCGCATCAAAATCGGCGCCGCGCTCGAAACGGTGCGACGCGTCGGTGTCGAGCTTCAGAGCGCGCGCGGTGCGACGGACGCTCGCAGGCTGGAAATATGCCGCCTCGAGCAGCACGTTCGTCGTGGACTCGGAGATGCCCGTGCCTCGTCCGCCCTTGATTCCGGCGATCGCGACTGGTTTCTCGGCATCGGCGATCACGAGCATCTCGGTCCCGAGCTCGCGCTCGCGGTACTCGTCGCCACCGCCTACGAGCTTCTCGAGCGTAACGATGCGCTCGCCCGCACGCGCGCGTCGCACCACGATCTTGTGGCCGGCCAGCGTGTCATAGTCGAACGCATGCAACGGATGTCCCTGCTCGAGCAGTACGTAGTTCGTCACGTCGGCAACGTTGTTGATCGAGCGCTGCCCGAGCGCCTCGAGGCGCGCGACCATCCAATCAGGCGACGGACCGACCGTCACGCCGCGAACGATCCGCGACGTGTATCGCGGGCACAGGTCTTCGTCGACAATTTCGACCGACGCGAGATCCATGGCGGCGACGGGCCCTTCGGCGAACTCAGGCGCCGGCAGCGACAGCTCCGTGCCCGTCAGCGCGGCAAGCTCGCGCGCGATGCCGAGATGCGACAACGCATCCGGCCGGTTCGACGTGATATCGAACTCGAAGAGCGAGTCTCCGCCGACCTCCTCGATGGTGTCGACGGCGAGACCGGCGAGCGTGAGGCGTTCAGCGCACGTGCGCGCGTCGGGCGCGCCCGGAACCATCTCCTTGAGCCAGTTGTAGCTGATCTGCATTGAACCTGCGGGTCTGTGTCTGGATGTCGAAGGGTCGTTCCCGGATGGAGGCCAGCCGCGGCATCCGACCGGGACAATGTCGCCTAGAACTGTTCGAGAAACCTGACGTCGTTCGTGTACAGAAGCCGGATGTCGTCGAGGTCGAACAACCGGGCTGCAAGGCGGTCGATGCCGAATCCGAACGCGAAGCCGGAGTAGCGCTCGGGGTCGATCCCGACCGTGCGAAGCACGTTCGGGTGGACCATCCCCGCGCCGCCCATCTCGATCCAGCCGGAGCCCTTGCAGACGCGGCAGCCCGTGCCGTGACAGACGAAGCACGCGTAGTCGAACTCGCAGCCCGGCTCAACAAACGGAAAATAGCTCGCCCGGAAGCGCACCTTCGCCTCGCCGCCAAACAGCTGGTGCACGAACTCTTCGCACGTGCCGCGAAGGTCGGCAAGCGAGATTCCCTCGTCGACGTTCAGTCCCTCGACCTGGAAGAACATCGGATTGTGTGTCGCGTCAGGCGTGTCGCGCCGGAACACGCGGCCCGGTGCGATCACGCGAAGCGGTGGTTTGCGCCGCTGCATCGCGTGGATCTGAACGTTCGACGTCTGGGAACGCAGCGCGAGATCGTCGCTCACGTACAGCGTGTCCTGGCTCTCGCGCGCGGGGTGGCCCTCGGGAATGTTCAGGGCGTCAAAGTTGTAGAACGTCGTCTCGAGCTCGGGGCCGTCTTCGACCGAGTAGCCCATCCGGACGAAGATGTCCTCGATCTTCTGTCGCAGGATCGTGACCGGATGCAGGTGGCCGCGGCGCGGTCGGCGTCCGGGGATCGTGACGTCCACGGTATCGCGCACGATGGCGGCGTCGCGCTCGCGCGCGACGATGTCAGCCTCGATGCGCTCGAGCTCGGATTCGACGTGCGACTGCAAGTCGTTGAACTGCTGTCCGAACGCCGCGCGCTCGTCGGCCGGAATCGAGCCCATCCGCTTGCGAATTTCGGTCACGAGTCCGGCCTTGCGGCCGAGCCAGCGATCGCGCAACGCCTTGAGCGCGTCGCGCGTATCGATCGCGGACGCTTCGCCGGCGAACTGTGCGCGGTACTCGTCGAAATTCGTCGTCATGAAAGAAACGTGCCGCAGACAGGTGCGGACGGGCGCCCGTTCGGGCACGTCCGCGCCTGCCTGCGGCTGGTTCCTAGGCTGGTGCGCTTGCGCTGATCGCCTGCTTTGCAGAGACGGCAAGCGCGGCGAACGACGCGGGCTCGTGAACGGCAAGGTCCGCGAGGGCCTTGCGATCGAGCTCGATCCCGGCAAGCTTCAGACCGTGCATGAACTGGCTGTAGCTGAGGCCGTTGTTGCGCGACGCTGCGCCGATGCGCACGATCCAGAGCGACCGGAAGTCGCGCTTCTTGAGCTTGCGCCCCGTGTACGCGAAATTGAGGCCGCGCTCGACCGACTCTTTGGCGTGGCGATAGAGCTTGGACTTGTTTGCCCTGTAGCCCTTTGCCAACTCAAGAATCTTCTTGCGGCGCTGTGTTCTGTGGTTTCCTCTTTTAACTCTTGGCATACGGTTCTCTCCTTCTGACTGGCCCTACGCGGGCGCCTTCCCATCCCGTCGTATCCAGCCTAAGGCCGGCCGTAGGGGAGCATTCGCTTCACAAGCCCCTCGTCATTCGGCGAGAGGATCACATCCTTGTCGAGTCTGCGCTTTCGCTTGGTGTCCTTCTTGGTAAGGATGTGGCGCGCGTGCGAATGGCCGCGTTTGACCTTGCCGGTTGCCGTCGTACGGAACCGCTTGGCTGCGCCTTTATGCGTCTTGAGTTTTGGCATGAGTGCTACTCCTTAATCGAACAGTCCTATGACTGCGGTGCTGACTGCTGCGGCTTGGGCTTTGGCCCGCCGGCTTTTCGCGGAGCAATGATGGTGAACATGTTCATGCCCTCCATCTTCGGCTCGACCTCCATCTGTCCATCATTGATGAGCTCCTCGACGAGCCGCATGAGCAACTGGAGCCCAAGCTCCTTGTGCGTCACCTCGCGCCCGCGGAAATGGACGGTCGCCTTGACCTTGTCGCCGTCCTTGAGGATCCGCAATGCATGATTTTTCTTGAAATCGTAATCGTGCTCGTCCGTCCCGGGTCGGAACTTGATCTCCTTGACCGAGATCGTCGTCTGCTTCTTCTTCGCCTCGTTGGCCTTCTTCTTCTGCTCGTACTGCCACTTTCCGAAATCGATGATCCGGCAGACGGGCGGGTCGGCCATGGGCGCAACTTCGACGAGATCCAGACCCCGTTCTTTCGCGAGCTGCGTGCCCTCGAGCGGCGTCATGACGCCAAGCTGTCCGCCATCCTCATCGATGACGCGAACCTTCAGGGCTCGAATTCGCTGATTGATATTGACCCGCGGCGCCCTTTCGGGACGCATGGGTCGACGGCCTCGACGACCAAATCCGCTAATAACCTCACCTCCTGGTCAAGCGGCCGTCGTCTTTCGAGCACCGGCCGCGAGCCTGTATCTGGGACCGGGTTACCCCGGCTGCCCTCCGGATGTCTCCGCCTCGCGCGAGATGCCCTCACGCGAGCGCGTTCGCGCGAGCTCGAGGGCACGCGCAGAAAAATCTCCAACCGACATCGAACCGACGTCGCCGTGTTTCCGGTCGCGCACCGCGACCGTCTGTTCTTCCACCTCGCGGTCGCCGACCACGAGCATGAACGGAATCTTCTGCATCTGCGCGTCGCGGATCTTGGACTTCACCGTCTCGCTGCGCAGGTCCGCCTCGACGCGGAGCCCCGCCGCCTTCAACGTAGCGGCGACCGCCGACGCATACTCGTTGTGCCGATCGGCAATCGGCAGCACCTTGACCTGAACCGCACACAGCCAGACCGGGAAATGGCCGGCAAAGTGCTCGATCAGCACGCCCATGAATCGCTCGAGCGATCCCGACAGCGCGCGATGGATCATCACGGGCTGGTGCGCGCGGTTGTCCTCGCCGATGTACTCGAGGTCGAATCGCTTGGGCAGGTTGAAGTCGAGCTGGATCGTGCTCAGCTGCCACAGACGGCCGATGGCGTCGACCACCTTCAGGTCGATCTTTGGCCCGTAGAACGCAGCCTCGCCTTCCATCCGCTTGTACACGACGCCGCTCTTGTCGAGCGCCGACGCAAGCGACGCCTCGGCGATGTCCCACACCGCCGGGTCGCCCAGGTACTTGTCGATGTTCTCGGGATCGCGCACCGACAGCTCGACGCGCACGTCCTCGAATCCGTACGTCGACAGAATCGTGCTCGCAAGCCTCCACGCGCCCTCGATCTCGTCCTCGATCTGGTCGGGTCGGCAGAACAGGTGCGCGTCGTCCTGCGTGAAGCCGCGTACGCGCAACAACCCGTGCTGAACTCCGGAACGCTCATAGCGATACACCGTGCCCATCTCGGCAATCCTGAGCGGCAGGTCACGATACGACCGCTGAGCCGTTCGATACACCTCGATGTGGAACGGGCAGTTCATCGGTTTGAGCTGGTAGACGGCGCCGTCCTCAGCCGTCATCTCGGGGAACATGTCCGAGCGGTAGTGCTTGGTGTGGCCGGACGTCTCCCACAGCGCGGACGACCCGATGTGCGGCGTGTAGACCAGCTTGTAGCCCGCCTCGTCCTGCAGTTCGTGCAGGTAGTTCTCCATCTGTCGGCGCACGAACGCGCCGTTTGGAAGCCAGAGCACGAGATTCGGACCGACCTTCTCGGAGAACGCAAACAGCCCGAGCTCCGGTCCGAGCTTGCGGTGGTCGCGCTTGCGCGCTTCCTCACGCTGCTTCAGGAACCGGTCCAGGTCCTCCTGCTCAAAGAAGCTGATGCCGTAGATCCGCTGCATCTGCTCGCGGTGCTCGTCGCCGCGCCAGTAAGCGCCCGCGAGCGTGAGCAGCTTGAACGCCTTGATCTTGGACGTTGCCGGAAGATGCGGGCCGAGGCAGAAGTCGATGAACTGATCGCCGAGCTTGTAGGCCGACACGACGTCGCCGCCCTTCTCGTCGATCAGCTCGCACTTGAGCGCGTCGTTCACCTCGTCGCGGAAGATCCTCAGCATTTCGGCCTTGGGCATCTCGACGCGCTCGAAACGGATGTTGCGCTTCACGAGGTCGCGCATCCGTTTTTCGATCTTCTCGAGATCCTCGGGCGTGAACGGCCGCTCGGGCAGGAAGTCATAGTAGAAGCCGTAGTTGGGATCCTCGATCAACGCGGGTCCGACGCCGAGCTTCGTGCCGGGAAACAGGTCGAGCACCGCGGCCGCAAGCAGGTGCGCCGTCGAGTGACGATAGATCTCGAGGGCCTCCTCGGAGTCCGTCGTGATGGCCTCGACCGCGTCACCCTCGGCGATGGGCGCCGACAGGTCGACAAGCCGTCCGTTCACCTTTGCGGCGAGCGCACGTTTGGCCAGTTTCGAATCGAACGCCTTCAAGCGTTCGACGGCCGTCTGCAACCCGTTTTGTACGTCTTCCATGGCTTCAACCGAATGAACGCTCGCGCCGCGAGGCCCGCACGAACCGTGCGAGAACCCGCGACCAGACCAACCTGAAGTAGCGTTCCGTGTGGGCCCCGAACGGCCCCCAACAAATCAAATGATCGGATCTCACGCCAGCGCCCTCGCGTCATCCGCCACCCGCGCGCCCCTGAGAGGGCAATGTCCGCGGCTGTGCGTCGGCGAGGATCTTTCGGAGCTGACGCAAAATAGAGATATGGTAGGCGCGTGCGGATTTGAACCGCAGACCCCTACCGTGTCAAGGTAGTGCTCTACCCCTGAGCTACGCGCCTATACTGCTCAAAAAATCCTGCAAAGAACGAACGGTGAAGATAGCAAGGCGGCAGGATGGTGTCAACCCCGCGAGAAGACCTGCAGCGTGATCCAAAACGCCCCACTGTCTCGTAGGAAACGAGCGAACAAACAATGCGAACCGTTGGCTGTCCGGTCTCCGAACGATATGACTGAAAAGCGTTCACGACATATGAATGGCGGGTTGTGCATGCGCCTGAGCGTGCTGATGGGCGCGGCGCTGCTTCCACTGATTCTCGCGGCGAGCGTCACCGCGCACCCGCTCGGAAACTTCTCCATCAACCAGTTCACGCGGATCGAGGTCCGGCCCGGCGTCGTACGGTTGCATCACGTGGTCGACATGGCCGAGATTCCGACGCTGCAGGAGACTCCGGCGATCGACGCCAACGCCGACGGCGTGCTCGACCGCGACGAGCTCGACGCGTACGCGAAGCGGACTTCATCAATGGTCGGCCCCGCGTTGTCGGTCGTGTCCGACGGACAGCCCGTTGCGCTCCACGTCGTGGGCGCTGTTGCGTCGACGGCTCCGGGAGCCGGAGGGCTCAACACGCTCAGGATCGAATGCGACTATGAGGGCGCGACGGATTCGGCCGCCGCGGCGGTTCGCAGCGTCCAGTTTCACAACATGTACCTCGCCGAACGACTCGGCTGGCGTGAGATTGTCGTGGTTCCGGCCGGCGGCGTGACGGTGTTTGACGCAAGTATCACCGGGAATTCGGCTTCGGACGAATTGCGGGCCTATCCCGACGGGGCCCTGGCTGCACCGCTTGCCGAGGTGTCCGGCCAGTTCTCGTACACACTCGGCGCGGCGCCGTCGGGTTCGACGCCGCTGGCACTGCGCGACGGCCAGCCGCTTGTCGTCGCGCGCGACCGGCTCGCCGAGTTGATCGCGGTGCCGACCGTCACGCCGTGGGTCGCGTTGATCGGCCTGCTCGTCGCGGCGGGACTCGGCGGATTTCACGCATTGTCGCCCGGCCACGGCAAGACCATCGTCGGAGCGTATCTGGTCGGTGCGCGCGGAACGCCGTGGCACGCGGTGCTCCTCGGGCTGACGGTGACGATCACGCACACGGCCGGCGTGTTTGCCCTCGGGCTGGTGACGCTTTTCGCATCGCAATACGTGGTCCCCGAGCGACTGTATCCGGTGCTCGGCGTCGTGTCGGGCGCAATCGTCCTGGCAATGGGAGTCTCGATGTTCGCCACCCGGCTGCGAGGCCTCGCAGGCGTCCAGGTCAACGTCCATTCGCATTCCGACCTCGAGGGCCACATGCACACGCACGGCGGAACGGCGCATTCGCATCTGCCGCCAGGTGCCGACGGCTCGCCCGTGACAGTCCGCAGCCTCGTGGCGCTCGGCATCTCGGGCGGCCTGCTGCCGTGCCCGTCGGCTCTTGTCGTGCTTCTCGCGGCGATTTCACTGCATCGTGTCGCGTATGGACTTCTTCTGGTCGTTGCGTTCAGCGTCGGTCTTGCCGGCGTACTGACAGCAATCGGATTCGTTTTTGTGTATGCCGGGCGCAAGGTCAAGCAACTCGGACCGGTGTCACGACTCTTTCGAGTTGTGCCGATCGCCAGCGCAGCTGCAATCGCCATCATCGGAGGGTTGATCTGCTACGGCGCGCTCGGGCAGGCAGGCATCGACGTGAGCGCGGTTGTGGCGCAGTTTCTTGCCGAGGCCGAGTCGCCGTCCTTTCAGGGGATGGGTGCGCTTGGCGTCCTTGGCCTTGGGCTGCTGTTCGGCCTGAAGCACGCGACGGAGGCCGACCATATCGTGGCCGTCACGACGATCGTCAGCGAGCATCGCAAGCTGACGCACGGTGCGATCGTCGGCGCATTGTGGGGCGTCGGGCACACGGCGTCCCTCGTAGTTGTCGGTACCGTCGTTCTCGCACTTCGCATCGCGATCCCCGAGGCCGTCGCGAGCTGGCTCGAGTTCGGTGTTGCAGTAATGATCATCGGCCTGGGAGCGATGGCCATGGTCCGTGGAATTCGCGGGCGCGGCGCCGTGCACGTGCACAAGCACGAACACGATGGTCGCGCGCACGCCCACGTGCACTTTCACGAGGACGAGTCTGAGAGTCACATTCGTGGCTCCGCGCATAGCCACACTGTTTCGCGTATCGGTTTCAAACCGCTGCTGGTCGGCGCGATGCACGGTCTTGCCGGATCGGCAGCGTTGACGCTGCTCGTGCTCACACAGATTTCGTCCGCCGGGCTCGGGCTTCTGTATCTCGTCGTCTTCGGCATTGGGTCCATCGGAGGAATGCTCGCAATGTCCGGACTTGTCGGTGTTCCGTTTGCGCTCACTTCGGGACGCCTCTCGCGCATGCACCACGTTCTCCAGATCGCGGCCGGCCTGTTCAGCCTCTTGTTCGGTTTCTGGTACGCCTATGTGTCGGGGATTGTTGTGCTGGGACACGTCGGTGCGTCCTCGTGATGCCGTCATCCGGAATCAGGTAGCTGATGCTCAAAAGCCGCCGCTGCCCGGAATCTGATCCGCACCTGATTCCGTACTCATTGATGTTCAGGAACACACTCTGGCCGCTGATGCGCCCTTCGATGGGCGCCCGCGGCCGAGCAATAGTCGGGCAGGAAAAGGAGAGTCAATAATGCCTACCATCAGACGAAGGTTCGCGCTCGGTGCCATTGCCATTTTGCTTGCGGCGTGGGCTCCGATCGTACCTTTGCCCGCCGAAGCCGCCGACCACGCGGATTCGCCGCTTGTTGCGGAAGACCGCGCAGCAGACCTTGCCGACACCTACGTATTCGTCGACCCGACGGACGCGACCAAGGTCGTCATCGCGATGACAGTCCAGGGATTCATCGTTCCTGGCGAAGCCGTAAACTTTGTCGGGTTCTCCCCCAACATTCGATACCGGTTCGAGATCGAAACTACTGGAGACCCACGAAGTGACAAGTTCATCGATGTGTCCTTCTCACCACGAGCGGCATCAAACGCGCCGCAGACTGCTACCATCAGCCTTCCGAACAGTCGAACGTTCACCGCACCGACGACTGTTCCGACTGTCGCACCGACGCCTCCGCCCTTTGTCGTGACAACCGATGCAGCCTCGGGCGCGGATTTCTTTGCGGGTGAGGTCGACGACCCGTTCTTTTTCGACATTCCGGGCTTCGCGCGCTTCCGGGCATCGGTTCTCGCTGGCTCGCCGGACCCATCAACGCTCGCGCGTGGACGCGACACATTTGCCGGCTACAACACCATGGCTATTGCCGTCCGGATTCCGATCTCGCTGCTCGGCTTGTCCGGAAATGTCGTGGGTGTGAACTCGGTGACACAGCGCCAAGTGACCCAAAAGGTACTGAAGACCGGAGAGGTCGCAGGCCGTGGCAGCAAGTACCGCAACATCGACCGTGCGGGAATTCCCGGGATCAATGCGGTCATCATCCCGTTTGCTCGCAAGAACGAGTTCAACGCGGCATCGACGAGCGACGACGCGGCGGGCAGGTTTGCCGGCGACATCGTCGCGACGCTGACCGCGCTTGGAACCAACGAGGAGAACATCAACATCCTTGCAAGCGTCGCGGTTACGAACGGCGACATGTTGCGTCTCGATGTGACGAATACGACCGGTGGATTCCCGAATGGTCGACGACTCCAGGACGATGTCATCGACACGCTCCTGTTTTTCATAGCGAATCAGAACACGCTCGGCGACAGCGTTAGTGGCAACGACGTGCCATTCACCTCTGCGTTTCCGTATTTCGGGCTGCCGCACCAGCCACTCAATACGGGCGTCGTCGACGACAACACCCGCAACTGAGACGGCTTGAGAACGGGTGGTGGCGCCGGGTCGAAAGGCCCGGCGTCTTTTTTTGTCTGCCCGGCGGCGTGGTGCGAGGGCAGTTCGCGCCTTTCAACTCTGAGCTGTCGGTGGTAGTGTGCGCTCAGTCTTGGTCGAGTCTCGCACGAGCTCCCGAGTTTCTTGGCTTTCCACGAGTTCAGACAACCGCGCCAGTAGGGGTCTCTGGCCGAAAGTTCATAGCGCGCCCGCCTTCAAGGACGCGCATCCCTTCAACCCATGACCCTCATCGGAGCACAAGGAGCGGTACGCAATGAAAGCACGTAAAGTCTTTGCGGGTGGCGCCATCGCCACCGCGATTGCCGTCTCACTCATGCTGACGACGGCGCCATCGAGTAACGCCGCAGACCACGGGGACGCGCCACTTGTGTCCGGCGACCAGGCCACCGACATCGCCGACGTGTTCTTCTTCCTCGACCCGAACGACAACTCAAAGGCGATCATGGCCATGGATGTCCACGGCTTCATCGTTCCCGCCGAGAACGCGAATCTCGGCAACTTCGATCCGAGCGTCGCGTTTCTTTTCAACATCGAGAACACGGGCGACGCGCGGTTCGACGCGAGTATCCAGGTTACGTTCTCCAAGCAAACCGCACGCACAACGCCGCAGACCGCAACCATCGTGCTCCCTGGAGGGAGGACCTTTACCGCACCCACGACACTCTCATCGGCTACGGCCACTACGGCGCCAGATCCGGTCATCACCACGGATGCAACGAGCGGCGTCTCGTTCTTTGCCGGACTGACCGATGATCCGTTCTTCTTCGACGTCCCGGCGGAGTTGAAGTACAGGGCATCGCGCATCGCGGGAACGCCGGACCCATCCTTTTTCAGCCGGGCCCGTGACAGCTTTGCTGGCTACAACGTCGTAATGGTTGCTCTGAGTGTCCCGGTTGACATGCTGCGCGGCTCGTCGGGCAACATCATCGGGATGAACGGCGTTACGGCGCGGCAGAAGAAGACGACTCGGTCCGCGACAGCCGACAACAAGAACAAGGGCAGCTTTGTGAGCGTCGACCGAATGGGCATTCCTGCCGTCAACACGGTGTTCGTTCCCTTCTCGCGAAAGGACGAATACAACCGCAGCACACCGCAGCAGGATGCTGCGGGCTTGTTCGCCACGGACATTGTCGCCACGCTGACCGCGCTCCACACGGACCAGACGAGCATCGGCATCCTTGCATCGGTCGCGGTGACAAACGGAGATATGCTGCGCCTCGACACGTCGATCCCGAACATGGGGCAGGACGGTGGCACCAACCCAGTGGCAGCCTTCCCGAACGGCCGGCGGCCGGCCGACGACGTCATCGATACTATCGTCACGCTTGTAAACAACCGTGTTCAGCAGGGCGACAATGTCTTTGCGAACGACGTGTTCTTTCGCGACGTGTTCCCGTTCTTTGCGGCGCCGAACCAGCCGTTCCCGGCCGGCACGGTGGACGACAAGACGCGAAACTAGCTCGCGACGGGACACACCAAGGAACCACTCGAACCGACGCCGTCAGGAGCCCTTCTCCATCTCGTCGAGCGTGGCGCGTGCCACCCTCGATTGCAGCGGGTCGAAACCCGGCGACAGCTCGAGCGCGCGCTTCAGGTACGAGCGCGCGCTCGCGGTGTCGCCAGCGGCTCGCGCGATCATTCCCGCGTGGTACCACAACCGCGCATCGCGTGTTCCAAGCCGCAACGCATCCGCAATCGCGGACTGTGCCTCGGGGAGCCGTCTGGCCTTGAGTGCGGTCCAGGCGACCGCATCCGCTCCGTAGATGTCGCGCCTGGTCTCGTATTCGCGCTGGGCGCTCGTAAACGCTTCGTCACCCATGGTGTCGTGATCCGCGCGAAAGAGCGCAAGCTGCCTGTTGTAGAGCACGCCGTTGAGCTTGCTCAGCCGGCCGATCTGTTCGACGAGGTCGTACTGGGTCGCAGCGTCACGGTCACGCCCCGAGATCGAATAGAGATCCCCGAGCGTCGCGACAAACGACGGGTCGGACAGGATTCTCGTCACTCGCTCGTATCCGGCGATGGCACCTGCGATGTCGCCCTGTGCCGCCTTCACTCGAGCCATCCCGGCCAGCGCGCGAAAATAGTCGGGGAGTGCCGTGAGCGAGTCGGCATATCTGCGCTCCGCCTCGGCATAGTCGCCAGTGACGAACGCGGTTTCGCCGAGCTGCCAGTAACACCACGCGACCGTTTCGCGCGGCGCGGGATTCATCTGCTCGGCCGCGGTAAGCGCCTCCGCAAAGTGACGCCGGGCCGCATCCGGATCTCCCTGAAGTAGGGCGAGGCGCGCGAACCGGGTCTGTGCATTCAACGCCCCGGCGTCCGACGTCGACCCGCGCTGCTCGATCTGTCGAAACACGTCAGCCGCTCCGCCGTAGTCGCCAAGCTCGAGGAGCGAGTCACCGAGAATCAGCAACGGATAAAGCTTGTCGGGATCGGCCTCGCGGAGCTGCAGGGCGTGGTCGCGCGCGGCCGCAAACTCGTGCGACGCGAATTCGACCTGAGCTTCGGCGGCAAGCCCTCCGATATTCTGCGCGGCCGGGATTGCTGCGAGCGATTCGCTTGCGGCCTGCGTGGCAAGCTCGAGGTACTTGACGCTCCCCGTTTCGCGCAGACGCTGCAGGTAGTAGTCCACGAGCTTGTTGCGCGCAATGAAGTCGTCGGGATCGGCGCGCGCCTTGTCCTCGAGAAACCTTATCGCGCCCTCAGTGCTGTCGGACCCGGCTTGAATTGCCGTCGGTGGCGGCACCGTGACATCAACCGGCGGCGGAGTGGGCCGCGAACAGCCGAATCCGGTCAGCGCGACCGCCAACCCAAATGTCGCGAAGTACTTGCGAATCGTCACCATTGACCTCGATTGATGCTCCACGTGTTGATCGTACGCAATTGGAACACTTCTCCGTACTCCAATTGCTGCCGCGTCCAAACCAAGGCTACGTCGCGTGAAGGTCAAAAGGATTGTGTAGACTTGGCGTTTCGCATGGGTGTAGATTTGAGGCTGGATTGGGACAGGTTCTGCCCCTCATTCGTGTGCGCGCCATTCGCGGTTCGCACGTCACGTCCTGAGCACTCATCAGTTGAAGGAGTCAGCACCATGAAAGCGCGCGCACTCGTCTTCACGGCCCTCGCACTCGTCATTCTTGCTTCGCCGGCGGCGTTTGCCCAGCGACTTCCGGACTTCCCGGGCGGCGGTGGACCCGGGTACATCCCGCATCCCGGCATTGGCGGCAGCGTCATTGCCCGCGCGTACACGTCGGCCACGCTCGCAACCTCGGACGGCCGTGTCATCGGAAAGGCCAAGACCGCAACGGTTCAAACCACGTCTCAACTGTTGCAGGGCCTGCGGGTGACCGTTCAGGAGCTCGTCGCCGGGTCCGATTACGCGCTCGTCATCGACGGCACGCTCGTCGGCACTGCCACCTCGGATGCCAACGGAATCCTACGGATGAAGTTCGTCGACCCGGTCAAGGCGGGTGGACGTGTTCCTGCCATCCCAGACGCGGTCAAGCCGATCGCAACGGCCCACTCCGTGCAACTCTACGAGGTTGCCGGTCAGCGGCTTGTCGCATCTGGCAATTTCACGCTCAACGGCGCGCCGCCAAAGTAGCGCGTAACGACGCGAAATTCGTGCATCTCGACGGGCCCGGCAGTGAAGAGCTGCCGGGCCCGTCGTGTGTCTACCGCAACGCCGCGCGCCGCGCGGCCAGCTCCTGCCGCAACACCGGGATCTCGCCCAGGCTGCGCGTTTGTGCGCTCTTCTCGGCTGCCTTCAGCGTGTGCCACTTTGACAGCGCCAGCTTGACCGCGGCGCGTGAGAACGCCTTGGCTGCACGATATCCGCCGAACCCGCGGTACCGCATCCACCGCCAGTGAAACGACATCCGCTTTCGCAGCGAGGTCACTTCGACGTACTCCATCGGCGTGATCACCCCAAGCGCAACCTCGTCGTACAGAAACTCGCGCACGATCTTGCGCTCGCGGTACAGGCAGTAGCCGACGGCGCCCATGAAACACAGGAACGCCGGGAGCCACCCAAGCAGGTAGGCTCCAAAGAAGACCTCCGGACCGCCGCTCGTGAGCGTCGCGACCAGGTTCCACGTCGCGTGAAGCGCGACAGCCATGCAGTAACCCACGATCGGCGCAATCCACACGATCGCGCCCTTCTTCTGTTCTCGAGCGATGCCGATCCCGATGCCGGTCATCGACGTGAACAGCGGATGCGCAAACGGTGACATCAGGCCTCGAAGCACGAACAGGACGCCGGCGCCGACCGCACCCGCCTCCATCATTCCCCGACCGTAGTAGAGGACGTTCTCGACGGTCGCGAATCCAAGCGCGATGACACACGCGAACACGATTCCGTCGACCACGCCGTCGAACTCGCGCCGCAACACGAGAAACACGACCAGCAGCCCGAGGCCCTTCATGGCCTCCTCGGCAATCGGGGCCGAGATGACGGCGCCGACGAATTCGCCAACGCCCTCGCCACCCGCGGACGCGGCAACCGCCGAGGCCGTGTCATTGATCAGCAGCGCGCCAAAGATGGCGATGATCGCGCCCCACAGGAAAGCGAGGAACAGGATCCACCACGGCTCTGGATCGTAGCGGTCGATGAAGAGCACAATCGGCATGTAGATGACGAGCGGCAGAAACGCCATGATCACCGCGACGGTAAAGACCGAGGGCCCCAGCTCGAGCACAAAGAGCAGCATGATGAGGACGGCAGCCACAAACGTCACGATGCCGCCGCAGCCGAGCCCCACCATCTGCAGAACGAAGCCGGTGCTCATCGCTTTTGGCCGCTGGATGACCTGCGGCTGCTGTGGCGGGTACGGCGGGTATGGCGGCCGTGGTGGTCCCGGAGGTTGTCCCGGAGGCTGTCCGGGCGGTGTCCACTGTTGTGACATTGGATTACCTCGAAAGGCGTCGCGAGTTCGAGCAGGTCGACAAAGTTGCTGCTCGTCATTCTCGTCCTGAGCGCGTCCCCGGCCGCCTTTGGGGGGTCGGGCGGGAGCGCCTACGACAAGTTCCGAAAGGCTCAATACTCGAACAACGGGCTGCTGAGTCAGCAGGACGAAATGCAGCTTGGCGAGCAAGTTCACCGCGAGATTCTTACAAAGTACCAGATCGTCAACGATCCCGGAATCAACGCCTATCTTCAGAACCTCGGCGACCGCCTCGTCCGGTCGTCCCGGAGACCGGACATCCAGTATCGTTTCTATGCCATCGAGGACAACTCGGTCAACGCGTTCGCCATTCCCGGTGGGTACGTCTACGTTCACACGGGCCTCCTGAACATGGTCCAGAGCGAAGACGAGCTCGCCGGCGCCATGGCCCACGAGATCGGCCACGTCGTCGCGAGACACGGGTTGCGCAACATCAAGAAGGCGCAACGCGTCGCGATGATCACGGGGATCATCGGGATCGGAACCGAGATCGCCACGAACGGCAGCGGCGCAGGTCGCGCCGCCCAGCAGGCGGCCACGCTGCTCGGCGCCGGAATCCTCACGCGCAACAGCCGCGACTTTGAGCGTGAAGCGGATTACCTCGGGCTCTACGACATGACGGCCGCCGGTTACGACCCGACCGCCATGGTCCGCCTGTTCCAGCGGCTCGACCACGCGTCGGGCGCGAAAGAAAGCTCCGGCGGCATCTTTGCCAGCCATCCCAACGCCAAGGAGCGCATCGCGAACACCGAATCCGAAATCCAGGCCAACCTGACCGCATCGACGGCCGCACAACCTGCGACGACACGAACGCGCCGTCGACATGCCACGCAGTCCGCAGACGATTTCCAGAGCATGAAACAGGCTCTTGCTGGCTACAACGGATCGGCTCCCACCGTGTATGGGAATCGTGCGCCGCAGCAGTATCCGACGGATCCGCAGAACCAGCCGGTTCGCAACGATCGTCCCGTCCTGACGCGAAAACCCTAACCGACGCGCGTCCGGCGCCTGCGCAGAAAGTCCATCATGATGTACTGCCCGAGGTTTCGCGTCGTCGCGAAATAGGCCTTCCCGCGACAGATTGCCGTCATCTCTTTCACAAACTCGACGAGGTGATGATCGACAGCCAGCATGAACGTGTTGACCTGGATTCCCGAACGCGCGCAGCGCGCGACCTCGCGCATCGTCTCGTCGCGAATCTCCGGATCCAGCCCGAACGGATTCTTGTAGATCTCGCCATCCGGTAGCGTGATCGCGGACGGCTTTCCATCCGTGATCATGATGATCTGACGCATGTCGCATCGTTGCGAGAGCAGTATCCGGCGCGCCAGCCGGAGCCCCTCGCGCGTGTTCGTGTGATACGGCCCGACCTGCACCTGCGCCAGCCGAGCCACGGGTACCTCTTCGGCCGAATCGTGAAACAGGACGAGCCGAATCGAGTCGCCCGGAAACTGCGTCCGGATCAGGTGCGCAAGCGCCAGTCCCACGCGCTTCGCGGGCGTGAACCTGTCCTCGCCGTACAGGATCATGCTATGCGAGCAGTCGAGCATCAGCACCGTTGCACAGGATGACCGATACTCGGACTGGTGGACCATGAGATCGCCGTACTCGAGGTTGACCGGAACGCCGAGTCCCTCGCGCGAAATTGCCGATGCAAGCGTCGCGTTCACGTCGAGGTTCAACGTGTCGCCGAATTCGTACGGCTTCGATCCGAGGCTCGCCTCCACACCGGTTGCAAGCTTGTCGGTATCGTGACCGCCAAAACTCGAGCGCCCGATCGATCCCATCAGCGCGCGCAGCGCCTTGTGCCCAAGCAGGTCGAGCCCCTTCTCGGTCACCTCGAAACGGACGGGAACGTCCGACGCCGGGCCCGTCTCGCCCTCGCCGTCACCGTCCCACTGCCCCGCGGCAAGGCGTTCGATGTCGTCGACCGAGAGATACCCCTCGGCGATCAGGCGTTCGATGAGACGGTCCACGAGATCGCGCATGACGGCCTCGCTGATCTCGCCGTCGTCTCCCCGCAGCGCCTCGAGCTCGTCCTCGGAGAGAAATCCCTCGCGAAACAGAAGCCGCAGCAACGCATCGCGAAGCGATTCGACCGACGAGTTTCCGCCCAATCGACGCCTGCCGCGGAAGCCGCTCTGGAGGAAGAAGTCGGCGAGCGACTGCATCAGATCCTCGAGACTGAGCGCGTCGAGATCGAATCCGCTCCACTTCCCATATGTCGTGTACTTCATCGATCGACCCGCTACACCTCGCGAGGTCTAGTTGATCCCGCCGGACTCGTTCCAGCCTTGCGGCAGGCGCTCGCGACGATCGACGGCCCGCCTCGCATAGGAAAACGTCTCGCTTCGGCTGATCCGGCCGCTCGCGTACAGGCCCTCGAGCAGCAGTTCGACATATGCGACGACCATCGCATCGTCGTCTGCCGCGGCAAGACCGGATTCCCTGACGCCGTCGACGAGGTCCGGAACGCGCGCAAACGCTCGTACGAGCTCATCTACCGACACAAGGTCGCCCAGCTCGAGCACATTGCCGGCGTCGAACCACGCGACGATCCGCTTCTGGTCGATGACGTCGAGCGTCTCGATCGCCACCGCTCGCGTCGCGTCCTTGATCAGATCGCGAGCGATCTTCTCGCCGCCCTGCTGCTCGCCGTCGTACTCGAGCTCGATCTTGCCGGTGATCGCGGGAATGGCGGCGTACACGTCCACGAGCCGTGGGACCGCTTCGGCTTCACCGATCCCGAGCGCGCGTCGTTCGGCGTTGCTGACCACGATCTCGAGCACCGAGATCGGCAGCCGCTGGCTCACGCCGGACCGGCGATCGACGCGCTTGTCCTCGCGTGCGGCGAACGCGATGTGCTCGACAACCTCTCTCACGAACTCGGGAATGCGCACCGGAACCGCGTCACCGCGCGCGGTCCAGGCCTCCTGCCCCGTGATGCGAACACCGTCGTCGACCGTGCGAGGATAGTGCGTCGCCACCTCGGACCCGATGCGGTCCTTGAGCGGCGTGATGATCTTGCCGCGCGCGGTGTAGTCCTCCGGATTGGCCGAGAACACCAGGCAGACGTCGAGCGGAAGGCGCACGGGGTACCCCTTAATCTGGACGTCGCCCTCCTGCATGATGTTGAACAGTCCGACCTGGATCTTGCCGGCGAGATCAGGAAGCTCGTTGATCGCAAATATCCCGCGATTGGCTCGCGGCAGCAGCCCGTAGTGGATCGTCAGCTCGTCCGACAGCTGATGGCCTCCGCGAGCGGCCTTGATCGGATCGACGTCGCCGATGATGTCGGCGATCGTCACGTCGGGTGTCGCGAGTTTCTCGACGTATCGGGCGTCACGGCCAACGAATGCGATCGGCGTGCGGTCGCCCATCTCGGCGATCAGGTCGCGGCACGCGCGACAGATCGGACGGTACGGATTGTCGTTGACCTCGCATCCCGCAACGACGGGCATCTCGTCGTCGAGCAGGTCCGCGAGCGCCCGCAGCAACCTGCTCTTTGCCTGTCCGCGCAGACCAAGCAGGATCATGTTGTGCCGCGACAGCACGGCGTTGACGATCTGAGGGATCACCGTGTCGTCGTAGCCGTAGACGCCGGAAAAAAGCTCGTCGCCGCCACGTAACCTCGCAACGAGGTTTTCGCGCATCTCGTCCTTTACCGATCGGTTCCGCAGACGATCTTCGGAGTACCAGCTCGTTCGCAGTTCGCCCAGCGTCGACGGTTTCGTCATTGCACGAGTATAGCAGCGGCTCCATTGCGCGCGGTCCGATTGGCGAACGATTGCCCGCCTTGCCGCCCAAGGGGCCGTGTGTATAATCTGGGACTTAGCCACGGGTGACTTCGTCCTCCTTTTCGACCCGCGCTGACAGGGAG
The DNA here is from genome assembly GCA_044224215.1 of Blastocatellia bacterium. Classification (GTDB taxonomy): domain Bacteria; phylum Acidobacteriota; class Blastocatellia; order UBA7656; family JADIYM01; genus DAOMFM01. The sequence goes on from JBGAKX010000044.1 coordinate 22,534, forward strand.
ATGGTCGGCAAGACGCTCCTCCACTACCGCGTACTCAAAGAGCTCGGAAAGGGCGGCATGGGAGTCGTCTATAAGGCCGAGGATCTGAAACTGCATCGGATCGTCGCCCTCAAGGTGCTCCTCGGCAACCTCGTCAGCGACGAGAAGGCGCGCAAACGCTTTCTCCGCGAAGCCCGCGCCGCCTCCGCCATCGACCACCCGAACATCTGCACCGTCTACGAAATCAACGAAACCCCCGACCTGCTGTTCTTTGTCATGCAGTACGTCGAAGGGTCGACGCTCAAGAAGACGATCAACGGGCGCGCGATGCCGGTCGAAATCGCGCTCGAGATCTCGCTCCAGCTGACTGATGCCCTCGCGGAAGCGCATTCGCACGGCATCATCCACCGCGACATCAAGTCGTCGAACATCGTGATGACCGAGCGCGGGCAGCCCAAGATTCTCGACTTCGGGCTCGCGAAGTTGACCGAGCCGACGAGCAGCAGGTTCCGTGTCGGCGGCGGCGACGTCGGCGGCCTGACGGAATTGACGCAGGCCGGCGTCCCGTTCGGCACGGCGAGCTACATGTCGCCCGAGCAGGCGCAGGGCGAGCGGGCGGACCATCGGTCGGACATCTACTCGCTCGGCGTTGTGATCTACGAGATGGTCGCAGGCAAGCTGCCCTTCCGCGGCAAGACGAGCATCGACGTGATGCACGGCGTGATACACGACGCGCCGCCGCCGCTTCCCGAGGGGATTCCAAAGCTCTTTGCAAAGATCATCGAGCGCGCCATCGCAAAGCGGCCCGAGGACAGGTTCCAGACGGCGGCCGAGATGCTCGAGGAGCTGAAGCGCGCCGCGCGGATCATCTACACGGAGCGCCGCGACATGCCCGTCGATCGCGCCGCGTCGTTGCAGGCGATACGGCCCGACCCGCGTCCGTCCACGCTCGGCCGGGCCGTCCGCTGGCTGAAGCGCAGCGTCCTTGGCGGCGAAGGTGCGGGGAGCTCTACCGACGAGCCGAGCCACGAGGTATCGATCGAGGTGAGCGACAAGTCCCAGTCGGTCTTTGGCGGCACCTCGACACGCGACAAACGCGCGATCGCGATTCTCCCGTTCAAGAACGTGTCGGGCGATCCGGCGAGCGACTTCTATGGGTTTTCGCTCGCCGATAGCGTCATCACGGAGCTCGCCCAGCTGAAGTCCCTCATCGTCCGGCCGTCCACATACATCGCCAAGTACCAGAACATCGAGGTCGATCCGCGACAGGTGGGCATGGAGCTTGCGGTCGATTCGGTCCTCGTCGGGAGCTACATCAGATCGGGCGATCGATTCCGACTCACGCCCCAGCTGATCGACATCACGACGGGCGAGATCATCTGGAGCGACAAGATCGACCTTGACTCCAAGGACATCATCACGCTCCAGGACAAGATCTCGCAGCACATCGTCGACGGACTCAGGATCCGGATCAGCGACCAGGAGCAGGACCGGCTCGCACGCGCGGCGACCGTCAACTCCGAGGCCTACGAGGCGTACTTGCGCGGCCGCAGCCTCCTGAACGACTTCGTGACGCACACGCTGAACCGTACCGACCTCGACGAGGCGTGTTCTGCGTTCAAGCGTGCGATTGCGCTCGATCCGGACTTCGTGCTCGCGCACTCCGCGCTCGGCGTAGCCTTCTCAACGTACGTGATGAAGGGAATGGGCGGCGTCTCGTACTACGACGAGGCCGAGTCCGCGTGCAACCGCGCGCTCGAGCTCGATCCAAAGGCCGTTGAGCCGCGCATCACGCTCGTCTACATCTACATGGGCAGCGGCGAGAAGCAGCGGGCTCGCGAACTGGTCGAGCAGCTGCGCAGTGAGGCTCCGAACAATACGGCCATCCGATTCGTCGCAGGCACGCTATACCGGCTCGACGGCCGGTACGACGAGGCGCTCCGCGAGTTCGACCGCCAGCTGCGCATCAACCCGACCGAGATCGCGCCCGTGTCGTACAACCGGGCCCGTATCTTCATGTACACGGGCGACTTCGAGACCGCGCTTGCCGAGATCGAGCGCGGCCGCGCCGTCGAACCCGACCATCCGCTGTTACGGGCGTTCCAGGCGCAGATCCTCTATTACCAGGGCAAGCTCGACGAGGCCGCATCCACCTTTGAAGAGGTCTTTGAGCTGGCGCCGAGCATGCGCGGCCTGTTGCCGATGCTCGCGATGGTCTACGTCGCGCGGGGCGAGCGAGATCGCGCCGACGACCTGATCGGACACGACGTGATCGATGCGGCGTGCGCCGACTTTGACATCGCGTACTGGCTTGCGTCGCTCTACACGCTCGAAGGCGACCGGGACGAGGCGCTGACGTGGCTGACGCGCGCGATCGAGCTCGGCAACGAGAACCTTCCGTGGTTCGAGCGTGATCCGAACTGGGACTCGCTTCGGGACGACGAGGAGTACAAGGGAGTGCTCGCGCGTCTGCGCGAGGCGCACGAGGCCGCGACGACGGACGTCCACAGATAGCAGCGCTCGCCTGGTCCAACTCGCGCCGTCACGTCGACGTGTGTGGTCGTCCGGTACGACGTGTCAATGTCCCACGTCAACGGACCCAGAGGCTCTCGTAGGCGACGCTCGGATAGGTATACGAAGTGATCGCGAGGCCTTCGACCTCGGGCCGCGCAAACCGGTAGTTGCGCGGATGGAACAGCGGCAGCAACAACGCGTCGCGCGCGATAATCTCCTCGATCTGGCGATACGCGAAGTGGCGCGCCGCCGGGTCGGTGTCCTCGCGCCCGCGGTCGATCAGCGTGTCCAACTCCTGCGAGCCGCACATCACACCCAGCATGCCGTCGACCGAGTGCAGTACGCCGCGAGCAAAGCTGTCCGAGTCCGGATAGTCGGCCACCCACGTCGTCAGCGTCATGTCCGGAGTGCCCGACCTCTGGATCTCGGACAGTTCCTCCGTGGACATGCTCGTCAGCTGGACGCGAATCCCGAGGCGCCGGAATGCGTCAAGGAGCTCGCTCGTCAGCTCCTTGTAGCGCCCGGTGAACGGTGCATTCGTCGCCAGCACGAGATCGAGTGGCACATCGAGCGGCACGGGCATCGCAAGCGGTCCCGTCGTTCGGCGAGCCGGCTCGTAGCCGAGCAGGCCAGGCGGTATGAACCCGTTCGCCGGCATCGTGAACCGTCCCAGCACGCGCCGCACGATGGACGATATGTTGATCGACTGCACGAGCCGTCGCCTGAACGTCGCGTCGGCCAACGGCCCCCGATGCGTGTTGAACGCAAGCACCGACGTCGCCAGGCGCGGCATCTCCCGGTAGCCGGCCGCGAATCCCGAATCGTGTCGCAGCGCGTCGACATCCGAGGGTGCGAGATCCGTCGCGAGCGACAGCCGCCCGCCGCGGAACTCCGAGAGAATCTCGGCCGAGGTCAGCCCGAACGTGAACACCAGGCCGTCGCACTTCGGATATCCGACGCGCCAGTAGTCGGCGTTTCGCTCCAGCTCGAGACGCGCGCCGGGCTCGAACTGCGAGACGCGGAACGGACCCGTTCCGATGCACTGCTCGCGCCAGCTCGACTCGAAATTGCCGCTTCCCTCGGGAACGATCGCCGTTGCCGGATTCGCCAGCAGAACCGAGAAGAGCATGAGCGGAGATTCGAGCTCGAGTGTGAACTCCTGTGCCGAGAGGATCCTGAAACCCTCGAGGTCTCCGGCCTCGCCCGCGATCATCGCCCGCGCTCCACGAATCGGCGCGAGCAGGCTTCTGTTCGAGCACTCGGGATGGAGCAGGAACCGCTCGAACGAGTACCGAACATCGCGCGCGCTCAACCGCCTGCCGTCGTGGAACCGGACGTCGTCGCGCAGCCTGATTCCAAACCGCATCCCGCCGTTCTCGACCGTGACGTCGGACGCGAGCCACGGAACGACGCGCGCGCCTTCGACAACACGCGTCAGCGTCTCGAACACGTTCGGCGTCACTTCGCCGTGCCCGAGCGACGAAATCCTGACGGGATCGAGCGTATCAACGAGGTTTGCGCCGCCCGGGGCGTAGATGATGCCGCCGCTGGTGCGACGCTGCGCCTGTTTCGGTGTCTCCTCCTCCCTCGCGCGCCAGACGCCGGCGTAGTCCACGTACGGCGCGCCGCTTCGCACCGCGAGACCGCGCAGGTTGCGGTTCGCGAGCAGGTAGTTCACCTCGTGGAACAGCGGAACGACGGCTCCCGCGTCGAGCATGACGTTCTCGAACTTGCGGTAGAGCGTCTCGCGGATGGCCGGCCGGCCCTCGGCTCGCGCTTCCTCGGCGATTGCATCGGTCTCGGGCGAGTTGTAGTACTCGCGCAGGGCGCCGATTGCCGAGTGGAAGAGGCCGTACGTGAAGTTGTCGGGATCGTCGTAGTCCGCGTTCCACCGGCAGACGATCAGGTCGAACCCGTCGGCGTCGTTGAACGCGCTGAGGTAGTCCTGCGTCGACAACACCGGCACCGTGACCTCAATGCCAAGCAGCGCCCATACGTCGAACAGGTTCTTGATGAGTGTGCCGTAGCGATCCATGATGCCGGGACTGATGGCAGCCGTGATCCGGTACGGCGGACGCCCGCCGTGCGAGCCGAGAATCGCTGCGGCGTCCTCGACACTGAGCGCCGTGCGCCGGCGCCCCGGATCGTGACCGAGCATCGCGGGCGGAATGACGCCCGTCGCGGGCATTGCAAACCGTCCGAGCGACTGCCAGACGATGTTCTGAGTCCGGATTACGCCGGCAAGCGCCCTGCGCATTTCGGGAGTGCGGATGACCTCGCTTCGCGTGTTGAACACGGCAAAGCACGCGTTCTTTCGCGCCGCCTCGACGAATGTCGGCCGCAACCGGGTGTCGCGCAAGAACCTCTCCAGGTCCTCGGCGAAGAGCTCGCGCGCAACGTCGATTTCCCCGGACCGGAACCGCGCCGCCGCGTCGGTGGCGCTCAGCCCCGGGACAAACTCGACGCGATCGAGCGCGGCCTTCTCCTGCCCCCAGTAGGTGTCATTCCGCTCGAGCACCACGCGAGACCTGGTCCATTCGGCGACCTTGAATCCGCCCGTTCCGAGAACCTTCTCCGAGCCGTCCTCGTCGGAGCGGACCACGCGAACGATGCCCGTCCCCTGGTCTGAGAGCAGCGCCGGATAGATGGGAAGCCTCTCTGTCAGCCGCACTTCGAGCCGCAGGTCGTCGTGCACGACGAGACCGGCGACGTCGCCCGTCGACCCCTCTTCTCTAGCGGCCGGCACGCCGTCGATGATCGCAAACGCTGCGCGCAGCCCCTCGTCATCGAGACGAATCGCGCGCTCAAAACTCTGCTTGACACTGTCGGCTGTCATCACGTGACCGTCCGTGAACCGCACGTTCTGGCGCAGCGTGATGAGGATCGATCGGCCGTCCTCGCGGACCTCCCAGCGCTCGCACAGAAGCGGCGCCAGGTTGCCCTGGTCATCGGTCGTGAACAGCCGTTCATAGACGTTTGCGATGACCTCTTCTTCCTCGGCCGTTTGAACCACTGCGGGCTCGCGGGCGAGACACGGACCCGCAAGTCCGACGACGATCGATCCGCCCTCGAGCCGCAGGACGTCGCGCGAGACTCCTGGCTTGAGCCGTTCGACCTCCTCCAGAAACTCGCGCGCCGCATCGTACTCGCCACGGAGGTTCGCAACCGTCGCGCCGAGCGACAGCAGTCGCGACAGCGGCTCGGGATGGTCGGTTCCGCGTGCGACCTCGATCCCACGCTCGACCCAGCGCCTCGTGTCCTCGATCCGGCGGCCGTCCCACGCTGTCTCCGCCGCTGCGAGGTGCGTGTCGATCACGCGCGACACGTCCCGCTCACGCTCAAATACCCTTAGCGCCCGCTCGATCTCGCGGAGCGCGCCGTCGATGTTGCCTTCGATCCGGTATGCGGCGGCAAGCAGCATGCGCGCCTCGCCCTCGTACCAGCGCTCGCCCTCCCACTCCTCGTCCTCGAGAAACTCGAGCGCGATGCGCGCGGACCGCAGCGCCTCCTCGGAACTGAACGCCTCCAACGACTTACGGGCGCTCTTGAGCCCGTACTCAACCGCCTTATCACCAACGTCGCCCTGCGAGTAGTGGTGCGCCAGCTGGCCCCAGAACCGTTCCTTGCCGGCGTGACGGCGCTCGATCCACTCGGCGCAGCGCCTGTGCAGCGTCCGCCGTCGCCGGCGCGCCATGCTTGCGTACAGCGATTCCCGAACCACGCCGCTCGTGAAGGCCAGGCGATCGCTCCGCGACTCGCGGTCCTCCTCGATCAACCCCTGTCGCAGCAGACGGTCGACCGTGTCCTCGAGATCCTGTCGGCCTTCCGCGAGCGCTTCGAGGTCGCGATATTCGAACGTGCGGCCGAGCACCGACGCCATCGAGAGCGTATCGCGCTCGGATTCGTCGAGCCGCTCGATCTGCTTCTCGACCACCTGCTGAATCGTCTCGGGGATCGCGTCGCTCGTAAGACCCATCTCGCTCGACAGCGAGAGCGTTCCAACCTCGTCCTCGGCGATGCCGCCCGAATCGACGAGCGACCGGACGAGCTCCTTGGTGAAGAACGGATTGCCCTCCGTCGCCTCGTACAACGTGCGCGCGAGCACGTCGCCGACACGCGCGCCGCCGACGAGCTCCGATATGAACGCGCGATGATCGGACGCCGAGAACGGACCGAGCGACACGTGCGAAAACCGCCGGTCGCCATAGAAGCTGTCCAGCATCCGCGAGATCGCGTGGCGCCGGTCGACGTCGCCCGACCGGTACGTCCCGATGATCAGCGTCGGCGTCGGACCGAGCCGGCGGACCACGTATTGAAGCGCCTCGATCGAGACGTCGGCGTCGTGAAGATCTTCGAGCAGCAGCACGAGCGGCTTGCCGGACGCGATCCGCGCGAGCGCGCGGGCGAGCAGCTCGAAGATCGCCGTCCGATCCTCGATCCGTCGTGTCTGCAGGTCGACTGAGCGCGAATCGGTGCTCGCCGACCGGATGTCGCCGATCTCGGCGAGCACGGGGAACACGTGCGTCAGCTCCGCCGCGATGTCCGAGAAGTCGACGTAGTCGTTCGAAGGATTGTTCGCTTCGCGCCAGCGGAAGTACTCCTGGATCGCCTCGCAGAATCCCTGGTACGGGAAGGACCGGTCCTGCTCGACGAACCGCCCGTGGAGCACGAGAATCCGGCGCGCGCGCGCGAGTCGCTCGAGCTCCTCGAGAAGGCGGCTCATTCCAAAACCCGGGTCGCCGCTCACGACGACGAACTGGCATTCGCCCGCGATCGCCGCGTTCAGCCGGTGCTGAAGCTCGGTCAACTCGCGCTCGCGGCCAATGAACGGTACGACTTCGCGCTGGTACGGTTCGGGCCGTGCCACGCGCGTCGATGCGTTTGCGATCGGCCGCTCGCGGTCCTCTTCGCTGAGCGTGCGACGATACCGCGTCAAAGCCTCGGCGACCTCGCGGGCTGACTGCGGCCGGTTCGCCGGATCGCGCGAGATGCAGTTCATCGCGATACGCTCGAGCTCGGCGTCGACGTCGGCTCCGCGTGCCGACGGCGCCTGCGGCGTCTCGTGGACGATCCGGTAGAGCACGGATTGCACCTCGCCGGCGAAGGGCGGCTCGCCGAGCAGGCACTCGTACAGCACCGTGCCGAGCGAATAGATGTCAGACCGCGCGTCGACGTCGTGCGTCGCCGAGACCTGCTCGGGGCTGAAGTACGACACCGTCCCGACGAGCGTCCCGGACTGCGTGATCCGCGTGAGCTGGCTTTCGATCGAGGCGCGCGCGAGACCGAAATCCATGATGCGGACGCGCACCCCGCCGCTCTCCGTGCGGCGGACCATGATGTTCTCGGGCTTGATGTCGCGATGGATGACGCCCTGGGTGTGGCTGTAGTCGAGCGCGTCCGCAACCTGCACGCCGATGTCCACGACGTCGCCGAGCTTCAGGCTGCGTTCCCGCAACAGCGAGCGGAGGTGCGTCCCGTGAACCACGGGCATGACAAAGAACAGGGCCCCGTCGTGCCGCCCGATGTCGTACACGGTGACGATCGCGGGGTGATCCATCTTTGCGACGACCTGCGCCTCGCGCTGGAATCGCAGCTCGGCGTCGGGGGTGATAAGGGTCGGCGGGACGATCTTGATCGCCACTTCGCGGTCGAGGAGCGGGTCGCGGGCGCGATAGACAACGCCCATCCCCCCGCGCCCCAGCTCGCCGAGGACCTCGTACCGCTCCGCGAGTTTGACCCCGATCATCACCCGCCTCCGAGTACGCGGACACGACCGCCTCGGGGACTGACAAGCCCCCCGATCTACGGTGTGTCTTCAGTTGTCGAAAGTGAAATAGCGACGCGCTTTGAACGTATTCTAGTCCACGTCGTGCCGGTGTCAAAGGCTGCGCACCGCGTCAAAACGGGAAGACGGCCGCCCGTGACAGGCGGCCGTCGTTCGTCGAGTACACCCTAGTGGATTCGAACCACTGGCCTTCGGCTCCGGAGGCCGACGCTCTATCCAGCTGAGCTAAGGGTGCTCATCGATCACGATAATACCGACGAGACCGCGGCCGTGTCTACGTCGCGCGGTGCCGCGTCCGGCAATCGCGAATTGTCACTCGACGCTCTCGCCGCGGGCCATCGACAGGAAGTGGGCCTGGACGCTGAACGGCGTCGATCCGTCGGGAACGGGCACGCGCGTGTAGTTGCCGTCCGGCTCGAGCTGCCGCGACTTTGCGGTGTCGAGCATGTACGTGTCGAGAATCTCCTTGACCCGGGCACGGGCACGCGGCTCGTCGACCGGAAAGACCGTCTCGACGCGACGATCGAGATTGCGGTTCATCCAGTCTGCGCTTCCGAGGTAGATCTCGTCGTTGCCGCCGTTCGCGAACCAGAAGATGCGACTGTGCTCCAGAAAGCGGCCCACGATCGAGCGCACCGTGATGTTGTCGCTGATCTCCGGAATGCCGGGCCTGAGGCAGCACACGCCCCGCACGAGCAGTTCGATCTGCACGCCGGCCCGCGATGCGTCGTACAGCTCGCGGATGATGCGCGTATCGGTGAGGCTGTTGACCTTTGCGATGATCCGGCCGGCCCGGCCGTTCCGCTGGTGATCGGCCTCGCGACGGATCAGCCCGATGAACTGTTCGCGCAGTCCGACAGGCGCGACGAGCAGTTTTCGATACGCCGTCTGGCGCGAGTATCCGGTCAGGAAGTTGAACAACTCGGACGCATCGGCACCGATGTCCGGGTTTGAGGTGAGCAGGCCGAGATCGGTGTAGATACGCGCGGTCGCGGGATTGTAGTTGCCGGTGCCGAGGTGGACGTACCTCCGCAAGCCGTCGCCCTCCTGCCGCACGACGAGCGCGAGCTTGCAGTGCGTCTTGAGCCCGAGCAGCCCGTACACGACGTGAACGCCGGCACGCTCCATCTTTCGCGCCCAGACGATGTTGTTCTCCTCG
>JBGAKX010000045.1:0-31967 GCA_044224215.1 Blastocatellia bacterium
CTTCATTGGGTCGTTCGGGCGTCTGCCACGTGTGCGACTCCAATGCATCGAAGTACCGGGTGTGTGCACGTAAACCGACTCGCACACACGACCCTGTGCCAGATTCCATGTACTCAATTTGCGTGCCACGCCGCCCAGCCCGCTCCATTCAACTTTGGCGGATATTTGAGGGATTTCTGGATGCTACGTGACGGGCGAGTCATCGTGGCAGCCTATGTGCGGAAAAGCACGTAGCCCATCCCCGTTCAGGAATCGTTCAGTGTGGGCGGCACGACTGTTGCTCTCTCATCGACGACCAGTCCAGGCCAAAACCGGCGTCGACGATTGACTCGCCGGAACGAATCGAAGCCCTGGCTGCCGACTCTGTTTCACTCCGAAGGAGGCGACGATGTCCAGGTACTTCCCTCTCGGGCCCCGGGCCCTCTGTGCAGCGCTCATCGTGATGCTGTACACAACCGTGGCCGGGTGGGCGCAGGAACCGAAACTCGAACCTGCGCCGTTCCTGGGCAAATACGTCCGCTTGTCGGATGCCGAGATGATTGCCATGGGCCGCGGCGAGGTGGTCTCAAAGCTCGTCAGCGCCACGAACAAGCGGGAGCTCGCCGTCTTTGGCGTCGTTCGGCTCGCCATTCCGAATGACTTCTTCACCACGAAGATTCGCGACATCGTTGACTACAAGAAGAACGCCGGCGTTCTGCAGATCGGGAAGTTTTCGGACCCGCCCAGGCAGTCGGATCTCGCCGGGCTCACCATCGATGCCGACGACCTCAAGGAGTTGACGACGTGTACCGTCGGGGACTGCGGCGTGAGGATGACGGCTGCTCAGATCGAGCGCTTCCGTACCGAGGTCGACTGGAAGCGCAAGGACAGCTACGCGCGCGGTTCGGCGCTCGCGCGACAGATTCTGTTTCAGTACGTGACGGCCTACCTCGCAGGTGGCGATAGCGCCCTGGCCGTCTACCAGGACAAGAAGCGCGCGCTGAGCCTCGCCGACGAGTTCCGCTCGCTCGTGGCAGCCTCGCCCTACCTCGCCGAATACGTGCCCGAGTATCAGACGTATCTCGAGCAGTTTCCGGCCGGTCAGCTCAAGAAGGTGGAGAACTTCATCTACTGGTCGAAAGAGAAGTTCGGACTGAAACCGGTGATCACCATCACGCACATGACGATCTATACGGTCACGCGGAACGGCGTGACGTACGTGCTCGTCGGGTCGAAGCAGCTCTATGCAAGCCGCTACTTCGACTCGTCATTTGCATTGACGGTATTCGTCCAGGAGCCTGGCGATGGACGGCACGATTCGTACCTGATGTATCTGAACCGCTCGCGGACCGCCCAGCTCGGCGGCTTCCTCGGCGGACTCAAGCGGTCGATCATCGAGGGGAAGATGCTTGGCGGTGTGAAGAAGACGCTTCAGCAGACCAAGGACCGACTCGAGGCAGAGTACGGTCAACGCGCCGCGACGACGTCGGCCGCGACCCAGTGAGACGACGGTCGCGTTGAATAAACGATGGAGATCGGGAGTTGTCGAAGCGCCGGAGCGCATCGACAAATCCCGGTCCCCATCACACATCCACCGTGGCCACATCGGGCCTCTGCGCTTCACGACGCCGACGTGCGGCCGTCGGGATCAGCGCTTGGCGCTGGCCTTCGGCTGGCCGTAGCGCGCCAGGGTGGTCGAAAGCGCCGAAAGACTCTTCGCAAATCGAACGTCGGCCTTGGCCTTTCCACTCAGGATCTCTTCAGGCGTCGCCGACGGCCCATAGATCGCGCTGTTGCGGTCCTTGTCTATGGATATCTTCGAGCCGTCGAGTGAGACGCCGGCAAAGACGCCCTTGCTGCGCGAATACGAAAGAAACTGCGCATCGAGCTTCCAGTCGGTGCCTGCCTTTGCAGAGCGGCCAACGGGTCCCGCGGCTACTGCCGCGTCGGCGCCCAGTGTCCAGCTGCCCTTTGTGAGGGTGTCAATCGAATCGCGGTTGACCCCCACGAGCAGAAAGTCGGTGCTCGAGCCGCCGATCTGGAAGCCTACGCTGCCGCCGCCGATCTTGAGAAACAACGGTTGTCCAAACTGACCGGTCTTCGTGTCGCGAACCACCGCGCAACCGCTGCCGCCCGAGCCGCCAACGACGAATGCGCCCTTGATGACGTTCGGGAAGACCGCGACGCACGCGGCGTCCTCGAGCAGGCTGCCGGGAATGGCCTTGTCCTGCGCGCCCATGATGTCACGGACGACCTTGGCCGAGTCCTGTACCTTCGAGACACTCTCCCGCTGGTCCTTCGCGGTGTCGGCCGCAATTCCGGTCATCGCGAGCACGGAAACGAGTGCGCCGAGCAGGAGTGCCCGGAAGCCCATACGACTCCGCCTGGTGCCGCCAACGGCTCGAGCGGAACGAACCGCTCGAACACTATCGATCTGATCTGTCTTCATAAGAACTCCTTCCATTCAAACGTTGGCGCGCACGCAGGTGTCGAGAACCTGCGGCGCGTCAACAAGGCCGTTAGTCGTTATTGAGCGTCTCAAAGACGAGAAATCCCGCCAGCACACTGGTCAGGATCGCGTACGTTCCGTTGGTACGCCGGCCGTAGCTGTAACGGCTGTTGTAGCCGTCCTCGTAGCCACGACTGAAACCCTCACGGAAGTAGTTGTTGTACTCGCCCTGCTCGACGTAGTAGCCCCTGTAACCGTAGTTCGCATCCTGATAGGCAAACGAGTCTTCATAACCGTTGCCCCAGCGATCCGAACGGTCTGCACGACCGGCTTCAAGGCCCTGCTGGTACCCGTAGTTCACGGCCTGTCTGAGCAAGTCCACGCCGTAACGATTCGTCTCGTAGTAATTCCCGTCACGGGCGTATCGATAGCTCGGAGCCGTGTAGTAGAACGGATCACTGTTGTACGCGTACGAATACTGGTTGCGCTCGAGATAACTCTGCTGCTGGCGCAACCGCTCGTAATACTGCTGCTGGTAGCGGTACTGCGCGAGACGGTTCTGCTGCCTCAGAATAATCGCCCGCTGCTCGGCGATACGCTGCTGGTCCTGCAGATTCTGGTAGTACGCGGTCGAGCGCACCTTCTGCTCCTGGATGAGCACCTGCTGGCGCTCCTGCGGCAAGCGCGGCTTCGCTACGGGTTGTGCTATCCCCCTCGGCTTCTGCTGCCTGGGCGCCCGCGCGATCGGCACCGGCTCCGCTATCGGCTTCTGCTGCTTCGGCTTCCGCACGACTGGCTCAGGCGTCTCAATAGGCGTACGCGCTATCGGAACGGGCTCGGCGACCGGCGTCTGCTGTTTCGGCTTGTTCGCAGTTGATCGCCCGGTCGTCCTCGGCGGATTCGCCCTCGGCTTTGCCGGCGGCGCCTGCTGGTCGATCGTAACCGGCTTCTGCTGATCTGCCGTCGGCGCCGCATCGGGCGCCTGCTGCTGCTTGTTCTTGGCCTGTTTCTTCTTGCCAGCCTGGTCCTGCTGCTGTTTGTCGGTTTCCTGCCTGGCGTATGCCGGTCCGCTCATTCCCATCAGCGCCACAGCGCCGATCAGGATTGCTCCGGCCATCCGGTTTGGAATTCGAACGTTCATTACATTACCCCTTCTCGTAGTCAACGAATCACTCGTCGACCTCCCCCGTGTGGCCAAGTTGGCGGTCTCGATCCTGTCGCCGGCCGTGCCTGCAACCACCCTCCGGAACAACATACCGGTCCGTGGTCGTCATTGATCGACACGCTGAACAACTCCCAGGCGAGATCCTGCACGGGAATGTGCGCTGCCATACGTAGAGCAATTTTCGCGCCGTCTACGGCTCCAGACGGGTCCGTGTCCGCATTGGGGACAGCCCGTCTACCCGGGATTGATCCCGTTGCCGGTCGGCAATCTACGCAATGTGTAATCGAGATATCGGCAGGGCGACGGATTTGCGGATCCCGCTTGCGCGGGGCAAGACCCTGAGCGTGTCTTGCTCCACGCACCCGCCACCCTGCCAATCTTTCACTGCACGACGAGGACGAATTTTCCGCCCCTGATATCCGTCTCGTACGCGCCAATGTCTGCCCTCGGTACTCCGAGGCGGTAGAGAGCTGTGCCGAGCGGACTCAAGCCGGCGATCCCCGCGGCGGCCTCGAGTCCCTCAACGATTCGGCCAACAACCGGCCCGGCAATGAACAACGGGCCAATGCCCGGTATAAGGAAGAACGCCGACCCACTCAGATCGCTCCACAACGCGCCCAGATGCGCTCCGGTCTTGCCCCAGGCCTTCATCTGGTCGCCCGTCGAGTAGTAGCCGACCACGCCTTCCTCGGTGTAGTAGTCGCGGCTGATGATCGACAGCTTCTGCATGTCGCAGCCCGATCGCTCGAGCTCGCGGATCGCGTCCAGCGCTTGTTGATGCGTGTCGTAGAGCGCGACGCTTGTGCCCGCGTCAGGATCCGCAAGCCCAACTGGCGTATTTCGTGACTCTTCGACCATGACGAATCTCCTCGAATTCCATCGACGCTCGAGCCCCGCTGCGAACCGCAGCGACCACGAATTCTCGTGAACCGGCACAGGATGGCGGCGTCGCTTCACTGAGCGACGTGCCGCCATCGGGTTCCCTGCAATTGCAGGGGCGCCCGGAATTAAGCAAGGCGCGTTCCAGTCGTGTGAGGTAATTTCGCGAGGTGTCGAGTTCAAGCAAACGAAGGTCGCGTGGCCGGTCGAACGACCAGATCGGGTCAAATCGTCCCTGATTACAGCCCTGCGGAGTCGTGGGCTGCAACGCACCTCGTCGTGATCCGGAAACGCAGCGTGACCAGGGAGAGTGCACGATGTTCGCTCAGCTCCAGGACACGTGACCGGAATCGACGCACGTCTGTGCGGATTCAACTCGCCTGCTATCGACGGCCTACGCGACGTTGTGCTTCTTCAGCATCGTGTACAACCGCGCACGATAGATGCCGAGGGCGGTTGCCGCTGCCTGCTTGTTCCCCTTCGTTCGCTCCATCGTCTGCTCGATCACGCGGCGCTCGACCTCGTCGAGCGGCATGCCGAACGGCACGTGAAAGTCGCCATTCGACCGTGCACCGCCGTCGGCAGGTGCGACCGCCTCGGCCACCGCCTGACCCATGGCATCCTGGGAATCCGGATTCACAACGCGCGTGCTTCGGTGGCCGTTGAATTGCAGATCCGGCTCATCGATCGTCGTGCCGCGGGAGAGTAGCACCGCGCGTTCGACGACGCTCTCGAGCTCGCGCACGTTTCCGGGCCAGCTATAGCCGAACAGCGCCGCGCCCGCACCAGATGTAAAACCGGTGACGGGCTTCGCGTACTTCTCTGCGTGTCGACGCAGCATGTGATCGGCCAGCATCTGGATGTCCTCGGGCCGATCGCGAAGAGGCGGCACCTCGATCGTGATCGTTGCGACCCGATAATACAGGTCTTCGCGGAGCAGCCCCTGCTCGAGCGCATCGGACGGACGGCGGTTCGTCGACGCGATCAACCGAAAGTCGGCCTCGACAATCTTCTCGGATCCAAGCTGCTGGTATTGGCGCTCCTGCAGCACCCGCAGCAGCTTGGGCTGCAGCTCGAGCGGCATCTCCGCGATCTCGTCGAGGAGGAGCGATCCACCCGAAGCAGCCGCTATCAGTCCCCGCTTCTCGCGGTCCGCGCCGGTGAACGCCCCTTTGACGTGTCCGAACAGCTCGTTCTCGATCAAGTCCTTGGGTAGCGCCGCGCAGTTGATCTTTACGAAGTTGTTCTTTGCCCGAGCGCTCTTCAGGTGAATTGCATTGGCGATGAGCTCCTTGCCGGTGCCGGATTCGCCGGCGATCAGGATGTTGGCGTCCGATTGGCCGACGGATTCGATGAGCTCGAACATGTCCTGCATCGACTTGGAACGACCGACGAGCCCACAATACAGATCCCGATCCAGCAGCACGTTCCGGAGCCGTTCGGCTTCGGACTTCGCCCATCGATGCTCGAGTGCGCGATCGATCAGCGCCTGGAGGCCTTCCGGCTCGAACGGTCTCTGGATGAAATAGAACGCCCCTGCCTTGATCACGTCGACCGCTCCGCTTGCGGAGCCGTACCCGGTGATGACGATGACCTCTGCCTCCTCGTCACGCAGCTTGATCTTCTCGAGTACGTCGAACGCAGCCATGTCCGGCAGGAGGAGGTCGATCACCACCACGTCGAACAAGCCTCTCGAGAAGCGCTCGACTCCGTCCCGACCTGTCGACACGGTCTCGACCGAGTACCCGCGATCGGCAAGGAAGAGTTTCAGCCCAAGAGCCGCAGTCGCCTCGTCAATGACAAGAATCCTGCGCTCTCGTTTCGCGAGTGCCGCTTTCGTTCCCACGATGTCTCGCCCTTCTCCGGAGGAAAAGGTGTTCGACCGCGTTCCTGCTTATCAGGGCCGCGGGGAGGATCACCGTGCCAGAATGGGTTGGCCGAATGGGCGTTACGCCACAAGAACAAGCCAAAGAGGCATCGGTGGGAGTTTAACCCTGGTCGCCTATGTGCGCAAGCGAACGGACGCACGCCCAGAGCGCCGAGTGCGCGCATTCCGCACAAGCGTCCGACGTTTGCATTGAATCAATGCGTACACTCGACGTAGCGACAGCCGCCACCGCAAGCGTTAGATGGCGTCCTATGCGGATCCAATGGAGCCGCTGGCCGATCGAATCATTCCATATGCATCGTTCGTACCCAGCGACGATCGACGGCGGAATCCGCCGCGAGTTCTGGCGTCTGATTTGCTCTACGCGATACGGGTGACGCAATTCGTCTGCGAGGGCGGATCCGCTTTGCGTGTGAACACGACATCAGGGAGACGACGCCTACGCCGTCCGGCACAGTCGTGTGTTTACCAATGCTTGCTCGCCGCGACGCGAGCGAACACAACGGAGGAAGCAGACATGGCAACGATTCGTCCGCTCCACGATCGCGTGATCGTGCGGCGCACCAGCGAGTCAGACGCAACGACCGCAGGCGGCCTGTTCATCCCGGACACGGCCAGGGAGAAGCCCCAGGAAGGCGAAGTCATCGCCGTCGGCAAGGGCAAGGTGCTGGAGAGCGGCGCCCGCGCAGAACCGGACGTTCGAGCCGGCGACCTCGTGTTGTTCGGCAAGTATGCGGGGTCCGAAGTGAAGGTCGACGGCGAGGAGCTCCTCATCATGCGAGAGGACGACATCCTCGGCATCGTCGAGCGAGCCGCCAGGGCGGCGACGACAAAGTCCAAATAACGCAGGCGTCCTCAGAAGGGCTACAAGACAAGAGAACACATCAATGGCAAAACAGATCATTCAGGGCGAGGGCTCGCGGCAGGCAATACTGCGCGGCGTCAACATTCTCGCGGACGCGGTGAAGATCACGCTCGGCCCCAGGGGCCGGAACGTCGTCATCGAAAAGAAGTTCGGCAGTCCGACGATCACCAAGGACGGTGTCACCGTCGCCAAGGAGATCGAGCTCGAGGACGGTCTCGAGAACATGGGCGCACAGATGGTGCGCGAGGTCGCCTCCAAGACATCCGACGTCGCCGGCGACGGGACGACGACGGCGACCGTTCTCGCGCAGGCAATCCTCAAGGAAGGCGTTCGCATGGTCGCCGCGGGCGCGAACCCGATGGGTTTGAAACGCGGAATCGAGAAGGCGGTCGTCGCGGCGACCAAGTCGATTCACTCGATGGCCAAACCCATCAAGGGTGAGGCGATCGAGCAGGTCGGCACGATCTCGGCCAACGGCGACGCGACGATCGGCAGCCTGATCGCCGAGGCGATGGACAAGGTCGGCAAGGACGGCGTCATCACGGTCGAGGAGTCCAAGACGCTCACGACGGAGCTCGAGATCGTCGAGGGCATGCAGTTCGACCGCGGCTACCTGTCGCCGTATTTCGTCACCGACCCGGAACGAATGGAAGTCGTCCTCGAGAACTGCGCAATCCTCATCCACGAGAAGAAGCTCTCGTCGATGAAGGACCTGCTGCCGTTGCTCGAGACGGTTGCGCGCGACGGCAAACCGCTGCTCATCATGGCCGAGGACGTCGAGGGCGAGGCACTCGCAACGCTCGTCGTCAACAAGCTGCGCGGCACGTTGAAGGTATGCACGGTCAAGGCGCCCGGATTCGGCGATCGCCGCAAGGCAATGCTCGAAGACGTTGCGGTCCTGACCGGCGGGAAATCGGTCACGGAGGACCTCGGGATCAAGCTCGAGAACGTGAAACCCGAAGACCTCGGCTGTGCCAAGAAGGTCGTCATCACCAAGGATTCGACGACGATCATCGGTGGCTCAGGCCTCGCCAAGGACATCCAGGGCCGGGTCCAGTCGATCCGGGCCCAGATCGAGAAGACCACGTCGGACTACGACCGCGAGAAGCTCGAGGAGCGGCTCGCAAAGCTCGTTGGTGGCGTCGCGATCATCAAGGTCGGCGCGGCAACCGAGACCGAGCTCAAGGAGAAGAAGGCTCGGGTCGAGGACGCGATGAACGCAACACGCGCCGCGGTCGAGGAAGGAATCGTCCCCGGTGGGGGCGTCGCTCTGTTGAGGACGCAGAAGGCGCTCGACAAGCTCGAGCTTGAAGACGAGGACGAGCGGATCGGTGTTCAGATCGTGCGGCGTGCGCTCGAGGCGCCCGTCCGCGAGATCGCGAACAACGCGGGATTCGAGGGCGCTGTCGTCGTCGAACACATCCGGCTGAACAAGTCACCCAACTTCGGATTCAACGCCGCGAGCGAGGAATACGAAGACCTGGTCGTCGCGGGCGTCGTCGACCCGGCAAAGGTCACGCGCACGGCGTTGCAGAACGCGGCGTCGATCGCGGGGCTGCTGCTGACGACCGAGGCGCTCGTTGCCGATGCCAGGAGCGAGTCCGACACGTCGTCGCGGATGTCGGCCGGCGGTGGAATGGGCGACTACTGATCCGCCGGTTTCACACGGAAACTTGGCGTCTTTGCGTCTTTGCGCGAAATCAAACGCAAAGGCGCAAAGACGCCAAGAACCGTCGCACATCAAACCACGACCTTCCTGTGCGCGAAGAGCCGCAGCAACCCGTTCACTGCGAGGTGCAGCATCAGGTACACGATGAGCGCGGCGACGTACGAGAGCATCAGGTGGAACGGCCCCGCAAAGAAGTCGTGCATGAGCCCGCGGAACGGACCAAGCACGGGAGCCGACACCGTGTCGATGAACTGCTTGAACCCATTCGAGTCTCGGGCGCCGAGCAATTCAAGAATGATCTCGAGACCGATCAGGCCATAGATCAGGAAGAAGATGTAGTCCAGGACCTGCGAGACACGCGCGACAACCCTTGTCTGTTCGACTTCGTTTGCGGTATCCGCGACTTCCCTGAAGGACTTCTGCTTCAGTTCGCTGGCAAGTTCGCTGGCTCGATTCTGGTCGGCAGGTGTCACTTCGTCGGCCCGATTCACGATCTCCGCCCGAACGTCGCCACCGACCTTGTTCTTGACCGCCTCGAGTTGCGCGAGGCGCCGCTGCTCGTCAACGGCAAGTTTGTCGTCGTCCAACATGGTGTACCTCCTGGCCTATCGCGCGAAGAATGTTCGATTGCGCCGTGTGAACAAATGGAGCGCTGCCACAAGAACGGCTGCGCCGATGATCGACCACAAGATTGGGAACTTCTGCCCGCCGATGTTCACGGTGAGGAGCTCGGGAAGACCCGAGCCATCCGCCATCCACACACCGAACAGAGCGCCGATAAACCCAAGCGCGATCGATGTTATGAGCCCGCCGCGGCTGCCGCCTGCGATCGACTGTCCGATAGCGCCGCAGACACCAGCTACAACGAGAAGAACCAAGAGCGACACGAACGTCAAATGCATAAGGACTCCTTGTCGAGCTTCGACACACGCCGTGCCGAAGCTCCTGCGTTCCCGCATCCAAAACCGTCGTTACGGACGAAAAGCGAAATTTGCGGTCCGCCCGTTGAAGCCGTCCTGATAGCCGTGGACGAAGTACTCCCGAAAATTCGACTGATAGGCCGAGCGGTCGCCCATGTCCTCTACCCATCCGTCGAGTCCGAACTGGTACGCGCCGTGGCCCTGCGGATTCGGGGTCTTTACGCCCGACCGCTGGTCGTACTGGCCGCGATCGTAGCCATCGCGGTAACCGGTCTCGGCCGAGCGCCTGCCCAGAGAATTCGGATCGCCAGACACCTGACGGCGGTCTCCCCGGTCATTCGAGTCATATCCGTAGTTGTAGCCACTCGTGCGACGCTCGTTGTAGGTGCCCTCATATACATTGTTTCGCGTGCGGCGATAGTAGCCGTCGCTGAAACCCCTGGCGTATCCCTGCCGAAACGACGTCTGGTATGCACGCGCTACGTTCCAGTTGTTGTCATAGCCGCCTGTCGCCCGCTGGTACGCCTCGTCGCGCTTGTATGCAGACGACTGGCGCGCGTTACGGCTTGAAATGCCCCGCTCGAATCCCTCGTGATAGCCGTTGGCCGTCGCGATCTGCAGAATGTCGTAGCTGCTCAGGCGACGCGGCGCCGGATCACGCCGATCATCGTAGCCGGAGATCTGTCCCAGGTCCGAGTAGCGGTCCCGTCCGTTGTAGCCGTCCGAATATCCTCGGGCGAACACCAGGCGAAACGCACTCTGATACGTACTTCGGTCACCTGAACGTTCGTCGTAACCCTGCTCTGCAGACTGGTAGGTTCCGTCATTCTGGTAGTCATAGGCAGCGCGCCGATTCTTGTCCTCGATCCCGCGCGTGTACCCTGCGTTGTAGCCGTTTGTTTGTGCCACATTGAAGACATCGCGTCCGTTGCTCGACGGTCCCGTCCCGAGAGGAACGTTCTGGTTGTACCACGCGGGAAGTTCCGAGCGGCGAACGGGACGAACCGGAGGCACGGTCGATTCAGGATCGCGTTCGCGGCCCCTGAATGCATCCGAGTATCCCTGAGAAAAGGCCGTGCGGAAGCCGTCCTGGTACTGCACGGCTGAGCCCATGTCAGTGTCGTAGCCGCTCGTCGCCTGCTGATACGTGTCGCCATACTGAGAATCGAAGCTGGCGCCCGAACGGGAATCCGCGGCGCCGCGCTCGTATCCTGCACCGTAGCCATTGAAGATCGCACTCTGAATGAGAAAGGTGCTCTGGGCAGTCGCGAGGTCGCCATCGTGGCGACTCTGCGCCTGAACGATGGGGGATCCAAGCCCGAGTGCCAGTGCCGCCGAGAGTGCAACAGCGCTCACGGTGCGGGTTGTCACTCGATGCATGAAGTCGCTTATACGCAACATTGTTAACTCCTTCTGCCCTTGCCTCCTGTGTATTCAGGTGTTGTACGAAGAGCGGGAACACGGTTGGCAAAGGCAACTGTCGTGCCAGTCTGGCGAGACTGGCTGCAAGTACGGACGCATCGATAGCGCCGTCAGCGTGCGCAGTTGTTCATGACGCGCGTGACGAGGCAGGTGTGGCGTCAATCGGGCCCTGCGGCCGCATCATGCGTTCGCCGCCCGGTGTGTCGCGTCAAGTGAGGCGGCGCGTCGAGTGTCCAATCGGTCGTGCTCGTTGCTGCTGTATGCAAGGCGATCGGTGGTGGCTGTCGCCGATGCACGACCGAAGTTGCATTGAATCAACACACGTACACGTCACGTGAAGTAGCCAGACGACTCTGCTGTGAAGGTGCCATCAATCTGAGCTCTCGACACGAATTCCGTCGCGTGCGTCACTCAACCGACTTGCCGTCGTCGAGCGCGACCGGCCTGTACCTGCGCCCCAGTGCGTATGCGAGGCCCGCGCCGATGAGTGCAATCTTGAACGGATTCCGGACGGCGAAATCGTTCACTTTCGCACAGACGGCAGCCGTCGTGCGGCTCGCCGTGCACACAAGACCGGCAAAACCGCCTATTCCCTGCCGTTGCCGCTCCTGTTGCCTATGCGTGTCCAGACTGTCCTCGAAATCGCTGTTCATTCTCGATAACTGCTCGGCCAGGTCGTCGGCTCGATGCTCCGGCGCACTCTGCGGCTCGACATCGACCCCTTCCGCATCCGACACCACGAGGCTGTCAGAGCGAGGGCGCGTCGACGTAGGTGCGTTGAAGGCTTCGCCTTCCGTTATGACGGCGGTCTCGGGGAGGTTCTTTGCGGCTGTCATATGTTGATCTCCTGCGTTCACGCTCGATCGCCGGTATGCGCGGACGGCCGCCTGCGAAGCAGAAGACCGGCGACAAGGCCCAGCATTGCGGCGGCAATCAGACTCGGAGCAATGTTCCGGCGCAGCCCGTTCGTGACACTGATTCGTAGCTGTTGCGGATCAATGTCGGACACATAGTCCGCCGAAGTGTCCAACCATTCGGCCGCCTGCTTCCCATAGCTGCGGACATCTCTCTCGTGCGATGCAATGCGCTCTGTCGTCGCACCAACCACGTCGGCGGTCTTCCGCAACTTGGCGGAAACCTTGCCGATGACTCGCTCGGCAACGCCGGATTTTCCCTCAACCGTTTTGTCGACATTCTCATTCTCTTCGCTCAACTTCGCACCTCCAGATAAAGTGGCTTGATTCAAGTCACCGATTCACACCGCAGAGACTGCAGGTGCAACTCCCGGGCCAGACATGGGTCCAATGGACCAGGCGTGTGCGTTTCAGTAGCGCCGGATCGACCAGACCGGGCCATCGAAGTACGAACGGTGCGCGGCTTTCGCCACGCACCGTTTGTTCGCACTTACCCTCGAATCATGCGTGAGCGGCAAGATCGCGCTGCGATCGAATGCGATCATGCATGGCCTTTACGGCTACAGCCTGACGGTCCACGATCACGCGAAGGTTGGCCGGCAGCCTTCCATCTGCAATCGCCTTGCGATATGCCTCGACGGCCGCGTCCTCTCCGCGCTCACATTCATTCAGGATTGACGTGTCGTCCTTCCCCGTCAACGTTCCCTTGATATCGATCCACGCGCGGTGAACAGCTCCGGCAACAGACCCCGTATTCTCGGGATCGCCCCCGAGGCTGAGCACTTCCTTCTGTAACTCGCCACAAAACTGCGCGCGTTCCATTGTGCCGTGCGCGAAGAGCTCCTTGAGGTCGTGACGCGTCACGTTCTCGGACGCCTCCCGAAAGCCCTCCTGTCCGTCCCGGCACGTCTGGATGAGTCCATTCAGTACATTGATCGTCTCGGTATAGTCCATTACATCCTCGTTGTTCGTCGTTTGCTCAGGCGTCGGAAACGTGGCAACAAGCGTTCCACGGAATCCGCCATTGAAGCTCAATCACACAGACGCCCCGAATCAGCCGTCTGACTGGGGCGTCGTGCGTGACAGAGTCGTTGACATGATCGGGTCAGCACGCTGCCCTGATACAAGCAGCCGAGTGACTACCGCGGTGTCAGCGTGCCGACCAATCCGTGGGTTTCGTCCGCAATTCCCGCGCTGAAGTACAAAATGTTCGACCGGCCGACATTTCCGATGGTTCCGAACATGAGACCCCACAACCCGTCAATCGCGATGGGCAGCCCGAATCGATCCTTGAGCTGGCCCGTGTACTCGCCGGTGACGGTGTTGAATGCACTGATCCGGCCGTCGCCAAAGTTGCCGATCAGTATTTGATTGCCGAATTCGCCAAAGGTGGATGGCGCAAGTTCGATGCCCCACGGGGCGTTTAGCGTTCCGCCTGATGCGAATCGCCTGATCAGGACGCCCGACACGTCAAAGACATCGACATAGCCCAGCCCTGCGCCCTTGATCTCGTCACCATCCTCGCCCCGTTTGGCGAACGTGACGAACAGCTGACCGCCAATGTTCTGCACGTTGAAGGGTGAGAAGCCGGCCGGAAGGGCCGGATCCGTAACGGACGCGGCCAATTCAAAATTCGAATCGAGGATGTCGAGCGTGCCCGCTCCAAAGTTTGCAAGTGCAATCACATCGCCACGCTTGCTGCTGGCAACGGCGACGCCCGTGTACTCTGCGCCCGATGCCGAGTTGTCCGCGAGGACGAACGTTGTATTCGGGTCGACCACGGAACTCCAACCCATGACCCTGCCGTCCAGCGTCACAATGATCAATTCGGCCGCTGCGCTTGTGCCCCCTGCCGTCACGATGAAGTCCGGAGTGCCGCTGTACACAATGCCGGTTGGGCCCGAGTCGCCTGTCACTGGCTGCCGTGCCGGTACCGCCACGCGAACACGGCCGTCTGCGTCGTGACCTGGAATTTCATTCCTGGTGATACTCGTCAGCGTGTCCGTGCCTTGATTTGCGATCCAATATGGACCTACCGGTCCCGATGCCATTCCCCACGGATTCACGAGTGTCCTTTCGCGATAGCGGGCAAGGCCTGCGATGTCGGATATCAGATTCGTCTGTTTGTAGCCGGTCGCTTCTGTCTGCGCCGACGTGATCGCACCCGATGCCATTACTGCCGCGAGAATTATCCCGACCATGTGGCCTGCTGTTTTGTACTGATTCATCAGTTGCTACCCCTTTGTTACCGCGGCCTCTCGACTTCGTGTTTGAGGCCAGTTGCAATGCGGTCGGGTGCAACGTTTGCGCCACGCTCAATTTCCGCCGGTGCTTCGGAACACGGCAGAGCATGCGACACGCCTGCCTGCGTGTCCTCGCGAGGCATCCGCGCCCGGACCGCTCCGATGGCCCGAGTATCGCGTTCGTACTCGTACGTGGATTGATTCCGTGCATGGCCGCACGATTCTGGCGCGCCGCTCGAGGTATTGCCGTGCCTTTACGCTGGCACGTGCGTTGCCTGTACCAATGTCGTTGACGCCACGTCGAACCCGCTCGATTGTGCGCAAACAACATCACGGACGATCGAATGCGCGCACGGCGACACGTTGCCGAGCGCCTGGGCAAACAGAGGAAATCTCATGCTTTGGACAATCTTCGTAGTTATTCTGGTGCTGTGGCTCCTTGGGTTCATCGGCGGCTTCGGTGGCAGTTTCATCCACGCACTGCTCCTCATCGCCGCAGTGGTACTGGTGTTCAACCTCGTTTCGGGGCGCCGCTCAGCGCTCTGATCCGCCGGCGCTTCTCTCGAAGGTGAATGAATCATGGCCGAATCAATCACAACGACCGTCGTACGCGCATTCGGGAGAACAGACATAGGCAAGGTCCGCAAGGCGAACGAAGACGCGTTCCTCGTCGCGGACCTGACGAGCCCCGAGGCGAGCTCCGCGAACCCGATCGGAACCTACACGGTCGGGAATCGCGGGGTGCTCCTCGCGGTCTCCGACGGAATGGGCGGCGCGCAGGCTGGCGCCGTCGCGAGCGCTCTGGTCATCGAGTCGCTCCGTCAGCACCTTGGAAGCGACTGCAAGGAGAGCCAGATCCTCGAGTCCGTTCGCTGCGCGATCGAACAGACGAACCTCGACGTGTGGAGTGCGTCGCACGACCCGAGCAAACAAGGAATGGGCGCAACGCTGGTGGCAGTCGTTGTGCACACCGAGCTCGCGTACGTCGCGTGTGTGGGCGATTCGCGCGTGTACCTCGTTCGCTTTGGCAGCATCCGCCAGGTCACGAAAGACCAGAGCTACGTCGAGACGCTCGTTGATGCAGGCGTCATGACGCGGGAACAGGCTGAGAAATCTCCGTACAAAAGCATCATCGTGCAGGCCATGGGACAGAGCGACCGCGTGAATGTTGCTCTCGGAAGGGTCGCGGTCCGACGGGGTGACGTGTTTCTTCTCTGCTCGGATGGCATATCGGGCAAGCTCAGTGACGACGAGATGTTGCGTGTACTGGCCGAAGGTCCCGACCAGCAGACAGCGTGCAAGCGACTTATCGAGCTTGCGAATGAGCGCGGCGGCGAGGACAACTCGACTGTCATCATCGCTGAGGTCACGGGCGACAACCTGCCTCATCCCACTCCGGACGAGACGGTTTCTCACGAATTCGAGCGGATACCGGAGCCCGAGCAGATCGAGGCCTGACGCTCGAGTCAGGTCGGAACGTGGTGATCGTGACCGTGCACGTCGCCGCGCCGTGTGCTGGGCTTGCCCTCCGATTCCCCGTTAAGTTCGTTGACACTTGTTCAATCAGGTTGTCAGCGTTCTAACCCTTCTGTTTTCCACGTTTAGATCCACATCCCGACAATCCGCCGTAAAGCAGCTTTGCACTGACGCGCTTTCGGCCCCATGTGCCACGTTCCCTGTAACTCAAGTGAAATAAGCACATTACCGCCGATTCCCCTGGCCTGACCGTTCTGGCCTGTCAATTGCAGATGCACGGGTCTTCGCAGTTCTCGATATTCCAAAAAACCACATAGTTCGCTCTGGAGAGAAACCCGATGATCAGGTCCTCTGTAAAGCTCGCGCTGGCATCACTTGGTGTCGCGCTCCTGTCGTTCAACGCCGTTCACGCAAATTCCGGCGGGTTGCTGCGCAAGCAGTCGACGCCCTCGCGCGAGAACGAAAAGCGGATCACCGAGCCGAACAACAAGGCGGCGTCGGCCGTCGACGCGCTTCGTGCCACTACGCGCGAAGAGCTCGCCGTCACGTGGAACGATCGCGGCACGGTTTCGGCGGTCTACGGCAATCTCGGCAACTACGGCGGCGCGACCGAGAGCGCCGCTCGCGTGTTCCTCTCTCGCCAGAGCGACGTTTTCCAGCTCCGCTCGGACCTCGTCGATCTGACGCTTGCGTCGGATCGCGACACGCCCGGCGGACGCGTGCGGGACTTCCAGCAGGACTATCTCGGCGTGAAGGTCTACCAGGGTGTCGTGTCGGTCGCGTTCGACCGCGACGGCAACATTGCGGTGACCAGCGGCAGCTACCGCGACGGGATCATGCTCGACACGGTCACGCCCAACATCACCGCGGCGGACGCGCGCGGTGCGCTTGCGGCGCGGATCCGGCACGCGGGCGACATCGAGCCCATCGAGAACGAACTCGTGGTTTACGTCGACGGCGACGGTGTGGCGCATCTCGCGTACCACATCATTCAGCCGACGGCGAACCAGCGCGGTGCGGCACAGACATTTGAGACGTTCGTCGACGCGCTTTCGTCCCAGATACTGGTCGCGCCGCGCGATATCAACCAGTACGCCACCGGCCAGGTGTACAAGAACGGCAACGCGATGGCGGCGACGTCGAACAACTCGCTGACGGATTCGTCGACGGTGCCTTCGACGGCGTACCAGACGGTTACGCTGCAGGGTCTGACGTCTTCGTCGGGTCTCGTCGGAACGTACTGCGACACGCACACGCTGACGGCGACGGCGAACCGTGCGGTGCCGGACGGCAGCGGCAACTATGTCTACACGCGCTCGACGACGGTTTCGACCGGCTCCAAGTTCGACGCCACGAACACGTACTACTACGTCGACGACGCACAGCGATACATCCAGTCGCTCGGCTTCACGAACATCAACAACCGCTCGGTCCGGTTCCAGATCAACGGAACGACCGACGACAACTCGTGGTACACGCCCAACAGCAGCGGAACGGGCGATCTGACGACCGGATCGGGCGGCGTCGACGACGCCGAGGACGGCGAAGTGATGCTGCACGAGTACGGCCACTCCATCCAGGACAACTCGCGTCCGGGGGCGTGGAGCGGCGCGCAGCCGGGAGCGATGGGCGAAGGCTGGGGCGACTACTGGGCGGCGTCGGTCACCTCGCAGCGCCACAATCAGCGCGGAACGGCATACGAGACCACCATCATGGAATGGGACGCCTCGTCCTACTCGAGCGCGGTTCCTCCGACGATTCGCTCGATCACCTCCACCAAGCACTATCCCGAGAATGTTCAGAACGAAGTCCACGCTGACGGCGAGATGTGGTCGTCGACCCTGTGGCAGATCCGCAGCGACTTCATCAGCCTCGACGGATGGCCGACGGGCGCACAGCGCGCCGACAAGGTCGTGCTGCAGTCGCACTTCCTCGTTCCCGTGTCGGGCAACAGCTATGCGAACGGTTCCAACGCGCTGATCACGGCGGCCACGAATCTTGGCTACACGCAGGCCGAGATCGACGCCATCCGCACGCGCTGCGTCAACCGCGGCTTCATCACGGGCGGCGGCACCGCCCCGGCGGCGCCCTCAGGCCTGACGGCGACGGCGACCTCTTCTTCACAGATCAACCTCGCGTGGACCGACAACGCGAACAACGAGACCGGATTCAAGATCGAGCGCAAAACCGGCTCGGGTGGAACGTACGCGCAGATCGCAACCGTCGGCGCGGGCGTCACGACCTACTCGAACACCGGCCTGACGGCGTCGACGGCCTACTACTATCGCGTGCGTGCAACGAACGCGACGGGCGATTCGGCCTACTCGAACGAAGCGAACGCGACGACACAGGCCGGCGGCGGCGGATGCTCGTCCTCGACGACACCCATCACGGTTGGTGGATCCGGATCGGGATCCCTCGCGACGACCGACTGCACGTCGACGATCCGCACCAGCGGAACGTTCTACTACGACAACTTCACGTTCACGGCAGTTGCCGGCACGACGTACACGATCACGTACAACTCGACGGCGTACGACTGTTACCTGCACCTGCTCAACCCGAGCGGGACGTCGGTCGCCTTCGATGACGACGGCAACGGAGGGACGAACTCCAAGATCGTCTACACGCCGTCTGCCGCGGGCACGTACACCATCCACTGCACGTCCTACTCGGCATCGGCAGTGGGCGCATACACCGTCAACCTCGCCGGCAGCGGCGGCGGTGGCGGCACGGAGCTGCTCACGAACGGCGGCTTTGACACGGGCACGTTCGCGCCGTGGATCGCAGTCGCCAACTCGACGGTCGTCACGACGTCGCCCCAGGCGGGAACCAACTGCGTCAAGATGCTCGGGATCGGATCGACGGCATCGACGAACTTCTACCAGTCCGTCGCCGGGTTCAACGGCGCGACAAAGACGCTCCGGTTCTACCTGAAGATGTCGTCGGCCGAGGGGACGTCGACCGCGTACGATTACCTCTACGTTCGGTTGAAGAACACGTCGGGAACGACGGTTTCAACGCTCGGGACGTACTCGAACCGCAACAAGACGACGTACGCCAGCTGGACGCTCGTCACCCTGACGGTCCCAGCCACGGCGTTGACCAACTACCGGATCGCGTTCGACGCGACGGAAGACAGCTCGCTGCAGACGACGTTCTACATCGACAGCGTGTCGGTCCAGTAACTCCGCCGCAAGGCGGACACAACCCAAAGCGCCGGGGCAGACGATGCCCCGGCGCTTCTTTTTTCGATCATAAAGCGCCGTCGCGCACTTCGTGCTTGCCGGCGCACTCAAGGAGTCGCGCGATTCTATGGAGTGCGCCGGCAAGCGAAGCGCGACGGCGCTTTCTTTCGCGGCCGAATCAAAACCGAACATCCAGATCGCTTCGCGGACGCGTAGTTCCCCATGTCCGCCCGCACCCCAATACAGCGGACTGACGCAGCAAGACACCGGCAGAAAGCAATTCGGTTGACGCGAAACGTGCCAGACGGCCCCCGTCGGCACGGACGCCCCGTCCCGATGCTCTTTCTGCCGGTGTCGTTCGTTCGGATTCAACTTTCCCAACGAGGTACCCACCACATGTCCACCACGCAACGTCGAGCCCTTGTGGCTACGCTCACCCTCATCCTCATGCTGCCGTGTCTCGCGGCTGCCGCGCCCCGCCTTCGCCCCGTGCGCGACGACGCGCAATCGACGGCGCAACCGGTCGTCATGCAATCGCCCTCCCAGGACGCCATCTGGCTGGGCCTCGATGTCGCGGCTGCAAAGAGCTCGCTGGGCGCGTCCGACTTCATGGTCGCGCCCGGTCTGTTTTCGCTCTACGCCGCCGATCTCGGCCGGCTCGAAGGCGTGCTCGCCGGCGCGCCGCTCGAATTCGCAACACTCGACAAGCGCGAAGACTACCGCGTCTCGCTCCCCATGCCGGACGGGACGCTCCAGAGCTTTCGCGTCTGGGAATCGCCGATCATGGAGCCACAGCTTGCAGCCGAGTTCCCCTGGATAAGGACCTATGTCGGCCAGGGCGTGGACGACCCGACGGCCACGGCGCGGCTCGACGTGACGCACAACGGGTTTCACGCGCAGGTGCTCGCAGCCGAGCGCACCGTCTATGTCGACCCCTATCGTGCGAACGATACCGAGCACTACATCAGCTACGACAAGAGCGGGCTCTCGGTCCACGGCAAGCGATTCAGGTGTCTCGTCGACGAAGTTGCAACGACTCTCGACGAAGACCTCGACGCCGCGGAAAAGCGCGGCGATGGCGGGACCGTCGATCTGACGAACGGCGGGACACTCCGCACGTACCGGCTCGCCGAGGCGTGCACGGGCGAGTACGCCGCGTACCAGGACGCCCGCGGAAGCGGCACAGCGGCACAGGACGCGACAGCGGCCATCGCCACGACCATCAACCGCGTGACGGGCATCTACGAACGCGACCTTTCGATCCGTCTCGTTCTCGTCGGCAACAACTCGTCGATCGTCTACACCAACGCGTCGACCGATCCGTTCTCGAATACCAACCCCGACTCGCTGCTGTCGCAGAACCAGTCGATCTGCGACTCGATCATCGGTTCGGGCAACTATGACATCGGCCACGTCTTCAGCACTGGCGGCGGCGGTCTGGCCGGGCTCGGCGTCGTGTGCGTCAACGGTCAGAAGGCGCAGGGCGAAACGGGTTCGGACGCGCCGGTCGGCGATGCGTTCGACGTCGATTATGTCGCGCACGAGATGGGCCACCAGTTCGGCGGCGACCACACGTTCAACGCGAGCACATCGGGCTCGTGCGATTCGGGCAACCGGAACGCGTCAACGGCTTACGAACCAGGGAGCGGATCGACGATCCAGGCATACGCCGGCATCTGCAGCCCCGAAGACGTTCAGGCGCACAGCGATCCGTATTTCCACGCCGTCAGCCTGAGGCAGATGATCCAGTACGCGGCGAGCGCAGGATGCGGGTCGTCAACGGCCAATGGCAACACCGCTCCGACCGTTTCATTGCCGGCCAACGTCACGATTCCCGTCGGCACACCGTTCACGCTGACCGCCACCGGCAGCGATCCGAACGGCGACGCGCTCACCTACTGCTGGGAGCAGTGGGACCTCGGGACGACGGCCGCGACAAAGCCGTTGTTCCGCTCGCTCAACCCGTCGACGTCGCCATCGCGCACGTTTCCAAAGATGTCCACGGTGCTCGCGGGAACGTCCGACCCGTGGGAGGTCCTTCCCACGGCCGCACGGACGATGAAGTTCGTCGTCACGGCGCGCGACAACCGGGCCGGCGGCGGCGGTTTCGCCGTCAGCGGTTCGAGCGGGACGTCCGGAACGATCACGTATGTGACGGTCACGGTCTCGGGCGCGGCGTTCTCGGTGACGTCGCCGAACACCGCCGTTTCGTGGGCCGGCAACTCGTCGCAGACGGTCACGTGGAACAAGGGCGGCTCGACGTCGGCAAACGTCCGAATCTCGCTGTCGACAAACGGCGGGACGAGCTGGTCGACTGTGGTCGCCAGCACACCCAACGACGGCTCGGAAGTGATCACGGTCCCGAACACCCCGAGCACGACGTGCCGGATCCGGGTCGAGCCGACCGACAACATCTACTTTGACGTGTCGAACGTCAACTTCACCATCACGAACGGCGGCGGCGGTGGGGCTGCACGTACTCGATCAACCCGACGAGCGCGAGTCCCGGATCGGGCGCGACGACCGGAACGGTCAGTGTGACGACCGCCGCGGGCTGTTCGTGGACGGCGTCGAGCAATGCGTCGTGGCTGACGGTGACGAGCGGCGCGAGCGGCTCGGGCAACGGCACGGTCGGCTACTCGGTAGCGGCAAACACCGGTGCGGCACGCTCGGGCTCGCTCACGATCGCAGGCCAGACCTTCGTCGTGAACCAGGCGGCCGGCGGCACCTCGGGCTGCACATCGTCGTCGATGGCGATCTCCACCGGGCAGACGCTCTCGGGTTCGCTCGCGACCACCGACTGTACGTCGACGATCCGTACCGGAGGCCGCTATTACGACAACTTCACGTTCACGGCGGCTGCCGGAACGGCATACACGATCACCATGAACTCGACGGCGTTCGACACCTACCTCCACCTGCTCAACCCGGCTGGAGCGTCGGTGGCGTTCGACGACGACGGCAACGGCGGAACCAACTCGCGGATCGTCTACACCCCGTCGTCGGGCGGCACGTACACGATTCACTGCACGTCGTACAACGCATCGGCCGTCGGCGCCTACACCGTCTCGCTTGCGGGAGCCGGCGGAGGCGGCGGCGGGACCGAACTGCTCACCAACGGCGGGTTCGACACCGGAGCGTTCGCGCCGTGGATCGCGTCGGCGAGCCGCGCGACGATCGTGAGCATCGGCGCCCAGGCAGGGCCGTACTACACCAAGCTGCTCGGGTACGGCGCGACCGGCACGGCCTACGTGTACCAGGCGCCGGCGTTCGCCGCGACGGGCGCGACACGAACGCTCAGGTTCTACCTGAAGATGTCGTCGTCCGAGTCGGGCCCCACGCAATACGACTACTTGTACGTGCGCATCACGAACTCGGCTGGCACGACGCTGACGACGCTCGCGACGTTCACGAACGCGAATTCGCCGGCCTACGCGGGCTGGACCCAGGTCACGCTCACGATCCCGGCGTCGTATGCGGTCTCGGGCAATCGTCTCAGGTTCTACGCAACCGAAGACGAGATCCTGCAGACCACCTTCTACATCGACAGCGTGTCGATCCAGTAACCCCGCTGGAAGGCGGAGACAACGCAAAGCGCCGTCGCGCCCTTCGGGCTTGCCGGCGCACTCCAGAGAGTCGCGAGATTCCATAGAGTGCGCCGGCAAGCGAAGCGCGACGGCGCTTTCGCCGGTTGCAGTCGAGACCGTTCTGGCCCCGGCGCCATTTGAGTTCATGTGAGAGAATCCGATCCATGCCAGACCTCGAACCGGCACGAACCGAGCCTGTGCGTCCTGCGCTCCTCGGTGTCTGCTATGACGAGCACTCGTCGTTTCTGCGCGGCGCCGCCACCGCGCCGCCGCTGATCCGGAAAAGCCTGTGGTCGCCGCATTCGAACACCTGGACCGAAACCGGGTTCGACCTCTCAGTGCCCGGCGTTCTCCACGATGCGGGCGACATCGCGCCCCCCGACGGCCCCGATGCGCTGGACACGATCACACGGTGCGTCACCTCGCTGCTCGCCCAGGACTTCAACCCGTTGACGCTCGGCGGCGACCACACGGTCACGTTTCCAGTGCTCCGCGCGTTCGCGGCCCGGTATCCGCAATTGACGATCGTGCATTTTGACGCGCATCCAGACCTCTACGAAGAGTACCAGGGCGACCGCTTCTCGCACGCGTGCCCGCTCGCCCGCGTGATGGAGGCCGGTCTTGCGCAGCGGCTCATCCAGGTCGGTATTCGAACGACGGGCGCGCACCAGCGTGATCAGGCCGCGCGTTTCGGCGTCGAGATGGTGGAGATGCGCGACCTGGGCTACTACTCGCGACTCGAATTCCACACGCCGGTCTATGTCACGTTCGATATCGACGGCCTCGACCCGTCGTGCGCGCCGGGCGTGTCGCACCGCGAGCCGGGCGGCCTGTCGGTCCGGCAGGCGCTCGATATCATCCAGTCCATCGACGCTCCCGTCGTCGGCGCGGACGTCGTCGAGTTCAACCCTATGTGCGACATCGACCGAATGACGCAGACGGTCGCAGCAAAGCTCGTCAAGGAGTTGGTGGGAATGATGCTCAGGCGTCCCCGTGGATACACGGCAATGCTCGCCGACCCACCGCCGAAAATAAGTTCTTGACGAGAACTGTTCACTCAAGTATTGTTCAGTTGTGAACGAAATGACTGCAAAGGACACGTCGACTACGCCGCTGTGGCTGCAGGTGCTGCATTCGGCGCAGCGTGTCGAGACGCGATTCGAGGATGAGCTTTCCGGCGTCGGTCTCTCGATCTCCAAGCTTGGCGTGCTTCGGATCCTGGTCGACGAAGGCCAGCCGATGCCGCTCAGCCGGCTGGCGGGCAAGCTAAGTTGTGTGAAATCAAATGTTACACAGCTCGTTGACCGGCTCGAGGCCGATGGCCTTGTGGCGCGGATCAACGATCCCGCGGATCGTCGCAGCGTGCTGGCATCGATCACCGATGCGGGGCGCGAGCGCTTCACGGCGGGCATCGAGGCGGCCGGAAGGGCCGACGCCGCGCTCTTTGGCGAGACGTCCGCGGAGGACCGCCACCGTCTTGAAGAGCTGTTTACGCGATTGTGCGCCGGTGGCTGCCAGGAGCAGTCCGTCGACTAAAAAAATTTACATAATTCGTTCAGATGTGAACGGTACAGGCAACGTATTGTTCACATTGGGAACGAATAACACATGGACAACGACAGACAGAGGACACGAGAGATGAGCGACAACAAGACATTGTTCACGCCGGTACGAATCGGCGCGGTCGAGCTGAAGAACCGGATCGTGATGGCGCCAATGACGCGCAACCGCGCCGGCGAAGGGCTCGCGCCGACCGATCTGAACGTGACCTACTATGCGCAGCGCGCGTCGGCGGGCCTGATCGTGACCGAAGCCACGCAGGTGTCGCCGCGCGGCGTTGGCTATCCCAACACGCCAGGCATCCACACCGACGAGCAGGTCGCCGGCTGGCGCCGCGTCACCGACGCCGTGCACCAGCGGGGCGGCAGGATCTTTCTGCAGCTCTGGCACGTCGGGCGGATCTCGCATCCGTCGCTGCAGCCGAACGGTGATCTTCCGGTGGCACCGTCGGCCATCGCGCCCGAAGGCAAGTGCATGACGTACGAAGGCCCGAAGCCGTTCGTCACGCCGCGCGCGCTCGAAACCGCGGAGATCGCCGGAGTTGTCGCGGAGTACGCCCACGGCGCGCGTCTCGCGAAAGAGGCCGGATTCGACGGCGTCGAAATCCACGCCGCGAACGGCTACCTGATCGACCAGTTTCTCCAGGACAACTCGAACCACCGCACCGACGAATACGGCGGCTCGGTCGAGAACCGCGTGCGCTTCCTCGTCGAAGTGACTGCGGCCGTCGTCGACGTGTGGGGCGCGAACCGTGTCGGCGTGCGACTTTCGCCGCGCGGAACGTTCAACAGCATGGGTGATTCGGACCGCGCCGCGACGTTCGGCCACGCGGTCGCCGAGCTCGCAAAATTCAACCTTGCGTACCTCCATCTGCTCGAGGCGGTCGACGGTCCGATGGCCTCGTCGGCCGTGCCTGGCGAGCGTCTGACGCCGCGGCTTCGCAAGATCTTCCACGGGCCGATCATCGCGAACGGCGGCTACGACGAGCCGAAGGCAATCGCAGCGATCGAACGCGGCGAAGTCGACCTCGTGGCGTTCGGTATCCCGTTCATCGCGAACCCCGACCTTCCTGAGCGTTTCGCAACGGGCGCGCCGCTCGCCAAGGCCGACCAGGCGACGTTCTACGGCGGCGACGCGCACGGCTACATCGACTACCCGTCGATCGAAACCCCTGTGGGCGCCGGGCGATGACTCTTCCGGCATACCGTCCACGGACCCTGACTCTCGGAGATTGATCATGAGCAGCAGCAGAACCGAACCAACACCAAGACCAGCGCCGCGACTCGTGAAAGCGGACGAGCTCGCCACGCGCAAGGCGCAGCGCGAAGCCGAAGCCAACGAGCGTCGCGAGCGGAACAAGCACAGAATTGCCGAGATGCTGAAGCAGGCCGCATCCGGCAACCGCGGACCGCGTGACGCGCGCGCCGTGTTTGACTCGCTGTTTCAGAACCCGACGCCGGCATAGATCGTCCAGCCTCGTGCAGCCGTGCGGCGCTGCACGGGGCCGCAATCCGATCAGCCCTGGACGTCGCTCGCCGTGCCCGCGCCAAGCCGCGGCCGAATGTAGTTGTCGTAGATCCGGTACGCGAGCAGCACGCCAATTGCGGAGAAGAACGCCACAGGAATGCGTGTGTCGGCCTTCACGAGCATGAAGTAGTGCAATGCGCCGCCGAGCGCGGTCACGTACGCTAGCCGATGCAGCACGCGCCAGCGCTTGCCGCCAAGCCTCTTGATCATCCCGTTCGTCGAGGTGACGGCGAGCGGAATCAACAGGACGAACGTCGCCATCCCGACGAGAATGAACGGACGCTTTGCCACGTCCTCGATGACTGCGGGGATATTGAACGCCTTGTCGAACCACCAATACGCGAGCAGGTGCAGCACTGCGTAGAAGAACGCGAACAGCCCGAGCGTTCGCCGGTGCACTGCGAGCCACTGCCAGTTCGATACGCGCCTGAGCGGCGTCACCGCCAGCGAGAGGCACAGAAACACGAGCGCGAGGACGCCCGTCGCGTGCGTGACGTATTCGAGCGGGTTCGCTCCCGCGCGGCCGGTGGAAAGATCGAACGCGAGCATGACAAGGGGCACGCTCGCGTTCACGAATACGACCAGTTATGTGAACAGGACGTCCTGCTTTGAGAGCTTTGCAATCATCGCCACCGAAACCTATATCACCACTGCTCGCGACGGTATTCCATCGCGCGCGGCCATGATCACGTCTCGAGCTCGACGTCGACCAGCATCACGCCGAACGGCTCGGCTGAGAATTCGACCTCCACCGTTGCGTCTGCATTCGGAGTCCCGAGGACGGCGTCCTCCCAGTGCTCGCGAAAATGCGCTTCGTCCATGTGCGACGTCGCGCCCAGGCGGACACGGATGCCGGTCACACGCGACGCGCCGTTCTCGCCGGCTATCGCGGCGATCTTGCGCAGAAGCGAATCCATGATCGACCGATCATGCACGGAGAGCCTCCTCGACGATTCGCGACGCGACCTGTTCGACGGCGGCCGTCACCGGGTCGGTCATTCCCTCCCCTGCCGCAAAATCGGCGCCCTCGATGCCATAGACCACAAGCTCCGACGGCAGCGCGCCGAGCACGCGCGCGAGCTCGACGGCCTCCGCGACGCCAAGCGCGTGTGTCGAACCGCGCGAGAACGCCGCCGGCAACGGCTCGGCGCTCGCGTCGAATCGATGCACCGTTCCGGCTTCGGCTCCGGACCGCGCCGCGTCGACGATGACGACGCGCGAACGGCCCTCCCACAGATCCGCCAACCCCGACAGGTCGCCGCGCGCCTCGCGGACGTCGATCGCCGCCTCGCTCGCCAACCTTCGCGCCGCAGCCAGCCCCGCCGCGTCGTCCCGACGGAACTCGTTGCCCGCCCCGATCACGAGCAGCCGGGGCAGCGTCATTGCCGGTCGACCGTGAGCTTCAGAAAGTGCGTCGCGCACGAAATGCACGGGTCGTAGTTGCGAATCGCCTGTTCACACTTCCACTGCAGCTCGGCATTGTCGAGGTGCAGCGACATCTGCGCAAACTCGCGCAGGTCCGCCTCGATGCTCTTCTGGTTCTGCGACGTCGGCGGGATGATCACGGCGTCCTCGATGCTTCCGTCCGCCGCCACCTGGTACCGGTGGAAGAGCAGACCGCGAGGCGCTTCGCTTGCGCCGCAGCCAATGCCTGCGCGCGGCTCGGCCGGAACCGCGGCCGGCTCGGGTGGCTCGTACGTTTCGCAGATACGAATCGCCTCCTCGACCGCAAAGACGAGCTCGACGGCGCGCACGATGATGCTCTTGAACGGGTTCCGGCATTCGGTTCCAAGCCCTGCCGCGCGCGCCGCGTCCTGCGCCACCTGCGGCAGCCTGTCAAAGTTGAGGCTGTAGCGCGCCTGCGGGCCGACAAAGAACGCCCCGCGCGCGCGGATCTTCGAGTGAAGCGCGTTCGAGTGCGCCACGTGCTCTTCGACGAACGTGTCGCGATACTCGTCGACACTTATGTCGAGCCCGGCCGACGACACGATGCGCCCCTCGCAGAACGGGTATTCGTCAGGATGGCGCAGCGACACGAACTCGCAGTCGCGCTCGAACTCCGGAAAGTCGAACGTCGCGACCCACGCCACCGTGTCGAGCGCCGCCTGTCGCGCGCCCTTCAACTTCTCGAGCAGTTCCTTGATCGGCGCTTTGGCCGGTGATTTATAGAACCCGCCGACACGGACGTTGATCGGATGGATCTCGCGACCGCCGATGACGGTGACGATCTCGTTGCCGAGCTTCTTGAGCGCGAGCCCGCGCTGGACAAGTTCCGGCGCGACCTTGGCCATGGCGATCGCATCCTGGAATCCGAGAAAGTCCGGCGCGTGCAGCATGTAGATGTGCAGCACGTGGCTCTCGATCCACTCGCCGCAGTAGAGCAGCCGCCTGAGCTCCCTCAACTCCCCGTCGACCGTGATCCCGATCGCTCGCTCCATCGCGTGCACCGCGCTCATCTGGTACGCGACCGGGCAGATGCCGCAGATTCGCGCCGTGATGTCGGGGACCTCGCGAAAGTCCCTGCCGCGCAGAAACGCCTCAAAGAACCTCGGCGGCTCGTAGATCTCGAGCCGAACGTCGGTCACCTTCCCGTCCCGGACCTGGACGTGCATCGCGCCTTCGCCCTCGACACGCGCGAGCGCCTCGACACGGATCTTTCGCGACCGCTTCTCAGTCATGCGCGTTGCCCTCCTTCAGAAAGGCTTCGGCGCCCGCGTTGTACGTCCGGAACGCGCGCGTGATCGTCACCGGCGTCTGGCCGAGCCCGTGCCACGTGTTCGCGAGCGACGCGGTGTTCGGCGCCTCCTTTGGCCCGAAGCACCCGTAACAGCCGCGGTCGAACGACGGACACAGCGCGCCGCAGCCGTCGTGCGTCACGGGCCCGAGACACGGCGTGCCATGCGCCACCATCACACAGACGATTCCCCGTCGCTTGCACTCGAGACACACGCTGTGTTCCCGAATGTTCGGCCGCCGTCCCTGCAGCAATGCCGCGAGCAGCTCGAGCAGCTGCACCTTGCTGACCGGGCAGCCGCGCAGCTCGAAATCGACGGGAACATGCGCCGCGATCGGCGTCGAAGTCTCGAGCGTCGAGATGTAGTCGGGATGCGCATAGACGATCCGCGTGAACTCCTGAACGTCCTTGAAGTTGCGGAGCGCCTGGATGCCGCCCGCGGTCGCGCACGCGCCGATCGTGACGAGCACCTTTGACTGCGCCCGAACCTCGCGGATGCGCTCGGCGTCATGTGCAGTCGTGATCGATCCCTCGACGAGCGTCACGTCGTACGGTCCGCGGACAACCGCGCGTGAGGCCTCGAGAAAATTCGCGATGTCGACCGCACCGGCAACCGCGAGGAGCTCGTCTTCGCAGTCGAGGAGGCTCAACTGGCACCCGTCGCACGACGCGAACTTGAACACGGCAAGGCGAGGCTTTCGTGGTGACCGTCTCTTTGTACTCATAGCTCGCGAATCCTGAACAGATGTTCGATCTTGCTGTACGCAAACACCGGGCCGTCCTTGCAGATGAACTCGGTCCCATACTGGCAATGGCCGCAGAACCCGATGGCGCACTTCATGTTGCGCTCCATCGACACGAACGTCCTGTCCGTCGTAACGCCCGCGCGCCCGAGCTCTACGAGTGCAAACCTCATCATGATCTCCGGGCCGCATACGAACGCAGTGGTGTTCTCAGGATCGAACGCTGCGCGCCGCACCAGCGTCGTGACGACTCCGACGTTTCCGCGCCACGACGGCGGCGCGGCATCGACGGTAACCTCCACCTGCACGTCAAAGCGGCTGCGCAGGCGTTTGACCTCGGCTGGAAAGAGCAGCGTTTCGGGCGAGCGGCCGCCGTAGAGAATCGAGACGCGCCCGTACCTTGACCGGTTGTTCATCAGGTGAAAGAGCGCCGGCCTGAGCGGTGCGAGCCCGATGCCTCCGGCAAGCACCACGACGTCCGAGCCTTCTGCAGCCGCGACGGGCCAGTCGGTGCCATACGGTCCGCGGATTCCGATCAGCGTGCCCGGTCGCGCGGCGCACAGCGCCTCGGTGACCTTGCCGACAGCACGGATCGTGTGAACGAGCGTCTCGGGAGCCGCGGGGTCGCCGCTGATCGAGATGGGCGCCTCGCCGATCCCGAACGCGTACATCATGTTGAACTGACCGGGCTTGAACGGGAACGGGCCTTCCGGGTCGAGCTCGAGCGTCCACGTGTCCGAGAGCTCGCGCCGGTTCCCGGTGACCCGCAGAAACCGCGGTACCATCTCGTTCGCGTTAGCGGGGAGTTCCATACACGTCCAGAAGCTGCAGTCTCGTGGCCTGCATGCGAACGATCATCACCCGCGCAAAGTGCTTCATCAGCGCGAAGCCCAGTCGCGGATCTTCCTCGCACTTGCGTCTGAGACACGCCCCGTCGAAGGCGATGACGTTCGTCGTCACGACCGCCCGTGCGTCAAAGTGGGTGACAAACGGCTCGAAGAGCCACGACCAGCCGGCGACGTCGCCTTCGTGCAGCGTCTCGATGATGGCTTCGCCCTTGTTCGGCACGTGGATCCCAAGCGCAACCTGGCCCTTTCGGATCGCAAAGAACTCGTTCGCCGGGTCGCCTTCGCGCAGCAGGTAATCGCCGGCCTTGATGGTGCGGTTGCGCCCGCAGCCGGCAATCAGCTCGCGGTGCTCCGGCACGAAGTCCTTGAAGAACTCGTGCTCGACCAGAAGGTCATCGATGCGCTTCATACGTTTGTCTCCTCGCTGGCGCGAATCGCGCGAACCTCCTCCGTGATGTCGATTCCGGGCGGGCACCACGTGATGCAGCGTCCGCAGCCGACGCACCCGGAGGTGCCGAACTGGTCGTACCACGTCGACAGTTTGTGGACGATCCATTGCCGGTATCGCGACTTGACCGACGGGCGGATCGCGCCGCCGTGGATGTGCGTAAAGTCGGCCGTGAAGCACGAGTCCCACCGGCGAACGCGGTCGACGTTCTCCATCGTCAGATCGGGCACGTCCTCGACGGTCGAGCAGAAGCACGTCGGGCACACCATCGTGCAGTTCGTGCACGACAGGCACCGCGCCGCCACGTCGTCCCACCGGGCGTGCTCGTAGTTGCGCTGCAGCAGCTCGCGCACGCCGTCGACATCCATCGTGCGGCCCATCTGCGATTCGGCGTTCGCAACCGCAGCGTCTGCCGCCCGAACGTCTGCCTCGGCGGCCGCCGGGCCAGCCAGCCCCGCGAGGAGTGCGGCGCCGCGGTCGGTGCCGGCCTCCGCGAGAAACCTGTGTTCGCCGTCGAGAATCTCGGTCAGCGCGATGTCGTAGCCGCTGTGCGCCTTTGGCCCGGTGTTCATCGACACGCAGAAGCACGTGCCACCCGCCTGGCCACAGTTGACGGCCACGAACAGCGTGTTCTCGCGGCGTGCCTTGTACTCGGGATCGACGGTCGCTCCACCCAGAAACACGGTGTCCTGCACGGCGATCGCCGCAAGCTCGCAGGCGCGCATGCCGATGAACGCGGTGCGAGGCGCGTCGGTGGCGGGCGCGTGTACGGACACGCCTGCGTCGGTGCGCGATGCGCTCCAGAGCGTCTGCGCCGGCGGGAAGAGGTATTTCTTCCACGAGTGCGGTCCCACGACGTAGCCAAAGCGGGCATCGTCGTCGCGTTTCCGGATCCGATAGAGGCCCGCCTCCTGTTCGTCGGTCCAGCCAACGGGGAGGTCCGCGGCCGACGCGAGCTCGTCGTAGACGATGGCGCCGTCCCGGACGCGGGGGCCGACAATTCGCCAGCCGTCGCGCCGGAGTGCGCCAAAAAGGTGATCGAGCCGCGCAACCGGCAGGATGCTCCGATTCGTATCCATTGAGTGCCTTGGAAGTCCTCTCGTGGATGGCAGGATCGGCATCCACCGTTGACGAGACGCTCGAGGCGGCGCAGTGCTCCGGCGACCCGGCGAATATTCGCCCGAATCCGGAGAAGTTGCAACCGAATCATTTCTGGGGTCGGCCCGACCCTTTCAGGGTCGGAGAACCGGTTTTGGCGAACCCGGGGTCGTCGTCGCTTCGCTCCTCGACCCCGGGCTATTTTCCCGCACCCTTTCAGGGTGCTCGGATCGAGCCGGCTTCGGTGACCCCGAGGGATGTTCGGATCGAGCCGGCTCCGGGGACCCCGAAGGGTGCTCGGATCGTGCCGGCTCGGGGGACCCCGAAGGGGTCCTGCATAATAGCCGGGGGTCAAGGAGCGCGAA
>JBGAKX010000046.1:0-31507 GCA_044224215.1 Blastocatellia bacterium
GCGCGGGCGAAGATCGCGACCTGCGACGTGCGCTTGCCGGTGAAGAAGCACACGCCTTCACCCTCCGGTACGTCGGACGGGAAGCACCGAAGCGTGGCCTTTGTCTCTTCCTTGATCAGGTCCTCGTCTTCGTCCGAGCCAGCCCAGTGAGCGCGGATGAACCCGCCGTCGCCG
Organism: Blastocatellia bacterium; assembly: GCA_044224215.1. Taxonomy (GTDB): domain Bacteria; phylum Acidobacteriota; class Blastocatellia; order UBA7656; family JADIYM01; genus DAOMFM01. Next base: position 175 of record JBGAKX010000046.1, read on the forward strand.
TCGATCACCTGTTTGAACTCGTCGTAGGACGAGACCGATCTCGTGTTCGCGTCGCGATACTCGGTTGCCTGTCTCAGCAGACCGGACTGGATCGATGCGAGCAGGTCGCGCACCGCGGCAGCAACGCCGTCAACCGGGACGCCGAACTGCTTGCCCTCCTTGCCCGGCACGTCGCGGCGCGCGAGCACGACAGCATTCTGCTCGACGTCGCGAGGGCCGATCTCGATGCGCACAGGCACGCCACGCATCTCCCAGTCGTTGAACTTGTAGCCGGGCGAGACGTCGTCGCGCGTATCGAGCCGAACGCGCACTCCCGCCGCGACAAGCGCGGTGTGCACGTTGTCTGCGTGCTCCATGACCGCGACGCGCTCGGGATCCTTGCGCCAGATCGGAACGATGACGGCCTGCACCGGTGCGATCGCAGGCGGCAGGCGCAAGCCCTGGTCGTCGCCGTGAGCCATGATGATCGCGCCGACCATTCGCGTGCTCACGCCCCAGCTCGTCGTGTGGCAGTACTGCTTTTCGTTGTTCCTGTCGAGATACATGATCTCGAACCCGCGCGCAAAATTCGTTCCGAGGTAGTGACTCGTGCCGGCCTGCAGCGCCCAGCCGTTCCCCATCATCGCCTCGATCGCATAGGTATCGACGGCGCCGGCAAAGCGCTCGCGCGCGCTCTTGCGACCCTTGATCACCGGGATAGCCGCATCGTTCACGGCAAAATCTGCATACGCATGGAGAATCGTCAGCGTCTCTTCGACGGCCTCGGCTTCCGTGGCGTGCGCGGTATGGCCTTCCTGCCACAGGAACTCGGTCGTCCGCAGGAACGGGCGCGTTCGCAGCTCCCACCGAACGACGTTTGCCCACTGGTTGATGAGGAGCGGCAGGTCACGGTAGCTCTGGATCCAGTTCGCGAACGAATGGCCGATGATCGTCTCGGACGTCGGTCGAACGATGAGGGGCTCCTCGAGCTTTGCTTCGGGATCGGGCACGAGCAGGCCGCCTTCGCCGGTCATCAGCCGATGATGCGTGACAACGGCGCACTCCTTGGCAAACCCTTCGACGTGCTCCGCCTCCTTCTGGAAGAAGCTGAGCGGAATGAACAGCGGGAAGTAGGCATTGACGTGGCCGGTGGCCTTGAATCGTCGGTCGAGCCCGTCGCGAACGGCCTCCCACAGCGCGAAACCGTACGGACGGATAACCATGCAACCGCGGACCGGCGAACTCTCCGCCAGTTCGGCGTCACGAATGACGTCCAGATACCAGCGCGAGTAGTCTTCGTTCCGGGGTGTAATCTTCTCAGCCATCGTAGTGTCGCCTTCCAGCTCGTCTGAATAAAGACGGGATGCTAACCCCCACAAACTCAATGCGCAAGAGGATCGCTCGTCTTGCAATCGGGCAGTTGCTGAAGCATCATCCGGTGACTTTTTCTCATCCACCGGAGGTCGTCTCGCCAATGCGCAATCTCGTGTCCGTCGTAGTCGTCTGCATCGTCGCGCTCCTTTCCATCCCAACCGTACACGCCACGGTGCAGCAGACGCCGGACCGGCGCGCGCCGTTCGACTTCTATTTTCGGGGACCGTATCGCGAGGGCGTGCCGAGACCGGATGCGATTCTGGGCTACGAGCTCGGGACGCGCGAGACGACCTACTGGCAACAGGACAAGGTCGTCCGCGCGATCGCCGACGCCAGCAAGGACCGGATGCGCGTCATCCAGTACGGAATGTCCAACGAGGGGCGCCCGCTGCGAATTGTGGTCATCAGCTCTCCCGAGAACATTGCGAGGCTCGACGACATCCGCGCAAAGGTCGCGAAGCTTGCCGATCCACGAACGCTCTCAAAGGCGGACGCCGACGAGATCGAGAAGAGCACACCCGTCATCGTCTGGATCAACCAGAACATTCATGGGAACGAGTCGACGTCGTTCGAATCCACGATGCCGCTCATCTACAACCTGGCCGCATCCGAAGATCCGGGCATGCTCGAGATGCTGAAGAACTGCGTGGTCGTCGTGAATCCGTCCTTCAATCCGGACGGCCACGAACGATGGGCCGTCTACCACAACTCCATGACGATGGGCGACACGCTGTTCGAGTCGATGGAACGCGACGAACCGTGGGCGATCCAGGGCAGGTACAACCACTACCGGTTCGACATGAACCGCGACAAGCTTGCGGTGTCGCAGATCGAGGTTCGACAGGAGATCGCCGAGTACCTGAAATGGCTGCCGCAGGTCTACGTGGACCAGCATGGCGAAGTCGACCAGTACTTCTTCCCGCCGGTGGCACTTGCGATCAACATGAACACGGACCCGGCGTTTCAGGAGCGCTGGCTTCAGATCTACGGCAAGGGAAACGCCGCCGCGTTCGACGCCTACGGTTGGGATTACTTCAACCGAAAGGTGTTCGACTTTTTTGCGGTTGGCTACCTCGACGTCTGGGCCACGTTCCAGGGCGCGATCGGCATGACGTACGAGACCGACGGCGGCGGGCATACTTACGGAATCAAGGCAATGCGTGACGACGGGACGATCGTCACGCTGCGCGACGGGATTGCGCACCACCTTGTGGCGGCGCTCGCGACCATCAAGACGTCGTCCGACAACCGTGAACTGCGGTTGCGAGACTTTGTCGCGTTTCGGCAGGCGGCAATCGACGAAGGCAAGACCGGAGCGATGAAGCGCGTGGTCTTCACGGCTGGAAAGGATGCGGGACGCGCAGCCCTGCTTGCGGCCACGCTGAGGCGCTCGGGCGTCGAAGTTGGCGTGGCGACGGCGAGCTTTTCGTCCGCCGCCGCGCACGCATACAGCGAACTTCCGAAGGCGGCCGCGGCGCAGAAGACGTTCGAACAGGGAACCTACGTCGTGGATCTGTCGCAGCCACTTGGGCGGTGGGCCCGCGCGGTGCTCGAACCGGAGGCAAAGCTCAATCCGGAGTTCGTCACGGCCGAGCTCGCACGCCGGGACCGGAACGACAAACGCGGGAAGAACACGCCGCAGGAGTACCCAGGTTTCTACGACGTGACTGCGTGGTCATTGCCTCTCGCGTTCGGCGTTGACGCATACTGGCTCGGCGACGACGCCGCGGTGGCCGTGCAGCAACTCGGTCCGGTTGTGGATACGGACGGTTCCCTGAGGGTCCCGTATGCGCCTGAAGGCCGCGTCATCGGTGGCCGGGGCACGTCCGCGTACCTCTTTCCGTACGACTCGAACGCAGCGGCGCGGCTCGCGCTGCTGCTGCTCGGCGAGGGTTTCCGGCTTGGCGTCACGCCGTACGAAATGAAGGCCGGGGGGAAGGTGTTCCCTCGAGGAACGATTGTCATCCGAACGATGCGCAATCCCGAGAATCTGGCCTCGCGCGTCGCCGCGCTCGCGCGCGAGACGGGCGTCGACGTGACGGCGGTCGACAGCGAGTACGCAGACGATGCAACGACGGGAGTCGGGTCCGAGGAGATCCGGCCGCTCAAACGTCCGAGCGTGCTTCTCGCGGCCGGTGATCCGGTCGGGCAGACGTCATTTGGCGCGATCTGGTACATGTTCGAGCGCGAGCTTGGCTATCCGATCACGGCCGTCAACGTCGAGGCGATCCCCGGTGTCGACCTGACGAAGTTCAACGTGATCCTGCTGCCGGACGGCTACGCGGGCGCGTACGCCGACCGTCTGGGCAAGGGCGGTCTCGACAAGCTGAAGGCCTGGGTCGACAACGGCGGAACGCTCGTGGCGTTTGGCGGGGCAGCGCAATTCCTTGCTGGAAAGGACGTGAAGTTCACGACGGCCCGTGTCGTGGGATCGGACGACGATGACGCCGCGGCTGCCGCGAAGACCGACAAGGCCGAACCGGCAGCGGCCGAACCCACGCCAAAACCGGACGAGAAGGCGCCGGCGAAGAGCACTGCGAAAAAGGATTCGCAGGCAAAGGAAGTCGCGGCCGCCCCGGAAACACCCGCGCCCAAGGTGCCCGTGCCGGCGACGCCGCTTCCGGTTCCCGGCGCGATCTACCAGGCGAAGGTCGATCAGAACTACTTCATGAGCTATGGGTACGACCAGCCGACGATTGCCGTACCGATCAACTCGGACTTCTTTCTCAGGCCGAGCAAGGACGGCGCAAACGTCGTGACGTTCGCGTCGGATGCGCCGAGACTCTCGGGCTTCATCTGGCCAAAGAACACGGAGCAGCTTCTTCGCGGGACGGCGTATGTCGTCGAGGAACCGACCGGTTCGGGCCACGTCATACTCTTCACCGAGGACATCGCGTTCCGGCGTCTGTGGCGCGGTCTCGACCGCCTGCTGCTGAACTCGGTCATCTTCGGCCCAGGCTACTAGGCGATTGTGCGAAGGCGCGTCCACTGTGCGGGACCGGTGCGCATAACAATCGCCGGCCCGCGACGTAGTATGCTTTGCCTGCGGGCGATTCGAGAGGCAGAGCGTACCTGATGCAGCAATTCTACGAGGCGGCCCTGATTGCCGCGGCCTCGATCTGGGCACACAAGCTTCGCTCCTTCCTGACGCTGCTTGGCGTGATCATTGGAGTCTTTGTCGTGATCGTCGTGGCAACGATCATCGAAGGCGCCAATGTATACGTGGACGAAAAGCTCGCGGACCTGGGGTCCGGAGTGTTCGTCGTCACGAAGGCTTCCGTAACGAACCTCGGGGACTTTGACAAGTTCCTGGAGGCGATGCGGAAGAATCCGGATCTCGACATGGCGGACGTCGAGGCGCTGCAGTCCGAGTCCACGCTTGCGGAGTTCGTCGGAGCCACCGACGGAAGGTCGGGCGACATTCGCCACGGGAACGAACTGATCGAGCAGATCGGCATTCAGGGTTGCACGCCGAACATGGTCTACATGTCCCAGTCGGACCCCGAGCTCGGCCGGTACATCGGCTCGTTTGACGAAGAGAATCGCCGAATGTCGGTCTTTCTCGGAAGCGAGATCGCAAAGCGTCTGTTTCCCAACACGGACCCGATTGGCCAGGAAGTGCGCGTCGAAGGCCTTCCGTACACCGTCATCGGAGTCTCAAAGACGATCGGAACCGTGCTCGGTCAGTCTCAGGACAATTTTGTGATCATGCCGATGTCGACGTACCTGAAGGTGTATGGCGCTCGCAGGTCGATCGCAATCTATGTCAAGGCGCTGCCCAACGTGCCGATCGGCAAGGCCCAGGACGAGATCCGCACGATTCTCCGCGGCCGGCATCAGCGAAGCTTCAAGGACCCGGACGATTTTTCGATCGTCACCGACGAGGCGATTGCAAACCTGTTCGGGCAGATCACCGGGATTGTCGCCGCCATCGCCATTCCGATCACGATGATCTCCATGGTGGTCGGCGGTATCGTCATCATGAACATCATGCTTGTCGTCGTGACGGAGCGGACTCGCGAGATCGGGATTCGCAAATCGCTCGGCGCCCGTCGGCGTGACATCCTGATGCAGTTCCTGGTCGAGTCGGTGATCCTGTCCGGATCGGGCGGGATTCTCGGGATCGTGCTTGCGTACATCCTGACAAAGGGCGCGTCGTTCGTGTTTCCGATTCCCGCCGCATTGCCCGTCATGTGGACGATCCTGTCCGTGGTGATCTCGGCGTCGGTTGGTCTGTTCTTTGGCATCTACCCGGCGATGAAGGCGTCGCGCCTCGACCCGATCGCGGCGATGCGCACCGATTGACATGCGCGTCACGCACAACTTTCGCGAGAACCTCGCGCTCGCGCTCTCGACCATCTGGGAGCACAAGGTGCGGTCGTCGTTGACCCTGCTCGGCGTCGTCGTCGGCACGATGACCGTCGTTGCTGTCGGTTCCGTGCTGACCGGAATGAACAAGCGTGTCGGCGAGATCACCGAGAAGTTTGGGCCGAACGTCGCATTCGTCTCAAAGTACGACTCGATCGGCATTCGCTTTGGTCGCATGTCGCAGGAAGAACGGCGTCGCAGAGACCTCACGGTCGACGATGCGAACGCGGTTGCGCAGCTTTCGTCAGTGAAGGGCGCCACGCCGTCGTTGACGCTTGGCAGCTTCGGGCCGTCGACCAGCACGTTCTCGGTGAAGTATCGGGACATCGAGTTTGCCCGGCCACTGGTCTTTGGCGTCAACGGGAACTATCCGTCGATCCGTTCGATCGAGGTGACCAGGGGCAGGTTCTTTACCGACGGCGAAGTGCAGCGGCGCGAGCAGGTTGCCGTGATTGCCGAATCGGTTGCCGACACGTTGTTTGGCGGCTTGAATCCTCTCGAGAAAGAAGTCGAGCTCGACGGCAAGCCCTTTCGCATCATCGGCGTGACAAAGCGCGGCGTCGGCGGGTTGTTCGGAGGGGACGGCGCCGACGATCGCTTCATCTACATTCCGTTCGAAACGCTCGCCAAGATGCACCCCGAGCTCACGAACATCTCAATCACGATGCGCGCCAACGACGGTCAAATGGCAAAGATGTTCGACGACGTGACCGAGACGCTCCGCAGGCGGCGCGGCGTTCGCGTGGACAAGCCCAACGACTTCTCGATCTCAACTCCGGACGCGATCTTCGAGACGATCGGCTCTCTGACGCGAATCCTCGGGATGATCGTGATTCCTCTGTCGTTTGCTGGAGTTCTCGTGGGCGGCGTCGGCGTGATGAACATCATGCTCGTCTCGGTGACCGAGCGCACAAAGGAGATCGGCGTTCGTCGGGCCGTCGGCGCGCGACGTGCCGACATCATCTGGCAGTTTCTGATCGAGGCGATGTCCCTGACGGGCATCGGCGGGCTCGGAGGCATCTTCGTGGGCTGGCTGATCTCGACGATCATCAACCTGCTGGTGCCTGCGATCCCGTCTGCCGTGCCGGCGTGGGCGGTTGGGCTCGGCTTCGGAATCTCGGTTGCGATCGGTCTCGTGTTCGGGCTCTGGCCTGCGTTCAAGGCCGCCCGACTCGATCCGATCGACGCGCTCCGGTACGAGTAGCGCTACGGACGAACCGTGCCTGCGACGGGTCGAACTCTCGTGACGCACGGTCGGTTGGCGTCGCGGCGCGTCGAACTTGCGCAGATCCGGCGGGTGACAAGCCGGCTCTTGAACGATGTGTGATGTGTCCGTGGAGCTTGCATCGTCGTTCCTCCTTCTCGTCGTGGCAGTTCGCCCATTCTCTCTGCTGGATGAATCCCCGTTCCCGGTTGGATTCATCCCGCCGCCTGCTGGTGCAATAGACGTGCCGCACATTGCATTTGTTCCAACGACGTGACGTTTCCTTTGGATTATTTGCTGATCGCCCGTGCTTGCGCACGGGTGCGCACGCGCCCGTTCCGCCTCCATGGCGCATATCGTGCACGCGGCGCCGCGCATGGTGCGCCCGCACGCGGCCGGGTGTCGCGAGCATTGACACTGCATTGGTCGCGTGGCCTAATAGGCCTCTTTCGAGCGCGAAGCGCTTAGAGGTGTATTGCAGATGGCGTTCTTCTCGAGTTGGATCACGTCTCCCGGCTTTCATCGGCCGGTTGAGCTTCAGCTGCCCGCGGAGCCGAGCGCTCCGAGTGCGGAGCCCGAGCTCGAGCCAGCCACCTACGTTGATCGCGGCATGGAGCTTCCCGAGACGTACGACGTCGACACCGTTCGCGTGCTTGTCCAGGATCCGTTCCACCTGATGGTCTACTGGGAGCTTCGGGCCGAGAGCTTTCGGTCGCTGAACCTCGTCTTCCCGTATTCGGGTCTCGACAACTTCCGGCCGACGTTGCGTTTGAGCGATCTCGACGAAGGCGGCGAGGCTTACGTGTCCGTGCCGTTGGCTGGCAAGTACTGGTTTGCGGTGACGCCGGGCAGGCGCTATCGGGTTGATCTCGGCGCGCTGTCGGGCGACCGTGGCTTTGTTCCGATCATTCGCAGCAACGTGGCCGAGACCATGCGCGGCACGATTTCGCCGTCGGTCGACGAGGACCCCAAGTACCGGATCGACACGCACCGCTTTGTGAAGCTGCTCCACGTGACGGGATTCGCAACGGACAAGGTGTTGACCGACGTTGCGATCGCCGACGCTGCTGCGTATGGCGAGGTTCCCCGATTCCTCACGGTGCAGCCTCCCGCGCATCTCGTGGAAGCCTTCCACCGGTTGCCCGAGACGGTGCGCTCGGCCGCCGTCACGGTTGCTCGCGGCGAGAATCTGACGCGCGACATGATCGCTTCGCTTCCCGAGAACATTCGCGCGATGCTTGCTGAATTCCTTGGCAGTGATGACGAGGAGTTGCTGGCGGCAGTGTTCATGCACCTCCTCCCGCAGCTATTGCGACGGGTGATCGACGGAAAGCTGATCGACGAGCCCGCGCACCCGGTGCATTTCGCGCCCCGGTATGCCGTCGGCAGCTCCGAGGAGGCTCAGCGGAAGAAGCTCGACTGGAGTTGGCTACCGAGCATGACGGAGTCGATCAGCAGGCACGCCCCGCTGCTCGAGCCGGACGTGCTCGATACGGTCGTAACCACAGACTCCTAGAAGGAAGGCGAAACGCTTCATGGAGCTCGGCCTTCTCTCGATCGTACTCCACGCGCACCTTCCGTTCGTGCGCCATCCCGAGCATCCCGAATTCCTCGAAGAGGACTGGCTCTTCGAAGCCATCAGCGAGACGTACATCCCGCTGCTGTACGCGTTCAGGAGTCTCGTCGAGCAGGGCGTGCACGTCCGCATGACGGTCGGAATGACTCCGCCGCTCTGCGAGATGCTGGCAGATCCGATGTTGAAGGAGCGCTACCGGAATCACCTGGGGCGCCTCGTCGAGCTTACCGAGCGCGAGGCCGTTCGGACGCGCGGCACCGAATTTCACGAGGCGGCCATCGCACATCGCGATCACTTCATGAATTCGCTCCGCATATACGACGACGTCTACCACGGCGATCTGATCTCGGGGTTCCGCGAGCTTCAGGACGCGGGCGCGCTCGAGATCATCACGTCGGGAGCAACACACGGCTTTCTTCCCCTGATGATGCGGCAGGAGGCGCGGCGCGCGCAGATCAGCGTCGGCCGGCGGAATTATGTAAAGCACTTCGGCAGGGAACCTCGCGGCGTGTGGCTCCCGGAGTGCGCGTACACGCCCGGTGTCGACGACCTCGTTGCCGAAGCGGGCATCAAGTTCTTCATGGTAGACGCGCACGCGATCATGTTCGGGACGCCACGGCCAGCACGCGCGATCTACGCTCCCGTGATCACACCTGCGGGCGTTGCCGCGTTCGCGCGCGACGTCACGACCGGCGAGCACGTGTGGTCGTCGGAGGTTGGCTATCCCGGCGATCCGTTCTACCGCGAGTTCTATCGGGACCTCGGCTACGACCTCGACGACGAGCTGATCATGCCGTACCTGCACGCGGACGGCATGCGGCGCAACATCGGCATCAAGTACCACCGCGTCACCGGAAAGGTCGCGTTGCACGAGAAGCAACCGTACCTGCCGAGTATCGCAACCGAGCGCGCGGCGGTCCACGCGGGCGACTTTCTGACGATCTGCCAGCGTCTCGCTGCCGATCTCGTCTCCACGATCGATAGAAAACCCGTGATTCTTTCCCCCTACGACGCCGAGCTGTACGGCCACTGGTGGTATGAGGGTCCGCAGTTCCTGAAGTACCTCATCGAGAAGATCCACTACGATCAGGACGTGATTCGGCTGGCGACGCCGATCGAGTACCTCGGCGAGTATCACGAGAACCAGCAGCAGGTTCCGTCGGCGTCCACATGGGGCGCGGAGGGCTACAACCGCGTGTGGATCAATCCGGACACCGACTGGATCTACTATCACCAGCATCGCGCGGAGGATCGAATGATCGAGCTCGCGCGCAGGTTCGCACACGCCGACGGGGATCTGCTGAGGGTGCTGAATCAGGCCGCGCGAGAACTGCTGCTCGCGGAGTCGAGCGACTGGGCGTTCATCATCACGACCGGGACAACCGTCCAGTACGCCACAAAGCGGTTCCGCGACCACGTCGGCCGATTCAACGACCTGTACGACATGGCGGTGTCGGGAGCGATCGATCGACTACGAGAAGCTCGGCGATTACGAGTGGCGCGACAACATCTTTGCCGAGCTCGATTACCGGGTGTATCGATAGTTGGATTACTTTGTGTCGTTCGGGGGCTTGCCGTGGACGGAGGCCTCGATGACCGCTTCGAGGCACCCCAAAGGGGTGCGAAGAAATAGCCGGGGGTCGAGGAGCGCGAAGCGCTACGACGACCCCCGGTGCTGTCAGTGAGTTGGCGGAGACCCTGAAAGGGTCTTCCAGGTGTCGCTAGGGCTGAGCCACCGCAGCTGCGAACGACTCCTCGATGATCCGCAGCGCGACGTCGCAGTCATCCTTGTCGATGACGAGCGGTGGCGAAAGCCGTATCGACGACGAACCGCACCCGATGATGATCAGGCCTCGCTTGAACGCTTCGTTCACGATGCGCTCGCGCAGTTCGACGTCGGGCTTGAGCGTCGCGCGCGACTCGACGAGCTCGATGCCGATCATGAGTCCCTTGCCGCGAACGTCGTAGATCCGGTCGGGATGGCGCGCCTGAAGTTCGCGCACGCCGTTCATGAGGTACTCGCCCATCTTCGCGGCGTTCTCGATCAGGCCGTTCTCGAGCAGTTCGATCGTCTTGAGCGACGCCGCGATCGCGACAGGATTTCCGCCGAACGTCGACGCGTGCGCGCCCACATGCCAGTCCATCAGGTCCGCGCGAGCGACGGTTGCCGACAGAGGAAGCCCTGACGCGATGCCCTTTGCGGTCGAGAAGATATCCGGCACCAGTCCGAAGTGATCGCTCGCCCACATCTTTCCGGTACGGCCCATTCCGGACTGCACTTCGTCGCAGATGATCAGGATGTTCTTCTCCTTGGCGAGCTTCACGAGGGCGTCGACGGCCTTCTGAGGAGGCACGATGTAGCCGCCCTCACCCTGGATCGGCTCGAAGACAATCGCGGCACAGTCTTCGGGCGGAACGGTCGTCTCGAACACCACGTCCTCGAGAAACTTCATGCATTCGACGTTGCACGTCTCGACCTTCTGGCCGTACGGGCATCGCGCACAGTACGGATATGGAATGTGCGTAACGTCGAGCACCTGCGCTCCGAACCCGCGACGCTGGACGTTCTTGCTCGCCGTCAGCGACAGCGCGCCCAGCGTTCGCCCGTGGAACGCGCTGTAGAAGCCGATGAACTTGCTGCGTCCGGTCGAGTAGATCGCCGCCTTGAGCGCGCCCTCGACTGCCTCGGCTCCCGAGTTGCCGAAATGCACGCGGCGCGGAACGTCGCCCGGCGCGACCTCGTCAAGCTTCTGGGCGAGCGCCGGCAGATGCGGGTAGTAGTAGTCGGCCGAACAAATGTGCAGGAACTCGTCTGCCTGCTGCTTGATCGCCTGGACCACTTCGGGGTGCGAGTGGCCCGTAGAACACACCGCGACTCCGGCATTGAAGTCCAGGAACGTATTGCCGTCGACGTCCTCGATCGTAGCGCCGGCGCCGCGCTTGACGACGAGCGGGTACATTCGCGTGTAACTCTGCGAGACCCATCGCTCGTCGTTCTCGATGACCTTGCGGGCCACGGGACCGGGGACCTCGGTCACGAAATTTGGTCGCTGTTTCTTTGGACTGGACATCTGGTTCTCCTGTCGATTGCACCTCTCGGTGAGAGGGAGCGCGGACCGAAACTGCTGTAAATAGGGAAGAAGCGGGACAATTGCGACGCTGCAGTATGAGGCGGGGAGAACTAGTCGCCGAACAGGTTTCGGCGTATCGCTGTTGGCGCGAACGCTGACACAGATGATTTTCTCACCAGCATATTGCACTTATAAGTCACCTGCGCCGTCGAGTGCAAGGCTGCCAAACTGGCTGATTGACAACACGTTGCCGCTGTTGCAAGATGCCATCGGCGTCACACCGGACCGTTTATCCGTTTGTCCCTGTTCAGATTAGGAGTGCCATAACGCATGCCCAAGGCTCAGGTGCTCGTCACCATAACGGCTGAGGCTCTTGTCGATGTACCTGCGGATGTGCAGGACGTCGAGGGCTTCATTCGGCAGAATGTTGGCCTTGCGTGGGGTGGTCTCGAGCTCGCGTCGGTCGTGCAGACGCCCGGCATCACGCTCGACTACTTTGTCGTGCCCGAGCCGGAGCCGGTCCAGGAAGCCATCGTCGAGCCGGAGCCCGTCGCAGTCGACGCCGAGTCGACGATTGAATCTGCGACCGAGGAATCCGTTGTCGACGTGGCGGAGACCGTTGCGTCGTCAGACACGGCGCACGTGGAAGCTGCTCGGGTCGACGAGAGTACGGTTGCGGAGATCCTGGCGCGGTTTGACGATCCGGTGTTTGCTGGTCTTGTGAAGTCGGCGATTCGGGCCCGTGCGGCACAGCTCCTCGACGAGGTCGTCCAACAGGTCGTGTCCGAACTGGAGCCGTTGCTGCAGCGACATCTGGCCAGGAATCCCGACGGTAACAAATGACGCCAGACGAGAACGCCCGCGAGACAAAGCGCCTGGACGCACTGGTCGTCGATGTCGAAGACAGCACTACGCTGCTGAAGCTCTACATCGGGCGCCTTCTGAAGGCCCCGGGCAAGTCGAACTACTACGCGTCGCTCGTCGAGCATACGCGCGAGATCGAGAGCGACATCTTGTCGCTCGACGAATCGACCGGCGGGCGCGACTACCTGCTCAGGTTGAGCAGTGTCCTGACACGGCTTGCGACCTCGGTTGCCGAATCGGGGCACGCCACGTCCGAGCAGATCCTCGCGATGCAGGAGGCCGTCGACGCGCTCGAGGGCCAGCTCTACCACATGCTGCGCATGGATTCAGGTGGATCGCGCGAAGTGCTCGAATCCATCGACAGGCTCGAAGTAGCCGCGAACGCCGGCGACGCCGAACCTCGAGCCACACACGCTCACGACGCCGAGCATGCACATCCCGGTTTGAGCGACCACTTCGAGGAGGATCCGTTCGACGAGTTTGCGCTGTCGGACGATTTTCTCGAGGAGCTTGTCAGCGGGCTCGATGCGCTTGACGGCACCGCGACAGGTGACGCCGCATCGGGAAGCGGCGACGACCATCAGGGCCCCGCGGTCTCCGCATTCCGAATCGATACTGACGAGGTCGAGCCGGGACCGATTCAACTCAACGCCAGCGAGGTGGCGGCGCTCAAGGAGCTCTTTGCCAACATCGCATCGGCCTATGTTGGTCCGATTACGGATTTCATCGGCCGTCTGCGCGTCGGACCCGTTACGACGGGATGGGTCGACCTGTGCGTCCCGGCCGTCAGTTCGATGTCGCGCGCCTCGGAGTCGATGGGTTACACGGACCTGAGACACGCGCTCGACGTCTTTGGAGCGCTTCTCGAGAAGATTCGAGCCGAATGCCGCGTCGTGGACGGCGAGAACCGTGTCGAGGTGCTGACGTCGTACCAGGGCCTTGCCGACCTGCTGCCGGCAACGTTCCCGATCGTCGAGCCGGACCCGAACGCCGAGTCCGAGTCGATCATCCTGAACTCGCTCCTCAAGCAGATCAAGGGTGTCGGCAGAATCACGATCGGACGGCTGTTTGCGGCCGGGCTCGTGTCGCTCGAGTCCTTCTATGTGGCAGATCCATCGGATCTCGCGGCGGCTGCAGGCCTTCGGCTCAACCTTGCGACGAGCATCTGCGACCGGTTCCAGCAGTATCGAGAAGTCTCCGAGCTCGCGAGCGATCGAGATCTGGTGCTTCGGCGGCTCGAATCGCTCGTCGACGAGCTCCGCACGGCGCAGTTCGACTTCAAGAAGGCGACGCTCGAGGAGTGGTACACGCACAAACAGTCGCGGTCGAAGGCCAGGGCCCGGAGGTCGCGACAGCAGATCATGTGGAAGATCAACGTCGCGCTTGCCGAGATCGGCGAGATCGCGTTGCTGAACGACTTGAAGGACGAGATTTACGACAAGCGCCTTGCGCGTCTCGCCAATCTCGTCGCGCAAGGATGACAGCGAGAGGCTTGGAGCTGATGTCGACGTCTCGAATCGAAGCGTTCCGCGCAATGCTCGCAAAGGACTCGTCCAACGTGCTTGCACGTTTCGGACTGGCGAACGAACTGATCAAGTCGGCCGAGTTCGAGACGGCGCGGGCCGAACTGGAAGAGTACGTCACGGCGAGCGATGACGAGGGCGCGGCGTATCGGCTTCTTGCGCGGGCGTACGAGGGTCTTGGCCGACGCGACGACGCCATCGACGCGTACCGGCGCGGAATCGACGCAGCAACGCGCCACAATCATCCGTCGATGGTCGCCGAGTTCGAGATGAAGATCGAGGATCTCGAAGGCTGACGGGCGACGGCTAGCGAGCGCCGGCGAGGAAGTCCTCGAGCTCGCGTCGCGTCGGGAGACCACCGCGGGCGCCGATTCGCGTGCAGTTCATCGCCGCAACGGCGTTCGCTGCGACGAGGCAGTCGTCGAGATCGCGACCCGTGAGGAGTCCGTACAGAAAGCCCGCGTGAAACGCGTCGCCTGCGCCGGTGGTGTCCTTGACGTCGACGACAAACGCAGGCGTCTCGATGAACCGTCCATCGCAGAGCGCAAGCGAGCCACGCGAGCCGAGCGTCATGGCGATCACGGGATTGCCAAATCGCTCGTGCACCGCCTGGAGCGCATTGCGGGGATCGGCGATACCGGTGATCCGTTCGGGGAACTCCTCGGACGCGAGAAGGTAGTCGACCAGCGGGTACAGATCGCCGCCGCCGTAATCCTTGTCAACGTCGATTGTCACGGGAATCCCGCGCGCGCGAGCCCACGATGCAGCGAGTACTTCGGCGGCGATGTTGTGCCCGTCGACGTGGAGCGTGCGCGACGATTCGATTCGCTCGCGGTCGAGCTCCGCAGGAAGGACCGCAACTCGGTCGTCGCGTCCCCACATGACCGTACGCTCGCCGGTGCGTTGATCGACAATGATGATCGACATCTGGGATCGGACACCTTCGACAACACGGCACGCCGAGCAGTCGACGCCCTCGGCGATGATCGATTCAAGCTGGAGCCTGCCTTCATCGTCGGACCCGACACGGCCGACATACTGCGTCCGGAAGCCGAGCCGCGAAAGCGACACCATTGCTGTCGCGGCCTGACCGCCGAAGAGAATCTGGCGGGAGCGGATCTCGACCTTGGACCCGTGTGCCGGATATTCGGCGACGACGACGACGAGGTCGACGGCATTGAGCCCGATCGCCGTCGCGTCAAACGTCCACGAACCGTCGGTCGGCGCTGGCACGGGAACGCGCATGCGCAAGGCTCCAGAATGAGATCGGCGGGCACGAGCGCGGCAAGTACGTATGCCTTGCGCGCTCCTGCCCGCCGAGCGTTTGGTATGGACCGCTGCTAGTCGCGAACGGCCGAAACCATGATGCGAACCTCGACACGACGATTCTCGGCACGGCCCTCGCGCGTGGTGTTGTCAGCCACGGGCATCGCCTTGCCGAATCCGAGCAGGTTCATACGGAAGAGGGGAAGACCCTTCATCGCCAGGTACTGATAGACCGTGCGTGCGCGTCGGTCGCTGAGGCCCTGGTTCTTGGCATCACTGCCCGTCGAATCCGTATAGCCCTGAATGTCGAGTACGAAGCCCTTCTTGCCGACAAGCTCGGCAGCCAGAGCATCGAGCGTCGCCATCGCCGCGTCATCAAGGGTGTCCTTGTTGAGCGCAAAGTTGACGGTGACAGTCTTCTGCAGGCTGTACGAGTCGATGTTCTGAATAAGGGTATCCACGCGCTGATTCACCTGGGTAGCCTTATTGCCGGCTTCCGTCGCCTTGACAGTCGCCGAATCGGCGGTTGTCTGGGCGCGGTCAGCTCGTGCCTTCGCATCGGACACCTCGGAGTTGAGGCGCTGAATGTCAGCAGAGTTTCGACGCGAAGTTTCCTCGAGTTCGCCGGTACGCGACTCGAGCGGAGCAACTCGCTCGTCAATACGCTGGCGCACATACTTCTTGGTGGCACAGCCGTATGACAGCATCGAGCCGCAGACGAGTGTCATGAGCAGCGTTACCTGCAGTTTTCTATACGGCATTTGAAAGCTACCTCCAGACTTGATGAGACTAATCACCGACAATTGCGGGGGCCTGAAGTCGTTCGATATACTCAGGCGAGCGGGGTTATACAACCGAACTTTCTCGTCGTCAAGGAGTCGCAATCGGATGAGGCCAATAACAGCAAGGGTTTTCGGGGCAGTTGTGTTCGCGGTGGTCGTGGGCCTCGCGGTTCCGTTCGCCGCCCAGGGTGAAGGCGACGACGCAGCGTCACTCATACAGAAGGCAGGTCGCAACCAGGGACATTCATTGTACGTTCGCGATCGCTGCCGCTACGAGCAGCGGTTGCTGATGGAGCGCTACAAACTCGACAAGAAGACGCGCGAGGCCGGGGAGCTGATCGCCAAGCGGCAGACGACCGTCGTGGTCGAGCCGTCCGCGCAACCTGACGAGACGGGACAGATCCCCGTGACGTCAAAGGTTGTTGCCGACACCAACGACAAGGGCGAACCCAAAGACAAGGTCGATCCGAACGCACGAACGGGCCTGGCGTCCGGTGCGTTTCTCGATCAGGTCTTCTTCCCGCTGGTGCCGGAAAACCTTGATTACCTGACGTTTACAGAGGTTCCGGCGACTGCCGAGGGCGAGCGCTGGTTTAAGTTCGAGCCCAAGCCCGACGCTGCGCCGAATCCCGACCGGCCGCTCGCCTCCGGAACGGTCCAGGTGGACGCGCACACTGGCGAGGTCCTCACGATGCGCATCACCGGGTTCACGAACCTGAAGGCGCTCGACAAGCACCTCGACAAGATCCTGTCGTTCAACGCGGTCGTCGACTACTCGCAGTTTGCCGGCACGCTGAGGATGCCCACCGTCGCGAACGGGAACGGGCTGTCGGACGTGAGCCGCTTCGAGGGCCAGTTCAAGTTCATCTTCGAAGAGGGCAAGTACGTTCCAGTCCTCAAGGTCGATTGACGCCGTGCGGATGCGGGCGGCGCGCAGGCAGTCTCCATGACGATCGAGGAGAAGCTGCAGATACTGCCCGCGATGCCGGGCTGCTACCTGCACAAGGATCAGCGCGGCAAGATCATCTACATCGGGAAGGCCAAGAGCCTCCGAAACCGCGTCAGGTCGTACTTCCAGTCGTCGCGCGCGCTCGATGCGAAGACGCGCGAGCTGGTCGCGCGTATCGTCGACTTTGACTACATCGTCACCGATACGGAAGCCGAGGCGCTGATCCTCGAGTCGAACCTCGTCAAGCGGTACCAACCCCGCTACAACGTTCTGCTGAAGGACGACAAGCAGTACCCGCGCATCAAGATCACGAACGAGCCGTTTCCGCGCGCGGTGCTCGTGCGCCGTCTGGCGAACGACGGCGCGCACTACTACGGACCGTTCCTGCCGGCGAGCATCGCGTACCAGACGCTCGAGCTCATCAACAAGTACTTCATGCTGCGCACGTGCCAGATCGAGATCGACGGCAAGCTCGATCGGCCATGCCTCGAGTATCACATCAAGAGGTGTCTTGGGCCGTGCGTGCGTGGCCTGTGCACGAAGGAGGAGTACGACGAGGCGGTCACGGACGTCCTCGCGCTGCTCGACGGGAAATCGGCCCAGCTCGAGCAGTCGCTGAACGACCGGATGGAACGCGCATCGGTGGACTTGCGGTTCGAGATGGCCGCGAAGTACCGCGACCAGTTGCGCACAATCGAACGACTGGCCGAGCAGCAGAAGATGATGCGCATGTCCGAGGCGGATATCGACATCTTTGGGCTGTACCGCGAGGGCGCTCAGCTCGCGCTGATCCTCTTCACGATGCGCGAAGGGCGTGTCGTCGGCAAGCGCGAGTACTTCTTTGAGGACATCGTGGAGCCGTTCGACACGGGCGTGTTTCTCGGCGAGGCGTTGGCTCAGTACTACGCGGGCAGCGACTACGCGCCGGGTGAGGTGCACGTGCCGGCGGACTTCGAGGATCGGGAACTTCTCGAGACCGTGCTCGGAGCGAAGCGGAAACGGCGCGTTCGGATCCGGACCCCAAAGCGAGGCAACGCGCGCGGGCTTGTCGAGCTCGTTACAAAGAATGCTCGACTGAAGTTCGACCAGCGCTTTCGTGTACGTCGAATCGACGGCGGCAAGCTGGTGCTCGAGCTGCAGGATCTGCTGGAGCTGCCGGAACCTCCGCGGCGCATCGAGTGCTTTGACATCTCGCACATCCAGGGCGAAGAGACCGTCGCATCGATGGTCGTGTGCATCGATGGCGAGATGGCGCGTTCCGAGTACCGAAAGTTCAAGGTTCGCACCGTGGAGGGGATTGACGACTACGCGTCGATGTTCGAGGTCATTCACCGCCGGTATTCGCGGCTGCTTGCCGAGAAGAAGAAGCTGCCAGAGCTGGTGATGATCGACGGTGGCAAGGGTCAGCTGCGCGCGGGCGCCCGGGCATTGCACGAGCTCGAGCTCGAAGCGGTTCCAGCCGTTGCGCTGGCCAAGCGCGAGGAGACGCTCTACCTGAAGGGCCACGAGGACGAACCGATCAACCTGCCAAAACACAGTCCGCTGCTGCATCTCGTTCAACGCATACGTGACGAGTCGCACCGGTTTGCGGTGACATATCATCGGAAGCGGAGAGCGCTCCGCGATAAGCATTCCGTGCTCGACGAGATTCCGAACGTGGGCCCGCGCCGAAAGGAGATTCTGCTGCGCAACTTTGGGAGTCTCGAGCGCGTGTCAAAGGCGAGCGTCGCCGAGCTCAAGCCGTTCGTGGGCCTTCGCACCGCAGAATCGATCGTGGAGCACTTTGCCGGGTCGCCGGGACCATCAGGGCCCGTTTCGCTTCCCGAGGTGCCAGGCAGCGGCGATCACGGTCGAGCGTCGCAGCGCAATGTCACGAAGCGACGTAAGTTCTGATCCGGAAGGGCGTTTGTCACCTCACGGGCCCCCGACCGTTGCTTGACAAGGCCAGAGGCCGTGTGTAGAGTCACAACTTGCTCTATTTCACGGCAAATAGGCTTTACGCATCTGTGCTTTTCGACAATCCCTCCAGTCCTGCCGCGGACCGCAACACCCCCACCATCTCGAGATTGATGCACGCGGATGTTTCGGTCCGACGCGAGAAAGCTCGTGTCTGGGATTGCGAACCCGGTTGGTCGTGGTCCGGAAGTCTGAGGCCGGCCGGGCACGGAGCGAGTGAACGGAGCTCAAACGGCGGCTGCCCATCGCGGGCGGATACGTCGTGCAACTCAAATTGAAGGAGACAGCACGCAACATGGCGATCGACGACAACAACAACGCGGCGGCCCAGCAGGCGACCGCGGAAACGCCGAACCCCGACGCAGGGGCGACGCAGGTATCCGAACAGGCGGCGGCCCCACAGGCGGCCATCGAGACAACACCGACCGAAGCCACACCGGCGGCTGAAGCCCCGGCCGTGGTTCCTGCAGCTGCACCGGAAGGCGCCCCGGAGGGCGCGACCGAGGGCGCTGATTTCGGGGCGATGCTCGACGTGTACGAAGAGCAGGCGAACTCGATCCAGGAAGGCGAGGTGGTCACGGGACGTGTCATCGCTGTATCGGAACAGGGCGTGCTGATCGACATCGGCTTCAAGAGCGAGGGAATCGTCCCGCGTGACGAGTTCCTCACGGACGACGACGGCAACCTGCTCGTCAAGCGCGGCGACGAGGTCGACGTGCTCGTCAAGAGCTTCGAGAACTCGGAAGGGTACGTCGTGCTGTCGCGCGCCGACGCCGTGCGCATGAAGGTCTGGGACCGCATCCGCAAGGCGCACGCCGACAAGGAGACGGTCACGGGCCGGGTTGTCGAGCGCATCAAGGGCGGCCTGCGGGTCGACATCGACGGCGTGTCGGCGTTCCTGCCGGGCAGCCAGGTGGATGTGCGGCCGGTCCGCAATCTGGACGCGTTCCGCGGCAAGGACATTCAGGTCCGCGTCATCAAGATCAACAAGAAGCGGTCGAACATCGTGCTGTCGCGCAAGGCGGTCCTCGACGAGGAGATCACCGAGAAGAAGGGCGACACGCTGAACGTTCTCGAAGAGAGCGTGATCATGGAAGGCCAGGTCAAGAACATCACCGAGTACGGTGCGTTCATCGATCTCGGCGGCATCGACGGCCTGCTTCACATCACCGACATGAGCTGGGGCCGCATCCAGTCGCCCAACGACCTGTTCAAGGTTGGCGACCGGGTTCAGGTCAAGGTGCTCAAGTTCGACCGCGACCGCGAGCGGATTTCGCTCGGGTTCAAGCAGTTGCTCCCCGATCCGTGGGAGACGGTTGCCGAGCGATACTTCGTCGGTCAGCGGCTTCATGGAAAGGTCGTTTCGATTACCGATTACGGCGCGTTCGTCGAGCTCGAGGAGGGTGTCGAGGGCCTCGTGCACGTCACCGAGATGACGTGGTCCAAGCGGCTGAAGCACCCTTCGAAGATCGTCGAGGTCGGACAGGAAGTCGACGTGATGGTTCTCGAGGTCGATCCCCGGAACCGTCGCATTTCGCTCGGCATCAAGCAGACCGAGCCCGATCCGTGGGAGACACTGCCGCACCGTTACGGTATCGGTACGCGTGTCGAAGGCAAGGTCCGCAGCCTGACCGATTTCGGCGCGTTCGTCGAGATCGAGGACGGCGTGGACGGCCTGGTTCACGTGTCGGATATTTCCTGGACCAAGCGGATCAAGCATCCGTCGGAAGTCCTCAAGAAGGGACAGTCGGTTCAGGCGATCATCACGAACATCGATTCGGAGAACCGCCGGCTGTCGCTCTCGATCAAGGATCTCGAGCCGAATGCGTGGGATCGATTCTTTGACACGCATCGTCCTGGTGCGATCGTCAAGGGCAAGATCGCGCGGTTCGCGAACTTTGGCGCCTTTGTCGAGCTCGAGGAGGGCATCGAGGGTCTGTGTCACGTCTCCGAGCTCGCCGACGAACGGGTTGAGAAGCCCGAGGATGCGGTGCAGATCGGGCAGGTCGTGGCGTTCAAGATCCTCAAGCTCGATCGTGAGCAGCGCAAGATTGGCCTGTCGGCACGCGCCGTCGGCAAGGAGGACGATCCGGGCGACGTCCGGACGTACTACGACACCGGCGAAGGCATGGCGTCGCTTGGCGAACTCGCCAACCTCTTCCCGCGGACCGAGGCTGTTGCCGTCGAGACACCGGCCGCCGAGGCGGTCGAGGTTGTCGAGGCTTCCGCTCCCGAAGTCGCAGAGGCGGTTGACGCGCCTGCTGCCGAGGTCGCGGAGGCGCCAGCCGTCGAAGAGGTTCCGGTAGCCGAGGTGGCTGAGGCCGTCGAGGTTGCCGAGGAGCCTGCCGTCGAGGAGGTTGCCGAAGAGGTCGTCGAGACGGTCGAGGAACCGGTTGCGCCGGCCGACGAGGCCGTCGTGGAAGCTGCGGCTGAGCCGGTGGCCGAAGCCGTCAAAACCGAGGACGAGACAAAGCCGGAAGCCGAGTAGCATCGGACCGGAGGACCAACGTGAGGGCACGGAACGCGCGTTCCGTGCCCTCAGTTTATTCTCTTGTTGACGGGCCGCGCTCGAGTAGGTAGAGTTCTCTTTCGCATTTGCCGCGGGGTGGAGCAGTCTGGTAGCTCGTTGGGCTCATAACCCAAAGGTCGCAGGTTCAAATCCTGCCCCCGCAACTCCCGAAATGGCCACCAAACGGTGGCCATTTTGTTTTTGGTCGCCACACCGGTCATCGAGTACAATCGAATGAAATCCAGTCAGCTGCGGCAATGGTTCGGTAATATGGGCAATTCTCGGGACGAGGATTGGCGGCATGGTCTTACCCAGGCGCGGGTATCGTACCGCCTTCCGTTAACAATCGAGGGCGATGACGCGGACGGCAACGCATTCTCGCTCCCCGCATTTGTCTCGAACGTGACGCGGCGCGGCGCGTTTGTCGAAACGCCCGTGCCTCTCGCGCCCGGCGGCCTCGTGGCGCTCCTCAGATCCGAGCCCGAGCGCGCCGTGCTTGGCTTTGGCCAGATCGTCTGGGTGCGGACCGAGCCCGACGACGCGCGTGGAGCCGGAATCAAGCTGGCCGGCGACAACACGCGCTGGATGGACTATCTCATCGCCCACTCGGTGCAGGATATCGAAGACTAGCCGGCCGCGTGTCTCGGCCGTGGCGACGCGGACAGGGAGCTGATTATGGCGCCGGGGATCGAGCGTATGTACCGTGACCCGGTACATAACATCATCTCGCTGTCGGGTCTCGATCCGACGGAACGGCTGCTGATCGACCTCGTCGATTC
Source organism: Blastocatellia bacterium (assembly GCA_044224215.1). Taxonomy (GTDB): domain Bacteria; phylum Acidobacteriota; class Blastocatellia; order UBA7656; family JADIYM01; genus DAOMFM01. The sequence continues at coordinate 22,375 of JBGAKX010000046.1, forward strand.
GCCGGAGTTCCAGCGGCTGCGGCGCATCAAGCAGCTTGGCCTGGCGATGTACACGTACCAGGGCGCCGAGCACAGCCGGTTCACGCACTCGCTCGGGGTGATGTTCATCATGCGGCGCGTGCTCGACCGGCTCGGCGAGACCCGCCAGATCAGCGAAGGCGTCCGCCGGACCGCGCTCTGCGCCGCGCTGCTGCACGACGTGGGACACGGTCCGTTCTCGCACGTGATCGAGAAGGTTCTCAAGTACACGCACGAACAGCGAACCGTCGACATCCTCACCGACAGTCGCACGACGCTGAACCGCCTGCTGTCGGACGCCGACAGCCAACTTCCCGCCGACATCGTCTCGGTCTACGACTACACGTTCAAGCCGGCGTTCGTGTCGCAACTCGTGTCGAGCCAACTCGACGTCGACCGGTGCGACTACCTGCTGCGTGATTCGCTGATGACGGGGGCCAAGTACGGCAACTACGACCTCGAGTGGATCCTGCGCCACATGGAGATCGACGAGCCGAATCAGCGGATCTACGTGTCGTCGACGGGAACGTACGCAGTCGAGGAGTACCTGCAGGCGAGGTACTACATGTTCCGGCAGGTCTATTTCCACCGGACGCTGCGCGCCGCCGAAGCCATCCTGCTGTCGATGATACGGCGTGCCGTCGAACGGCTCGAAGACGGACTGCTCGGGTTCTGCCTCCCGGGGTCTTCGTTCGAGCGAATGCTGCGTGGCCAGCCAATTGAAGTCCCTGATTATCTATTACTTGACGACTATGACCTGATATTTCACATTAAGCAGTGGACCGTCGATCCGGACCCGATTCTTTCGGACCTCGCGCAACGATTCATCGACCGACGGCTGTTCAAGACCATCGATCTCGAATCGACGGACGCGAGGGACGCGGAGTTTGGCGATCTGGTGCGCGAGGCCGTCGCCGCGGCGGGTTTCGATCCGGCGTACTACTTTGTTCGAGACAGCGCCTCGGACATACCGTACTACGGCTATTACAGTCCGAACGTGGCCGACGCACGGGCGAACATCTATGTCGACACCGGCGGTCCCGATCCGGAGATCCGCGAGATCAGCGAAGTGTCGCAGGTCGTGCGCGGAATGCGGGGCTACAGCATTCAGAGGCTGTGCTTCCCGGAGGAGATCGCGGAGACCGTTTTCAACCTCGCGCGCGGCATGCGCGAGACGTGACGATCCACGCGACAACGCTTGCTCGTGCGGCGCGGCTTGCGCTGGTTGCCGTGCTGCTGGCGTCAGCGTCGCCCGCACACTCGGCGTTTGTACCCGCACCGTTGCGTGTTGCCGTCGGCCAGGTTCGAGGCAGCCCCGACGTGCGCGCCATCGTGCTGTTGGAGATCCAGCGGCGCGATGACGTCGCCGTGCTCGATCCGGGCCTTGTCGACGCTGCGCTCGCGGGGAGCGGCTACGACGGTTCGCTCAACCTGACGCGGTCAGAGGCGAGGCGCCTGGCGCAGGTGTGCGGAGTGGAAGTGCTGGTGCTCGCGGTCGCATCGATCGTGGATCTGGGACCCGAAGCAGGCCCCGACTCGTGGGACGCCCGTGCCGGCGTGTTCGTCGTCGACGGCCGCACGGGCGAGCTCGTGCATTACGCGACGCTGACAGCGCGAGGTGCAGATCGACCCGCCGCGCTTCGCCAACTGTCCGGTGCGTGTCGGCTCGATATCGCCGGCTGGACTCCAACGCTTGAACGAATCCGTGCGGGCCGTACCGGCGCCAACCCGGTCGTCGCCGACGCGCCGGTGACCTCGTCGCGAACCCGGAGACCGGCACCAGGAGAGTCGTTGCCAAGATTCTTCCGCAGACCACATCCGGCGCTTACGGCGGACGCGGAGCGATTCCGTCTCGGCCACCGTCGACGTCGTCGTCGAGTTCAAGGGCGATGGAACATTCGGCACGATCGACGTCGTGCGTTGGGCAGGTGATTCGGTTTTGACGAAGGATACATCGCCGCGATACGCGCCGAGAAGTTCTTTGCAGCGCGGCGCGCCGGTCACGGCGTGGACTCGCGGGCGTTGCTCAGATTTAACTTCACCTTCGACGACAAATGACCTGAAATCGTACAATCCGCAAGCGAAACGAACAGCCCTCGGCTCGGCCGACAATCCCTGGGCGATGCCTCACTAAGTTGTTGAAATGAAACTGCTTATGACACACATTGCCCGTAGGTGAATCCACTTGCGGACCCCGTTTTCATGGAGTAGTATGACGTCAGTTCGATCTGGCCAGATTGGTCTTTCTCTCACCGCTACGTTACAGGAGGCTTCTATGAATCAGTTCAGCACCACAGAAGAGCTCAAGGACTATCTCCTCTCGAGTGACCCCCACTTCCGCGAGCTTGTCGACGAGCACAAGCAGTACGAGCAGCGCCTGAGCGAACTTTCCGCATTGCCATATCCGAACGATGACGAGCTGAACGAAGAGAAAAGCATCAAGAAGAAGAAGCTGTATATCAAGGATCAGATGGAGATGATTCTCCACCAATATCGCCATCGCGAGAGCGCGTAACAACGCTCATTATTCAGTCCTACATACAAGTCCCAAACGAACGGGGGCGCCATGTGAGCGCCCCCGTTTTGCGTCACGAGGGCGGAGTCTGTATGCTCATCGCCCGCACTCCTCACAGCAGTTCGACATCCGATCTATGGCCAGAGACGGCATTCCATTTCTCCTGCTCTTCACGATTCCGGCTCTCGTCGCCGGTGGCGCCGCGGCCGTTTTCGGACTGTGGTTCCTGTGGGGTTTCGCGGCCACGTGCGCTCTCCTGGCCGCGTTCATGGCGTATTTCTTCAGAAATCCCGAGCGCACGCCGCCCGGCGAGCCAAACGTAGTCGTGTCGCCGGCGGACGGTAAGGTCCTCGTCGTCGAGCGCGTCGATCCAACGGACGAATCGTCGCCGACGCAGGTCTGCATCTTTCTGTCGCCGCTCGACGTGCACATCAACCGATCGCCGATCGGCGGCACGATCGAGGACGTCGTGTACAAGCCTGGCTCGTTCAAGGTGGCAAGCCGGCGCATCGCATCCGAGGTGAACGAGCAGAACGTCATCACGATCTCGAACCCCGAGATGACGATCGTCGTGCGACAGATCGCCGGCCTGCTCGCGCGCCGAATCGTGTGCTGGAAGAAACCGGGAGACCCGGTCGAACGCGGCGAAAGGATCGGTTTGATGAAGTTCAGTTCGAGGATGGACGTCGTGATGACCGCCGACATTCAGGTGCTCTGCAAGACAGGCGATCGTGTCGTGGCAGGCGAGACAATCATCGGGAGGAAACTGTCGTGAGCGAAACCGACGAACAGCCGAGACCCGAGCGGAAGGGCATCAAGAAGGGCGTCTATATCATTCCGAGCCTCTTCACGACGGCGAACATCTTCTGCGGATTCTCGGCGGTGATCGAATCGCTGAACGGCAGCATGGCGCTCAGCCTGAACGACATCGGTGAGGCGGCGAGGCATTTCAACATCGCCGCAATCTTCATCGGCTGGGCGGTGCTCTTCGATTTTCTCGATGGACGTGTCGCCCGCATGACGAATTCGACGACAAAGTTCGGCGTTGAATTCGACTCCATCGCCGACGTCCTGACGTTTGGGATCGCGCCCGCGATGCTCGCGTACTGCTGGGGATACGGGTTCCTCCCCGAGTTCGGCCGCATTTCGTGGGCGGTCTCGTTTCTGTACCTGATATGCGGCGCGCTGCGGCTCGCGCGATTCAACGTGCAGGCGTCGAAGCCCGCGATGCAGAAGGCGGGCACCAGCCCGAAGCTCGAGAAGAAGGCCTTTGTCGGGATGCCAATTCCCGCGGGCGCAAGCCTGATCGCCGCGATTGTCCACGCGGCCAAGACTCCGGCATCGCAGACCACGGCGACGATCGACCTCGTTGGACGGGAGTACGTTGTCGGTCCCCACGGCTGGGCGACGGCAATGCTTGTGCTCGTCGCGCTGCTCGCACTGCTGATGGTCAGCACGTTCCGCTATACGTCGTTCAAGTCGATCGGCCCGCTGTCTCGAAATCCGCGGCTTGTCATCCTGCTCATCGCACTCGGCGTGTGTGCGGTCTACTACTACTCCGAGTGGACACTTCTGGCGCTCGCCGTGCTGTACGCGCTCCACGGGATCGTCGGCAAGATCGTCGGGCTCGTTCGACGCCTGTTCGTGTCGCCGACGCACGAGGGAACACAGAGCGCCGACGGATAACTTCGCCGGCCTTGCACTACTGCTTGAGCGGGAATCCCTCGGAGCGTGAAACGTACGCCGCGGCGGTGATGTCTCCCGTGACGTTCAGGACGGTGCGGCTCATGTCCAGGATGCGATCGACACCCAGAATGATCGCGATGCCCTCGGCCGGCACACCGACCGTCTGAAGGACCAGCACGACGAGCGGCAGCGAGCCGCCCGGGACGCCCGCCGTGCCGATTCCGGCGAGCACCGACATCAGGACAACCGTAAGTTGTTGTCCGAGCGTGAGATCGACGTTGAAGACCTGGGCGAGGAAGAGCACCGTGATGCCCTCATACAGGGCCGTGCCGTTCTGGTTGGCCGTCGAGCCCAGCGTGAGCACGAACCCGGTGATCTCGCGCGGGACGCCGAGCTCTTCTTCGGTGACGCGGATCGCGGTCGGCAGCGTCGCGTTGCTCGAGCTCGTCGAGAATGCCGTGATCATGACCTCGCGAATCTTGCGGAAGAACACGAGCGGGCTCATCTTGGCGAACACCTTGATGAGGATCGAATACGTGACAAACTGGTGGATTGCGAGTCCCAGTAGAACGACAAACACGTACATGCCGAGCGACTTGAATACCTCGAATCCGAGCCTCGCCGTGGTGCCGAAGATCAACGCCGCGACGGCGTACGGCGCGAGCGCCATCGCAAAACCGATGATCTTCATCACGGCCGCGTAGACGCCCTGCAGCACCCCGATCACGGGCTTTACAGTGTCGGGATCGCTGAGCGCCAGCCCCAGTCCGAAGACGAACGCGAAAAACATGATCGCCAGGAATCCGCTGCCGGCGTAATCGGCGTGCGGGTTCGTGGCATTCGCGGCGTCGCTGAGCGGGTTGTTCGGAATGATCTGGAGGATCCGGTCGACGGTCTTCGTCGACTTGGCCTTTTCGGCGTTCGCGATCACGGCGTCCTTGCCGCTCGACGCGATCAGCTCCGCCTTCTTCTCGGGAGAGAGGTAGCTGCCGGGCTTGATCGTGTTCACGAGCGCCAGGCCAAGGACGACCGACAGCGTGGTGACGATCAGCGTGTACGCAAATGTCTTGAGTCCGATTCGTCCGAGACGGCGAACGTCGCCGAGCTCCGCGACACCGAGCGCGAGCGCCGAGAAGATCAGCGGAATCACGACCATGAAGATCATCCGCAGAAAGACCTGACCGACGAAATACGCCGGCCCCTCGATGAACCAGGTCAATCGCGGATCCTTGCCGAACAGCAGGTTCGCCGAGACTCCCGACACGGCGCCCACGAGGAGCCCGATCAGGATCTTGCTGTGGATGGCGAGCTTCTTTCGCGGAGCCGGGTCGGATTCGTGCATGTCGGTTCGGGGAGGTCTCAGGATCGCTTGAGAAACCGGGCGATGCCGTCGCGGCAGTCGTCCGTGAGCCGGGCCACGGCGTTCAAGTCCGCGCCGGCCGATATTGCGGCGTCGAACGTCATTCCGTCGATGTGGTAGAGCAGGTACTTGGACAGGGCAACGGCCGACGCGCTGGCCCGCGCCAGGCCTGACATGTAATCCGTGACAATGTCGTCAAACACGTCGTCCTCGATCACGCGCGTGACGAGACCAATCTCGGCGGCGCGCGCCGCGGAGATCGATTCGCCCGTCGCGATCAGCTCGAATGCGATCTTCTCGGACACCGACCGTCTCAGGATTGCCATAACCATCGCGGGCACGAACCCGATACGAACTTCCGGATAGCCGAACAGCGACGATTCGGCCGCAAGGATGATGTCGCATGCAGTGGCGAGCCCGCAGCCGCCTGCGAGCGCGCGGCCGCGCACCGCTGCGACGACCGGCTTTGGAATCTGGCGCATCAGGACGAACAGATCCATCATCGAGCGCGCGTCGTCGCGGTTCTCGAGGATGTTGCTCTCGGCAATGCGCTGGATCGCCGACAGATCCGCGCCCGAACAGAAGTCCGTTCCGGCTCCCTTGAGCAGGATCGCGCGCACGTCCGGCGCGTCGCGCGCCACGGCAAACGCAGCCTTCAGTTCGCTGACCGTCGGGATGTCGAGCGCGTTGCGCTTCTCAGGACGATTGAGCGTGACGACGGCAGTCCCGTCCGTAACGTCATACGTGATTCGCGTGTATCTGTCTGAATCCATGATTGGCGCCCGGATCGAGCCCGTCAGTACTTTACGACACCCGATCCACGCGTCGTGGGATCGACCGCCATGCGCAATCCGTCGATCTGGAGTGACGCGGCTACCCATCGTTCGCCGCAATTCGGACAGACGAGGCCCGTCGTCGGCGACGGCTTCTCGAATCCCCGTCGAGGGGCGAAGTGCGCTGCATCGAGCACGACGCGGTCCGTCGGACCCGAATAGTCATAGATGATACGGTTGCAGAATAGGCAGGTGACTGGAAGTGTTGCAGCCATTCGTGATCTCCCGCGAGTTGGCGCTATTCGAGAAGACGCGCCGTGTCCGCGTCGAGGTCGATTTCCATCCGCAGAAGCGCCGAGCTGTACGTCTTGCCCTGCGCGTCGGTCTTCAGCGAGACCGTGCCGCCGCCGCCAAGTGATTCGTGCAGAAGGAAGTTGAGCGCGCCGAGATTCGGCAGTTCGAACCGCTCGACGCCGCCATGACAGATGCCATGGAAATGTCGCTTTACCGCGTCCGCCGTTACGTGCTCGACGAGGGCAGGGTAGAACTCCGGACGCAGTGCGATGAGCCCCACGTTCGCCGTGTCGCCTTTGTCGCCTGAACGCGCATGCGCGATCTTCACGAGCTGAACTCTCATCGTGCTTCAGGCCTCCAGAATTTCGACGACCGGCGAGACCGCCGTCTTTGGAATGAGCGCAGGCCAGTACGCGACGACCTCCTGCACGCGCGGCCGGCCGCCCGCGAATCCAGTGACATTCGGCGGACCCGTGAGAACCAGTGGCGCGAGCTCCTTCGTGAACCGCTCGACCGCGTCCTTGTCCTGTCCGCGCACGCCGATTCGAAATTCAATCTCGGCGATGCCGCTCGAGGGCTCGCCTGCGAGGGGCCCATGACACGCGCCGGCGCCGACAAACTCGGTGAGTACTTCGTCAAATTTCAGACCGAGACCGTCGAGGCGCTCGCGCAGGATCCTGTCGGCCGCCTGCGCCTTTGCGTACGCGTCTGGCCACGCGTAGACAAGCGAGCCGACCGCCTTGTATCCGGCGCTGTAGCTGATCGAGACCTTGTAGAACTCGGTCTCAGGCCGTCCCTTGATGCCGAAAAGCCTCACGCGGTCAGGCCCGTCGTCCGCGAGCTGGATCGTGGTGAAGTCCGCGACGCAGTCCGGTGTGATGTACTCGCGCGGATCACCCATCTCGTAGACGAGCTGCTCCTTGACGACGGCAGTCGTAATGCGGCCGCCGGTCCCAGCGTGTTTCGTGATGACGACCTCGCCGTCCGGCCGCGCCTCGGCGATCGGGTAACCGATGTTCGCCATGTCGGGAATCGTTTGCCAGTCGACCATGCAGTTGCCGCCGGATGCCTGGGCGCCACACTCGATCGTGTGACCGGCGATCGTCCCCGCTGCGAGCAGGTCCCAGTCGTCGCGCTTCCAACCGAACGTGTGGATCATCGGTGCGAGCGTAAGGCCCGTATCCGTGCATCGGCCCGTGATGATGATTCGCGCGCCTCCGGCGAGCGCCTCGACGATGGGCCACGCGCCAAAGTAGACGTTCGCGCTCTGGACCTGGTCCCGGATCGTGGAGAGCGGTTCGCCCGTGTCCATGTTGCGGAGCTCGATGCCATCCGCAAGAAACTGGTCGAGCCGTCCCATGATGTCGTCGCCGTGGACGATCCCAACCTTGACCTTGCCGGAAAAACCCTGCCGACGGGCCACGTCGAGCACAGCGTTCGAACACCCGGCCGGATTCACGCCGCCGGCGTTCGCGATCACGGTGATGTCGCGCTCGACGCACGCCGGAAGAATGCGCTCGACGAGAGGCACGAAATCCGTGGCGTATCCGAGGTTCGGATTGCGAGCGCGCTGCTTCTGCATGATCGACATCGTGACTTCGGCCAGATAGTCGAGCATCAGGAAGTCGATCGGCCCGCCCTGGACCTGCCGGACCGGCGCTTCGAGCGAGTCGCCCCAGAAGCCCTGCCCACTTGCGATTCGTATGGTTTTCATAGCGATCAACGGAAACTGGGAGACTCTACCGCATTGGTTTCGTTGACGCCAAGGGCGTCACACGTGACGCCGGCCGACTGAATTGAGCCAATTGGGGCGACGTTATGGAAGCTCGGTCAGCCGGGGATTCGCGTAATCTGTCGCGACCTCGAGGCGCAGAAATCGCCGATCTGGAAAGCGCTCCCTCAGCTGAGTTTCGACACCGGGCCTGAAGTTGAGAATGAGAATTCGGTCACTAAAGTCCGGCCTGGGACGTCGCCACTCGAGTACCCACGACCCAGTCATTCGATACACTTCGACCGACTGCCAGATGGATCGAAAGTCGTCGGCGAGCACAACGGCCCGTTCAGGCTCTGGAACTGCTGCGTCGAGCATTCCGTAGATCTGCGCCTGGATCTCGGCCTGTCGCCGGAGCGCGATGAACTCGATACCTGCAAACGAGCCGAGTCCGATGACAAGAAACAATACGATTGCGGCCGCAACCGGGGCAAAGCGCAGTCCGAATCGACTCTGGAGATCGTGAAGTGTGATCGCGCCAGCAACCGCGATAATCGTCAGCGGAATGACCGACTCGGAGTAGTGAATCGGCCCGACGGAGTGGATTCCTATGTTGTCATGACCGAGCGCGAGGCAGAGGACCGAGATGGACGAGAGTGACAGCAATCGGGTCAGCCTGTCCCGCAGTGCACCCGATGCCACCAACCCGATGCCGAGCGGCCCGGCGAACCAAACGCCAAGCAGTAGCAGGTTGTAAGAAAGGTTGGCTCCAAGTC
>JBGAKX010000225.1:0-4499 GCA_044224215.1 Blastocatellia bacterium
TACCCGGCCGAGCGCCAGCGCGCAATCCTCATTGCCGTCGAGAACGTGCTCGAACATTTGGAGGGATTGCACCGTCCGACGTCCGTAGAGACGCCTACACAGATCCACGGCCAGCCAGCACGTAGAAAACAGAAGCGCCGGAGACCCGTCCCAGGGCACTCCGGCGCTCTTGTTTCGTGTGAATCGCGGTCCGGCCGCGTATTCGGTCGTCTGGCGAACCTTACGTCCTGATCGTGATGTGCAGCTTTCGCTGCTTGTCGCGGTTCTCGAGCAGCTGCTCCTTGTTCTTGATCAGGCCCTCGCGCGTGTACGACGCCATCTCGAAGTTGTGGCCGTGCTTGATCGCGTCCTTGGGACACGCTTCGACACAGTAGCCGCACAGAATGCACCGGCCGTAGTCGATGCGATATACGGTTGCATACCGCGAGTCGACGCCGATCCGCTCGGGGTACGGACGGGAATCGTCCGATCCCTCAATGTAAATGGCGTCAGCAGGGCAGATAGCCGAACAAAGGAAACATGCGACACAGCGCTCGCGGCCGTGCTCGTCGGTGTCCAGGAAGTGCTCGCCCCGAAAGCGCGCCGACAGCGGCACAGGATCCTCCGGGTACGAAATGGTAGTTTTTGGCTGGGGAATCCGGCTGACGGTGTGGGCGAGGCCCCCGACCAGCGATTTTACCGTGTCTACGACCTCTCCGATAATCGACATAGCAGAACCACTCCAGGATACTGAGTGAAACGACCGGGACTCATCCAGCAGCCCGGCTGGACCGACTATCCGAAGTCAAACCGCCGCTCCGGACGCTCATCTTTGCTCGCCGCGGAACATCATGTTCCACGCTTTCGAGACTTACCAGTTCAAATGTGATAAAAATTCGCCCGTTTGGACCGAAACCCATCATTCCTTAATGCGAAGGTGCCGAGGCGGCCAAGGCGACTCGCCCTACCGGCCCGACCGACGAGAAACGTGACAACGTCACACTCCGCGCAGGCACAATAGTCCCGGCAAGGCGTGCCTGTCAAACACTCCGAATAAACAAACGAATCTGTTGACCTATATTTGTACGTCCTGTAGTCTTCGTTGGTTATGTCGGCGTACATTGATCTGCTCAAGGCCACGCGCGCCGAGATCGTCCAGTTGCTGAAGCGCCAGGGCAGCATGAGTGTCGAGGCGCTGTCGGCCGAGCTCGCGATCTCGAAGGTCGCTGTGCGCCGCCACCTCGACCAGCTCGAGGAGCAGGGATTCGTCGGCCACTGTTCGGAGCGCTGCGAACGCGGACGCCCGCGATTCCTCTACTCGCTCACGTCGGATGGCGACGGGCTGTTTCCCGACTCGACCGGAACCTTTGCGTGCGATCTGCTCGCGCAGATCAACCGGACCTTTGGCGACGAAGCCGTCGACAACCTCCTGAGCGCCCAGGCCGAGACGGTGATCGAAACACTCAAGTCGCGCGTCGAGGGCCTCTCGTTCGAGGACCGTGTCCGCGCGGTGGCACGCGAGTTCAACGAGCGTGGCTACTTCACGGACGTCGAGCCGCTCGACGACGGCAGCTTTCTCGTGGTCGAACACAACTGCCCCATTCGCGAGGTCGCAGAGCGGTTTCCACGCGTCTGCGCCGAGGAGCTCAGAATCTACGGCGAAGTGACGGGCGGCAGCATCGCCCTCGGCGGCTGCCGGATCGTCAATGGCGCATCGTCGTGCGAATACCGCGTCGTTCCCACGACGTCCGGCGCGCGGCAGCTGCCGGTCATGAACCAGACTGCGGCCGATCAGGCGAGTGAGGCGATTCCCGCTGCCGATACCCGCCGGCAGTTCGCCCGCAAGCACGAGATGACGGTGTGCGTGAACGTGCACTGCGCGATGAATGGCGCCGAAGAGCTCGTCGAGCACCTCGTCCTCGCTCACGGGGTCGCGCCCGACACCGAAGTCGACAACGGCCTGAAACTCGAGCTGACGTACTGCTTTGGCATGTGCGATTCGGGGCCGAACGTCGAGATCGACAACGAATTCTACGAGGGTGTCACACCGGAGCAGATCGACGGGCTGATCGCCCGACTCGACTAGCCGCGAGCGTGCCATCCGGTCGGCGATCGCAAGCGATCGACTCCCGCCCGCCACGCACGGATTCATTACAGCAGAACGACACGCCAACCGACCGAAGGAGACAGAAGACCACATGAGTGCACACGGAGTCGGCGCCAAGGCGCCGGTTGAAGGGATCAAGAACATCATCGCCGTCAGCTCCGGCAAGGGCGGCGTCGGCAAGACGACCGTCGCCGTCAATCTTGCCGCCGCGCTCGCCGCGCGCGGCCTGCGCGTCGGACTGCTCGACACCGATGTCTATGGCCCCAACGTCCCGCTCATGGTTGGCGTCAACGAACAGCCAAAGATCGTCGGTCAGAAGATCGTCCCGATCGAGGCGCACGGCATGAAGATCATGTCGATGGGCTTTCTGAATCCCGGCGACAAGCCGGTCGTCTGGCGCGGCCCGATGCTCCACGGCGTCGTCAAGCAGTTCCTCTCGGACGTCGACTGGGGCGAGCTCGATTTTCTGATCGTCGACATGCCTCCCGGGACCGGCGACGTCCAGCTCTCGCTCGCGCAACTCGTTCCCGTGCAGGGCGCCGTCGTCGTGACGACCCCGCAGGAGGTTGCCGCGACCGACGTCCGCAAGGCGATCAACATGTTCGAGCAGGTCGGCGTCCCGCTCGTCGGCGTCGTCGAGAACATGAGCTACTTCATCTGCGACAACTGCTCCACGCGACACGAGATTTTTGGTTCCGGCGCCGGCGCGTCGATCGCTCGCCAGTTTTCGACCGAACTGTTGGGCCGCATTCCGCTTGGCGCGCACGTGCGCGAGAGCGGCGACTCGGGTGTTCCCGTTGTCGTGGCGAGCCCGGAGACAGACCAGGCCAAGGCGTTTCGCGAGATCGCCGACGCGGTCGTCGCGCGCTCCGAGACGGCCGGCAGCGCCAAGGCCCTGCCGACGATCAAAATGTAGTGAACCGAATCGCGATGCTCACAGACGTGCACAAGACCCGTGACGCTGCTGCAACCGCCGCCTTCTCGCGCGAAGACGTCGAGGCGGTGCTCGACCGTGTTCGGCCGGGCCTCGCGATGCACGGGGGCGGCATCGAGCTCGTCGCGATCGAGGGATGTGACATCCGGGTTGTGCTGCGCGGTGCGTGCGTCGGATGTCCGAGTTCGACACAGCAAAAGGAGAACGAAGACCTATGAACCTGTTACTCACCGAAGCCGCGGCCGAAGAGGTCAGGAAGTTCATGGCTGACGAGGACCTGCCGAACGAAGGCGGGCTTCGCGTCCGCGTCATCCCCGGCGGCTGCTCGGGCTTTCAATATGCGATGGAGATCGAGGAGTCCCCGCGAGAGGACGACAGCGTTCTCGACCTCAAGGGCATCAAGGTCTTCGTCGACATGTTCAGCGCGCAGTATCTCGACAACGTCGAGATCGACTATGTCAGCTCCGTCATGGGCTCGGGCTTCACGTTCAAGAACCCGAATGCGACGGGCGGCTGCGGCTGCGGAACCTCGTTCAGCGCGTAACCGGCGACAGGAAACGAAATCAGGGCCGCTGATCGAGTCAGCGGCCCTGATTCTTCTGTCAGCGTAGCGTGCCGCACCAGCGGCCAGCCGAGCTATTCCTCGTGCATCGCCGCGATCGCGCACCCGCGCGCGGTCGCCGTCAACGGATCGGATGCCAGCCGGACGTCCGAGACCTTGAACGGCAGCTCCGCCTGGTCGAGCTGCTGCGTGAACTTCTCGACAAAGCCCCGCGGCATTGCCGTTCCACCGCTCACCACGATCGGGATCGGACGATCCATCCGCGGCAGGTTCGCGTGCTGCGCAAAGTCCGTGCGCAGCGCCTCGACGAGCGACAGGATCATCTCGTCGTAGTAGATCGACAGTGCCGCTTCGAACTTGTTGTGCGGCTGGCGCCTCAGATCGAGACCCTCTTCCTTGATCGTGCGCACACGTGTCGGAGCCTCGCCCGTCACCGACGCGACGCTCGTGTCGATGTAGTCACCGGCCTTTGACGTGCTGAGCGCGAACACCGGGACCGACATGTAGGCCAGACAGATGTTGCACATTCCGCCGCCACAGCTGATGCCGATGCCGGTGAAGTTCTCGGATTCGAGCTCGGCAAATACGACCGCAAGACCCTCGTTGACGGCCTTGGCACGATAGCCAAGGCTGCTGATCAGGTTCTTCAGCATCGCCTCGTGATAGACGAGATCGGACGCAATGTCGCGCCCCGGACCGGGAACGCTGAAGCACACCAACTCGTTCTTGCGCGTCTTGGGCAGCACCTTCTCGATGATCGACTGGATGACGAGCAGGCCGTTTTCTTCCCGCGGGTTCAGGACGCCATTGCGCATCGGACGTCGCGAATCCGTGTTGAAGAAGTTCGCGAACTTCTCGGACTCGTTGCCGAATATGAAGATCTCGCGCCCGCCGTTCAGGTGATACGTCACCCGGTT
>JBGAKX010000047.1:0-30850 GCA_044224215.1 Blastocatellia bacterium
CGCGACTCGGGGCCGGCGGCGCTCGTCTTCAACCGCACGATCGGTCTTCGCGACACGTGGGCGAAGATCGAGCAGCGCGGCAAGAAGTAGGTGGCGTCCGAGACTGAGTAATCATGGCGTGCGTTCGATACGCACCGCTCGCCGTTGACCGCTGTTGACAAGCCCCAGGCCCTCCGGTACTTTTGCCCGGCATCGAATTGGAGACGTGGCCGAGTGGCTTAAGGCGGCGGTTTGCTAAATCGTTTTACTCAAAAGGTAACGCAGGTTCGAATCCTGCCGTCTCCGTTCACGAGATTCGACGAGAAAGAGGCAAGCGACGGCTTGCCTCTTTCGCTTTGGGAACAAGTTCATGACTGACAAGATTCGCGTCCGATTTGCACCGTCGCCAACGGGGTACTTGCACATCGGAAGTGCGCGCACGGCGCTTTTCAACTGGCTTTACGCGCGAAAGCTCGGCGGCACCTATGTCCTTCGCATCGAGGACACCGACAAGCAGCGCTCGACTGAGGACTCGACGCGGTCGATCCTCGAGGGGCTCGCGTGGATCGGCCTTGATTGGGACGAGGGGCCGTACTACCAGTCCGACTACAGCGAGGTCCACCGTGCTGCCGTGTTCCGGCTTGTCGACGAGGGCAAGGCCTACTACGACTTCACGCCCAAGCTGGACGCCAATGACCGGAACATCAAGGAGGTGGTCGCCGAGCGCGCAAGCGAGTACGCTGGCGACCGGCCGCGCAACCCGTTTCGCGACCTTGACCCCGAAGAGGCACGCCGGCGCGCTACAGCGGGCGAGTCGTACGCAATCCGGCTCAAGGTCCCCGAGAAGGGGGTCTCGAGCTTCGTCGATGCCGTCTATGGCGACCAGTCGGTTGATTACAAGACGATCGAAGAACTGGTTCTGCTCAAATCCGACGGATCGCCGCTCTATAACCTCTCGGTCGTGGTCGACGACATCGAGATGCGGATTACGCACGTCATACGCGGCAGGGACCACTTGTCCAACACCCACAAGCAGCTTCAGATTTATCGAGCGCTTGGAGTCGAGCCTCCGCGGTTCGCGCACCTGCCACTCATTCTCGCGCCGGACAGGTCAAAGCTATCGAAACGCAAGCACGGTCCGGTTGTGTCGCTGACGACGTACCGCGATCGCGGATTCGTGCCTGAGGCCTTCCGGAATTTCCTCGCGCTGCTCGGCTGGTCGCCGGGAACCGATCAGGAAGTGTTCTCGCTCGACGAACTGATCGAGACGTTCTCGCTCGAGGGAATCAACCGCGCCGACGCGATCTTCAATTTCAGCGAGACGGACGACCGGGCGTGGACCGACGCCAAGGGTTTGTGGATGAACGCGGAGTACCTGTCCCACATGCCCATCGAGACACTGCTTCCGCGCGTTGAAGCCGAGATGAAGTCAGCCGGACTGTGGTCCGACGATTTTGCCGAGGGCGGCGCTCGGCGGGTCTGGTTCGTGGCAACGGTTGAGCTGCTTCGCTCGCGGGCGCGCACGCTGAAGGATTTTGTCGAGGGCGGCAAGGCGTACTTTGCCGACGCCTTCGACATGGATGAGAAGGCAGTCGCCAAGAACCTGGCGGACCCGCGCCTCGCGGAGCTTCTTCCCGCGCTCGCCGATCGATATGAGGCGCTCGACGAGTTCTCGCTCGAGACGACCGAGAAGGCGCTTCGCGAGTTCGCCGATGAATCGGGTGTGAAGGCCGGATTGCTGATAAACGCAACCCGGACTGCACTTACGGGCAGCTCGGTTGGACCCGGTCTGTTCGACGTCGTGGTGACGATTGGACAGCCCAGTGTGGTCGCGCGTCTGCGGGCCGCGGCACGTCTCGTTCAGTCGTCCTGAGAGGCTGCCTCGGCGAGTCGCTCCATCCGGACGCGTGCAATCCGCCGTCGATCGACGAGTTCGACGGTAAACGACAGCCCTTCGTACTCGACCTGGTCGCCGGGTGAGAGCAGCCGTCCGGCGCGTGCCAGCAGGAATCCCGCAAGGGTCGTGTACTCGTCCGCCTCGGGGAGCTCGAGGTCGAGCCGCTTGTTGAGCTCGCGCATGGACACGGACCCGGCGATCACGTAGGTGCCGTCGACCTCCGAGTGGATCGCGTCGTCGATGTCCTCATCGTGCTCGTCCTGGATCTCGCCGACGATCTCTTCGAGTAGGTCTTCGAGCGTGAGGATGCCCTCGACGCCCCCGTGCTCGTCGACCACGATCGCAAAGTGCGACTGCTTGCGCTGCATGTGGCGCAGGACCTCTTCGAGCGGGCCGTTGTCGGGGACAAAGAGCGGCTGATGCATGATGCGCTCGATCCGAAACCCCTCCGGCTTCAGGAGGAACGGCATCAGGTCCTTGCTGTGGAGCACGCCGGCGACCTCGTCGAACTGGCCGCGGTACACGGGGAGACGCGAATAGCCCGACACCTGGAACTCCTTGACGATATCGGCGAGCGGCGTGGAGATCTCGATCGCGACGACCTCGGGCCGCGGGATCATCACCTCGCGAGCGACGGTGTCCGTGAACTCGAACACATTGTTGATCAGGATCTGCTCGTCGGGCTTGAGGTGGCCGCGCTGCTGGCTGATCTGGACGATCTGGCGGATCTCCTCCTCGTTGTATACGGACGCGTGTTCGAGCGTCGTGCCGAAGCCGAGAAGTTTGAGCACCGCCGAGCCCGAAGCCTCGAGCAGCCAGATGAACGGCTTGAACACGCGAATGAACAGCTCGAGCGGGCGCGCAAGCATCAGCGCGGCGACCTCGGTGCGCTCGAGCGACATCGCCTTTGGCACGAGCTCGCCAAAGAGAATGTGCATGTACGTGATCGAGATGAACGCGATCGGAATGGCGAGCGCGTGCGCCGAGACCACGGCGCGTTCCGGCCAGATACGGTCGAAGAGCGGGATGAACACTTCGTCGGCGAGCGTCGCTTCGCCAATCCAGCCAAGCGCGAGGCTGGCAAGCGTTATCCCCAGCTGTGTCGCGGAGATAAAGGTCGTCGGGTCGGACTGGAGCCGCTGGACGGCCTGTGCCGTGCGGCTGCCCTTTTCAGCAAGCGCCTCGATGCGAGGCCGTCGCACCGTCACGAGCGCAAACTCGGACGCGACAAAGAAGCCGTTCGCAAAAATGAGGAGGGCGACGAAAAGGAGCTTGGAGACGATCCAGACGATCTGACCGGAATCCATGCGGGGAGGGAGGCCCGGTCTGAGCTCGAGGCGTCAGACCGGGCGTCCGAATACGGCTTCTAGACGGCGCCGGCGGCAGCGGCTGCTACACGCGCAACGTTCTTGGTGTGCTTGGAGCACGCCTTAGACAGGGCCTCGTCAACGAGCTGCTCCACGTTTGGTTCCGTCTTGCGCCAGACCATCGCGATCTCGCTGACGACAAGGAACCGGGCGCGCTCGAGCATTCGCTTCTCGCGGAACGACAGCGGCTTGCGGAGGCTGAGATACGTCAACGTCTTGAGGACTTCCGAAACCGTGAAGACGTCGCCGGTGCGCATCTTCTCGAGGAATTCCTTGTACCGGTCCTTCCAGTCCGCGGGCGGCGAAGCGAAATTCTCGCCCAGCAGCTTCAGGAGCCGGTCACAATCCTTCAGTTTGATCGGCGAGCGTAGACCCACCTCGTCAGCGTTTGCCACTGGAACCATAACGACCGAATCGGTCGCCTTCAGCCGGAGCATGTAGAAGTTGCTCGACTCGGCTCCCAGCGAGCGGAGGCTAATCTCTTCGATGACTCCGATACCGTGGTTGGGGTACACGACCTTCTCACCCACTTTGAAGCCCACAAACACCTCCTGCTAAGATCACGGCGCCACGTGTTGTTGTTGAGGACGACGCGTAACAGCCCCGGTAAGGCGGAAAACGAGAGGCCGCGTCACATAGTGAGGACAACGAGTGCGAAGCATGACTTCGTCCAATGACTTGCATAGTGTACCACTTCGGACGCGGGGCTTCAAGGAGGGCTTTCTGAGGGCATTTGCGGACCAATTCCGCAGGGCGTAGTATTGAACGAGTCCCTCGTTTTGTCCCGAGTTCAGGCCGGAGGAGGCCGATGGACGACCTCTACAAACGTCTTGGAGTCACATCCAAGGCGACGCCCAAGGAGATTCGCTCGGCGTACCGCCGACTGGCGAGGGACAACCATCCCGACGTCAGCTCGTCTCCGGACTCGGCGGCCGAGTTCGCGCGAATCTCCGACGCGTACAAGATCCTGAGCGATCCCGAGAAACGCGCGACGTACGATCGAGGCGAGACCGTCACCGCACAGCCGTTTGCGTTCTATTCTGCACAGCGGAAGCAGGCGGTTGCCTATCAGCGGAAGATCGACGAGATCGTCGACGAGATCATCGAGTCGGACCGGCAGGAGACGCGGACGCGTGGACGTGTCGTGACGGTGCTCGTCACGCTGTTCATCTCGACGTTCGTGTTCGCCCTTGTCAAACCTGTGCGATTCAATCCGTTCGACTGGCCGGTTGCCGTGGTGGCGCTCGGGCTGTCATTGCTTGGGATCTGGAGGCTCGTGTCGGTGATCCGGGGAGCGCTCGAGCACTACACCTACCAGCCGCCGACGCCGAGCGTGACGCATCCGACCGATCCGCCGCGCCAGCCGTTCACGCGGTCGATGGCGCTCGCGTTCCTGGCGATCGGGTACCTCGGGTCGCTCGCGGCCGGGGTGCTGCTTGATGAAGCGTCGGGCGGAATGTTCTCCGGCGGCGGATTTCCGAAGGACGCGATGGTCGGGGCGCTGCTGTATCCGCCGATCCTGGTGATGGTGATCGACGCGCTCCGCCGCGTGGGCGAGATCATGGATCCGCGGTAGTTTGGCGAGTCGGCTCGAGTTCACGCAAAGCCGCGAAGGATCGCCAAGGGCCTTCGCGATCCTTGGCGCCTTTGCGTGAACCCCTTGCGCTCTGCGTCCCTAGAAGTACTCCGCACGCACGGGCCGCCCGAGCAGGCCGTCGATATACCCCTTCAACTTGGCCGCCACGGCGCGCCCGTTCCCGCGAGGTATCTCGCGCAGCGCCGCGACCACCAACCCCGCCGGCGCGGCCAGCGCAAACCCGACTCGCTGGTCCAGCGCCGCCCGCCGACGCACGAACAGCGCCGTCGCACGCGCCAACAGATACCCGCGCAACGGCGAGTATCCGCCACCCGTCGATGCCGCGATCACGTGCCTGACGCGCGCCGACGGAACGACGTCGATCGTCCACCCGGCGTCGCGCACGCTCAGCGAGTAGTCGACGTCCTCGACGTACGCAAAGTATGCCTCTTCGAGACGTCCAACCGTCTCCACCACCTCGCGCCGGATGATGATCGCGCACCCGATGAGCGCGTACGGCTGAAAGGGCTCGGTCGGAACGTCGCTCGGAGCGCACCGCGCCATCCCGAGCCGGCAGACCACCTCGCGCGTCGCGCGAACACCGCCCGCCGCCCAAACCCGCTCTCCCGACATGTCGAGAACGACCGGCGATGCCATTCCCGTGCGCGGCCGCGAGTCCATGTGCTCGACGAGCGTCGCGATCGCGCCCGGTTCGACGACCGCGTCGTTGTTGATCAGCAGGATGAAATCGGCCCCCTGCCGCAACGCATGATCGAGACCGACGTTGCATCCGCCGGCGAATCCGAGATTCGCGCTGTTCCGGATCAGCGAGACGGACGGATACCGTGCAACGACGGCCGTGACGGCGGCAACATCCTCGTCGGACGAGCCGTTGTCGATGACAACGACTTCGCTGCCGGGCGGCAGCTCGGGCACGACGCTCGCCAGGCAGCGCTCCGTGTCGGACGCGCCGTTCCAGTTGAGCGTGACGACGATGAGGCGCGGATTAGCCGTTGAGCACCTCCGAATAGACCGCCACCGTTTCGTCGGCGCAGCGGTTCCACGAGAATCGACGCGCGCGTTGCACGCCGAGCTCGATCATCTCGTCGCGGAGCGACCTGTTGGTGAGCAGCCGGTGCGTGACCGCGATCAGCGATTCGACGTTGTACGGATCGACGAGCAGGGCCGCGTCGCCGGCAATTTCCGGCATCGAGAATGCCGTCGACGTCACGACCGGGCAGCCCGAAGCCATCGCCTCGACGATCGGAATTCCGAATCCCTCGTGGAACGACGGAAACAGCAAGGCGTCGGCCCCGCGGTAGTACGCGGCAAGCTCGTTCTTGCTGACGTACCCGAGGAAGCTGACGTCGGTCCTGAGGTTGAATCGCCGGACCTCGGCCTCGAGCGCCTCCTGGGCAGCGCCGCGCGGTCCGATATGGATCAGGCGATGCGGAAGCCCGCGCTCCTTGAGCGCGGCGAGCGTCCGAACGATGGCGGACACGTTCTTCTTTGGAATCGTCGCGCATACCGAGAGGATGTAGGGGCGGTCGCCGACGTCGAGAACGGGCAGGTCGGACGGATCCGACGAGAAGATCTCGTCGATGCCGTTGTAGATCACGGAGATGCGCTCGGGGGCGATCTCGTAGACGTCGATGATGTCGCGACGCGAGCTTTCAGAGACCGTGATGACGCGCTCGACGGTTTCGAGCAGGTGCTTGTATTTCAGCTGGGCACGCCGTGGAAGACGCTCGTGCAGCTCGGCCGGGAGGCGGATCGACGCCAGGCCGTGCACCGTCACGAGCGTGCGCGCGCGGCCCGACCTAAGGAGGTACAGGCTCGGTTCCGACGGGAAGTGGAGCAGGTCGAATCCCTTCCACGCCATGTAGAACGGCGCGGCGATTCGCCGGATCGCGCCGAGGTTCAGCGACCGCGGAAGGACCAGCGTCCGCTCGAGAAATTGGGGTGTCTCGTCCTTCTCGTCGCGAACGCAGACGAACTCGCTGACGCGCCCCGCAAGCCGCATCGCGAGCTGGCGCGTGTACGTGCCGATTCCGGTCGGGTCGTCAAAGGTCTCGGTCGCCACGAGGCCGACCTTTGCGCCGAGATGCTGTTGCTCGTCAGCGATCACGCCGGCCTCCCGCGCTGTTGACAACCCATTCGTACGCCTCCAGGTGCTTCTTCACGACCTCGTCGGGATGAAACCGCTCGTTGTAGATCCGGCGCGACGCTGCGCCGAGCGCAACAGGATCCATCGCATCGAGTCGGTCGAGCGCATGCGCCAGAGCCTCGGCGGTCGGCTCGAACAGAACGCCGTTCACGCTGTCGTCGACGCCGTCGAGCGGGCCGCCGTGCGCAGTCGCGGCGAGCGCGCGCCCGCGTGAGAGCGCCTCGACCATGCCGCGGCTGAGCGGTTCGGGTCTGAGGAACGGCAGCAGCACGACGTCGACGGCGTCATAGAGTGCAGGCATCGATGCGTTTGGAACCCATCCGACAAGCGTCACGTTGTGAACGCCACGTTCTGTCACACGCTGTTCGAGCTCGCGCCGATACCCGCCGCGCGCGTCGTCGCCGGCGATGACGAACGACCAGTCGGGGTGCAGCGCGGCTGCGTCGACGACAAGTCCGCAACCCTTGTTCGGCGCGAGACGGCCCGCGTACAGCGCGACGCGCGTCTCCGGTGTCCGGCGTGCGCGGGCGAGCGCCTCCGCGACCTCCGGCGGCAGGGGTGCCGTGTCGTCGCGATCGGCGACGAGATCGGGGATGATCCGCATCTCGCGTCCATAGGATCTAGCTTCGTCGGCCATCATCGTGCTTATCGGCAGCATCAGGTCGATTCGTCGCGCCAGTTTCTCCTGTTTTCGCATCCACGCCTTCATCAGCGCGAGCGCGGGAAGAACCGTCGGCTGTCGTGCGATGCTCGGCGCCCCAAGACACGGAATCTGGTTCGGCGTGATGCATCCCGAGCACACCGACCCGTCCGGAAGGCACTTCCCGAGCACAAAACACCACAGGCCATGTCCGCGCAGGGTCGCGACGAGGGGCAGCCGCGTCTCGTCCCGAAGCGCCGCCGCGGCCAACGCCGTCGTGTGGTTCTGCGCGTGGATTACGTCAAACTGTTGACTAGAAACAAGTTGTCGGATCGCCATCCGGTAGCTGGCGTGGTTAAAGCGCTTTGCGGCGAGCTGGCCGTAGAAGTCCGGATATCCGCGCGCGCGATAGTCGAATCGGTCGCGATACGGCGTTTCGACCAACCGAACGCCGTCTACGGTCGCCTTGTGCGCGTTCGCCGGAGGGATGGCCTTCAGGATCGTCACGTCGACGTTTGCGGCAACGAGCGCATTCGCGAGGGCCCGGACCGTGAGCGCGCCTCCGCCCTCGACTTCGGGCGGAAGGTACTTGCACGTGAGCAGAACACGCAGGGCCACCTGACGATTATCCACAAATCTCGATGATCCGCGACAAACTGGTCATGCGAGGCCGAGCAGTTCGCGGTAGACGGCCGCAGTCTTTCGCGCCGCGTCCGCCCACGTGAACCGCCGCGCGCGCTCACGGCCGCGCGATACAAGACTCTCGCGGAGCTCTCGATCGAACAACGCGCGTTCAGTGGCGTCAACCATTGCCGCCTCGTCCACGGGATCAAAGGTGACGATTGCGTCGCCGCCAACCTCGGGCACCGAGAAAACGCCGGACGCCGCGACCGGGCAACCTGATGCCATTGCCTCGACGATCGGCAGACCGAATCCCTCGTGGAGCGTTGGGAACAGCACGAGGTCGGCTGCGGCATAGAACGTCCAGGATCTCGGCGCTCGGTCCACCCCGTCTGGACGACGTGCGCCTCGAGACCCAGCTCGCGAATCGCGTCGTCAACCTCGGTGTATCCCGCGGCCTTGTAACCCACGAGCACCAGTTGGTGCGGCAGATCCGGATGCCTGCGCCTGAGCTCGGCGAACGTCCGGACCGACGCCGCGACGTTTTTCTTTGGCTTCAGCGTCGAGATCGTGAGTATGAACGGCTGCCGGATCCCGTACCTGGCGAGCACCGCAGCGTTCGCGGCGCCGGGATGGAAGCCTTCGCCGACGCCGTTGTGGATGACCGTGATTCGATCGCTCGAAACTCCGTAGTGCTCGACGACTTCGTCGCGCGCCGATTCCGACACCGTGATCACGCGATCGACGTGCTGCAGTCGCGCGCGCACGCGAGCCAGCTCGGCCGTCGAGAAGCGTGTCACGAGATCGTCGCCGAGCGCCGCTCTCGACGCTCCGTGGATGGTGACCACGGTCTTGAGCCCGGCGTTTCGGACCGGCGCGTACAGAAACGGGAAGTGCACGACGCGAGCGCCCGCGCTGTGCATCCACCGCGGTCCAAACCGGTCGTACGTGGCGTTTGGGACGAGTGCACGCGGGATGAACAGCTCGCGAACCCCCTCGACCCGGCTTGCGATGTCGCATCGACGGCGATCGCGGATGAGCGCGATGTCGAGATCGCCAGCCTCGTCGCGCAGCGCGGCCACGAGGTGCTCGAGCAGCAGACCGAACGTGTGCCGGCGCTGATCGAGCCGGTCGATTGCCAGGGCGATCATTCTGGTGGAGTCAGGGAGCGGGTCAATCCAACGAGAGGCTACTCGACATACCCGATGCCGCGCAGCCGCTCCATGATTTCGTCCTGTTCGGATTCGGAATCCCACGCGCCAACGCCGCTTGTCGACGCGTACGAATCGTGCGACACCGCGACGGGGCGTGACCGTCGGAGCTCGTCCGAGAAGCACTCTTCGAGCACGCGGCCGTCCATCGCGGCGGGGACGGCGAGACCAAGCAGATGGAGCACCGTCGGTGCCACGTCTTCGATCCTCGGCGGCGCAGACGGCTCGGCCGCGACGAGGCCGGGTCCCGCAAGCGACACGATGCCGTCGGACCGGTGGGTGCCGGTCTGCGGCGGCGTGAACGTGTAGACGATTCCGCTCTGTCGCGGCGACGGATCGAGTCCGTAGCGGGTCATCGACAAAGAAGATCACGTCGGGCGCGGCCGAAACGCGCTCGCCGCTGAAGAGCGCTTCGCGCGGAACGGCTCGCTCGACAAACCGCGCGCCAGTCTTCGGATCGCGAAGGCCGAGAAGCGTGTCGATGATTTGCTCCCGAAGCGCGGGGACGTCGGCGTCCGGAACGGGACCGCCGCGTGCAGCGGCGTGGATCCACACGCCGCCGATGTAGTCGTGCAGCTTGACGAGCTTGCCCTTGACGTCGCGGAGCGCGCGGTCGCGCGCCATTCGCTCGGCGTTTCGAAGGCGACCGTCCGGGACGAGCCAACAAGGTACTTGTAGACGCGGTGCTTTGTGATCCCGAGCTTTGCGAGCCGTCTCGGCGACGATACGCCTGGAACTGAATCCAAGTTCGACGGCGAGTCGTTCGAGACTGACGCGCCGGCTCGCGGCGGCGCCAAATCCGTGGTCCGAGACCACGACGATCCGCACGTCATCGCCCGCGCGCTCGACGAGCGCCGCGATGTAGCCGTCCAGTTTCTCGTAGAGCGCCACGACCCGCTCGCGCAACGCAGCGGTGTCCGCCGTGCGTGCATCGGGTCTGAGCACGTTCCAGTAGCGATGCTGCAGCCGGTCGGTCTCGGTAAAGATGGCGACGAACAGGTCCCACGATTCGCGCTCGAACAAACGCACGACGGCGCGGCCACGTTTGTCGAGCACGCTCTCGGCACGCGCGAGAAACGCATCATCGCCGAGCGTGAAGTCCTTCTCTGCGGGTGTCAGGTCGATTTCGTAGTCGACCAGTTCGTCGGCCAGTTCGGGGGGCGTCGTGAAGCGGCGCGACCCGGGCGGCGTCAGCATGTCCGTGACCATCAGCCCGTTGATGGGCGACGGCGGATAGGTCATGGGCAGGTTGACGGTGGCGCAGCGTAACCCGGCATCGCTCGCGATCTCCCACAGCTTTGGTCCGCCGAGGGCCTTGCCGTTGACCACGATGCCGGGCTCGGCGAGAAACGTCTCGGCGCCGCGCCCGAGCGCGCGCTCGGACCACGGATCGATCTCGTAAAACTGGTAGATG
Source organism: Blastocatellia bacterium (assembly GCA_044224215.1). GTDB lineage: Bacteria > Acidobacteriota > Blastocatellia > UBA7656 > JADIYM01 > DAOMFM01. Next base: position 10,873 of record JBGAKX010000047.1, read on the forward strand.
CCGTGCTGGCCCGGGTTGCAGCCGGTGATGAACGACGACCACGCCGGCGCCGTCACCGGCGGGACCGTGCTCTCGAGCGCCGCCTTGAATCCGCGTTCCGTCAGCGCGGCGAGCGCCGGCATGCGGCCCTCGCCCATCAGAGGGTCGAGTGCCGTCCACGTGGCACCGTCGAGGCCGATGACGAGAACCCGGTCGGCCATGCCGGTCAGGGATTCGGCTTCTGGCCTGCGTCCGGCGGCGCGCCCGTCTTCTGCCGGTCGTTGAATCGCTGTTTCGTCTTTTCGCCGAAATCGATCCCCGAGATGAACCACTTGCCGTCGATCTTCTGGACGTGGACGGGGACTTCGCGTCCGCGCGCGTTGCGCAGTTTCACGATCGCTTCGGAATCGCTCACGTTGGTCACGCTCTCGGGAACGGGCGAAATCTTGTTCGTCAGGACCTTCTTCCGGAACTTTCTGAACGCGACTTCGTCGACCTTTGCCGTATCGACAGAGGGCGCAAAACTCGCCTTGAAGAGCGTCAGGTCCCGCTCCTGGGCAGCCTTCATGATCTGGTTCAACGGCCCGTCCGGTTTCGTCAGGTCGACGATGTAGACCCCTTTTGGTTCGGCACTGGGAGGCTCCGCCGGCTTCTGCGGTCCAAGTTTGCTGCACCCGAACGCGGCAAGGGCTGCCGCGCCGAGCAGGAGCGCTGTCATCGTGCGCAATCGTCGTGTCATCAATGCCTCCACCATTTACATGTAACCCATCTCTTTGAGTCGTGCTTCAATCTGTCCACGGTCGTCGTCCGAGTAGTCAAAGTCCGCACCTTCGAGCTCAACCGTTACCTGGTCGTACCGTACCGGGTGGGCGGCCGCAAAGTCATCGCGGAACGCCTCCTCGACCGGCCGGCCGTCCATGTCCCGCTGGACCGGCAACCCCAGGAGGTGCAGCACCGTCGGGGCGATATCGATTATACGGGCTTCGGTCACATTCGCACCCGCGCGAATGGCGGGCCCAAGAAACGCGCAGATGCCGTCGAGATGGTGATTCCCCGACTTTTCGGTGTTTCGCGCACCGTTTGGCCTGAGCACCGGTCGCTCGATCCCCTCGGCGAAATAGAATCCGTCGTGCGCGAGCAGCGCAATGTCAGGTCCGTCGGCGGCATAGGCGCCCGTGTAGGCCTCGTCGCGCGACAGCGCAAGGCGGACCACGGGACGGCCGTCGGCATCCACGAGCTTCCCGAGCTTTCCGATGATCTCGTCGCGCAGCGCGACGTAGTCATCGGGCTCGACGATGCCCGCCGGCTCACGGCCCTTCAGGTTGATCCAGATCGCGCGGCCGCCGGCGGATGGAAAGTACGCGCGCGTCGCCGACCAGTCGACGTTGTTCTCGATCTCCTTGAAGGTCTTGCGCGCGCGGGGGACGCGGTCCTTGAGGCTCTCGGGAAAGAGCTTTGGCAGCCATGCAAGTCCAAGCTTCTTGAGCGCATACACCAGGCGCTCGCGCTGGAACCCGGAACGGTAGAGCACTTCAGCGGTCGCCTGCCGTCGCTCGCTTCGCAGCACGAGATAGCCGTTGTCGATCAGCCACGACGTCAGGTGAACATTCGTGCGCGTCGGCTCCATGCCATGGTCAGAAAGCAGCACGAGATGGTCGTCGGGTCCGAGGCGGTCGAGGGCTTCGCCGATCGCGAGGTCGGCTTCGCGGTAGATGTCGAGGACGGCGTTCCGAAGCGGCGACTCGCCCGGGTGCGCCGGATGCGCGGGATCCATGAACTTCCAGAAGAAGTGGGCCACCGGATCCACGTTGTAGAACATGATCCAGAACAGGTCCCACGCCTTGCGGTCCATCAGGTGGACCATTTCGGCGCGATGGCGTCGCACGTGCTCGATCGAGTCGCGCAGAAACTCGTCCAGACGTCCGGTCTTGATCGTCGTCGTGTCGACGTTGAGCGTGTAGCCGGGGATGTCGCGCTCGAGCTCGTCGAGAAGCTCGGCCGGCCACGTGACGTCGCGCGCGGTCGTCGGGGTCATCATGCCCGACACCATGAATCCGTCGACCTTGTCGACGGGATAGGTGAGCGGCAGGTGGACGATCCCGGCCTTCTTGCCGTACGCGTTCGCGATCTGCCAGATCTTTGCCGCACGGCAGTCGCGTGAATTCAGAATCTGTCGGCGGTAACTCGCGCGCATCGGTCGAAAGAACGAATAGACGTTGTGGTTGCCCGGGCTCATGCCGGTCGCGGCCGACGTCCAGCCGGTCGGTGTCAGCGGCGGCAGCGTCGACCTGAGCGGTCCCGTCGCACCACCGTCGATCACGCGCTTGAGGTTCGGCAGCTCGCCGGACATTGCCCATGGTCGCAGGATGCGCCATGTGGCGCCGTCGAGCCCGATCATGACCACGCGCGGATCGCTCACGCGGCGTTCCTTCGCGCCGACGCACGCTCGAGCGCGTCGGCGTACGCGTCGAGCACCTCGCCGGTGATCCGGTCCCACCGAAAGCGGCGGACGTTCTCGAGACCTCGCTCGACGAGCTCGGTCCGGTAGGACGGTTCCGTCAGAATGCGATGCGCGTGGCCGGCGACTTCGCCGGCGTCCCGCGGATCGCCGACGAGCGCGGCTGCGCCGCCCGAAATCTCGGGAATGGCGAATGCGTTCGTCGCGACGACGGGACAGCCGCTGGCCTGCGCCTCGGCGACGGGCAGGCCAAAGCCCTCGTGGAACGACGGAAACAGGATGAGGTCCGCGCCGCGGTAGAACTCCGGCACGTCATCGGCTGCGACGAACCCGGTCTGGACGACGTCGTCCTCCAACCCGAACTCCGCAATGCGCTCGTCGACCTCGGTATAGCCCGGCGCCTTGTCGCCGACGATGACGAGCTGGTGCGGATGGCCGCGCCGTTTCAACTCGGCAAAGGCCGCGACGGTCGTGCCGATGTTCTTCTTTGGTCGCAGCGTGCACAGCGACAGGACGTACGGCCGGCGAATTCCGAATCGCGCGAGCAGATCCGCCGAGGGATCGCCCGGGTGGAACTGGTCGCCGATCGCGTCGTGCACGACGCGGATTCGCTCGATTGGCAGCCGGTAGAATTCGGACGCTTCGCGACGCGCGCTCTCGGACACCGCGAGGATCGCGTCGAACTCGCCAAGCGAACGTGTCATGCGCTCGTGCTTCCCGAGCCCGAAGCGCTTCCGCATGTCATACGGCATCTCGTTGCGCGCCGAGCCGTGGATGGTGACGACGCGCGCGACACCGGTTCCGGCCCACGAGTACGGCGAATAGAGAAACGGAAAGTGCACCAGATCGAGCCCGAGCCGGTCGAAGTACCGCGGACCGAGCGTCGCGTATGCATAGTGGCTCTGGAGCATCGTCGGCAGCCGGTGCGTTTCGACGTGGTCGAACACCATCGGGCGGTTCGGCCGGCGTCCACGGATCACGCTGAGGTTCGGGAGGTTCGGCCGCAGGTTGCGGACCAGCCCCTCGAGCCAGATTCCAAAGATGTGGTGGCGCCGCGCGTCGAGCCGGTCGAGCGCAAGTCCAACATTCGCAGTCATTTGAGCAGGACGTCGGCTCATAAGTACCCGAGGCTCTTGAGCTCGTCCTGCACGCTGCCGATCTCGTCTTCGGAGTAGTCATATCCGCGATCTACGGGATCGGCCGGCTCGGGAACCTGGTCGAACGCAACCGGATTGTCTGCGACGAACTGCGGCTCGAACAGCTCGGTGATCACGCGCCCGTCCATGTTCTCCTGCGCGGGATGGCCCATGGCGTACAGGATCGTCGGGGCCACGTCGACCACGTTGGTCGTGTCGAGCGCGGCGCCTCTGCGAACATTCGGCCCGCGCACAAGGAGCACGCCTTCGAGCTCGTGGTTCGCCGATTTGTCGAACGGCTCGCGCGCGGCCTTGACGAAGACCGACTTGCCGAAGCCCTCCGAGAAGCAGTAGCCCTTCTTGAGCTCGATCAGGATATCGGGCGCCTCGCGAAGATACGGACCGCTGTAGACCTCTTCCTTTGTCCACATCTGGTCGACGACCGTCTCGCCGGTCTTCGGGTCGCGAAGCTCGCGCAATCGCGCCATGATCTCGGACCGTAGCTGTTCGTACTCGGGGCCCTCGGCGGGCACCGTCCCGAGTGGTTCGCGTCCGCGAATGTGCAGGTTGACGCCGCGGCCGGATTCGGCGAGCTGGTAGGCGCGCGTCGTCTTCCAGTCGATGAATCGGGCGAACTCGTTCATGCCGAGCCGGGTGCGCGGAACGCGGTCCTTGACCTTCTCGGGAAAGAGCTTTGGCAGCCACGCGAGGTTGTGCCGTTTGAGCCATCCGACCATGTTGTCGCGGCGGAGGCCAAAGTAGTGGACGTTCATCAGCACGCGCATCTTGCGCTTCTCGTCGCGCTTGAGCGACAGGAACCCCTGTTCCGCGAGCCAGTTCTGCAGGTGAATGAACGTGTGGACGGCCATGAAGCCGTGGTCGGAATAGACAACGAGGGTCGTGTCGTCGTCGAGCCGCTCGAACAACTGCCCGAGGTAGTCGTCGACGACCTTGTAGACGCGCAGGATCGCGTCTTCGTACTTGTTGGGACCCGGGTAGCCCGGATGCGTCTTGTCCCAGAACTTCCAGTAGATGTGTTTCGCGCCGTCCGTGTACTTGAACATGAGGAAGAAGAAGTCCCACGACTTCTTCTCCATCAGGTAGAGCGCCTCGGTGGCGTGGATCTTCGTCGTCTCGATCAGTCCTTCGAGGTATCCGTCGAGGTCGCCCTGCAGGTGCTGCCGGCCGCGGTAGATGCGGTAGCCGGGGATCTCCTGTCGCAACTCGGCGGCGAGCTCGGTCGGATACGTGTGCGAGTCGACTCCCTTGGGAGTCAGGATGCCTCCAACGATAAAGCCGTCGATGGGCTCGGGCGGATAGCTCGCGGGGAAGTGAACGACACCGGCCTTGCGGCCGTAGTGGTTCAGGATGTTCCAGAGCTTGTTGCCCTTGATGTGGGTTGCGTTGATGACTGCGCGGCGATAGCCATCGCGCGGAATGCGGACAAAGTCGTAAATGTTGTGTTTGCCGGGGTTCTTGCCGGTCATCGACGAGACGAACGCGGGCGGCGTCAGCGGCGGGATCGTCGACGTGAGCGTTCCGACGGCGCCCTCAGCCATCAGACGTGCGAAGTTGGGCAGGTGTCCCTCGTCGACCCACGGACGGATGACGCGGAAACTGCCTCCGTCGATGCCTATGGCGACGACCCTGCGTTTTGGGCTTTCGGTCATAAACTGCAAAAACTAGCACATTCTGATGGCGCGCGCCTACATTGGACGACGTACCGAACGGCACGATTCAGATGTCGTCGTCAGAGTGATTCCGAGCAAGGCGTCGGTGTGCGTTGAGAAAGCCGTACCACTGTGATGGGGTTCGCCGCGCGTGTGCCTCGAGTGGTGCAAGCACTCGGAGCATCGTGGTTTCGACCGGCTCGTCGTCCGGAATCGTTCGAGGATCGATTGGCTCCTCGAAACGGGGGACGATGCGCTCGGGGTCGTTGGGATCGATATGAGCGAGCAGCGGAATGATCACGGCATCGGACACTTTCGCAAGTCGGACGGCTGCCGGTGAGACGTGCGTCGGTTGGCCCAAAAAATCCAGCACCAGCGGATTCTGAATCTTTCCGGCGTCGAGAATGAGAAAGACGACGGCGCCTTTCTTGAGCAGCTTGACTGCGCGCAGCGTCGACCGTGGGTCGTTTGCGTTCAGTGAACCCGCCGAGAGCGTGTCGGCCTCGGAAGGAAGTCGACCCTCGGACGACTGAAACGCGGCCGACTGGTATCCGTGTCGCGAGAACCACAAGGGTACGGCCCAGAACCTGCCAAAGTGCATCGACGCGATGATGATGCCCCGGCCGCTCTCGATGACAGACTCCGCGACGTGCCAGTCGACCATCTCGACGATCTTGTCGAGCTCCTCGGTCGCGAGCTTTGGCAGAAAATACTTGTCGAATTGCCGGGCTCGCAGCGAGTTGTCCTGGAGTTCACGCGCCGTCGTCTCAATCCACGCTTGATCGGCGTCGGGGAAGAACTTTCGGAGGTTGTTTCGAAGTTGACGCTTGTTCAGGCGTGGATCGAGCTTGATGCGCTTGCCGAGTCTGTTGGCAAGGTCGAGGGCGAGCCTCTGTTTCCCTAAGAGCCCAATCCAGACGAGCACGCGGTTCGAGACGCGAATCAGACGTTTCTTGAGCGCCATCCGGTCCCTAGTTCGCCTCGATTTCGATCTTGAGGGTCTGCTCGACGGCCGCCTCGTCGACGTCGATCTGCTCGACGATCGAGTAGTCGCGGTCGCGTCGCCACGAGAATGCAATCATTTCGGCCAGCAGTCCGAAGAACAGGAACTGGACGCCGATGATGATGAGCATCGTGCCGAGCATCAGGATTGGACGGTCGCTGAGCGGTTTGCGGAACACGAGCCAGAGCGCGGTGAGGTACAGATCGATGACGAATCCGAACGAGAACGTGACGATTCCGATGAATCCAAAGAAGTGAAGCGGCTTGTTCGTGTACCTGGTGAGCAGGATCACGGTGAGCAGACTGAAGAATCCGCCAAAGTAGCGCTCGTAGCCGAACTTGGACTTTCCACGCTTTCGCGGTTCGTGCTGCACGGGCACTTCAACGATGCGGAAGCCACGGTAACTCGCAAGCACCGGAATGTACCTGTGGCGTTCGCCGTAGACCTGGAGCTCTTCGAGCACGGCGCGCTTGTAGCACTTGAAGCCGCAGTTGAAGTCGTGCAGCTGCACGCCCGTCATGAGACGCGTGACGAAGTTGTAGACCTTGGATGGGAGCGTCTTTGCGAACGGATCGTTGCGTTTGAGGCGCCACGCCGAGACGAGGTCGGCGCCCTTGTCGAGGCGCGCGAGCATCTTCGGGATCTCCTCGGGGAGGTCCTGGAGGTCTGCGTCCATGGTCATGACGATGTCGAAGCGCGACAGGTCGAAACCGGCGGCGAGTGCCGCGGATTTTCCAAAGTTGCGACGGAATCGGATGATCCGCGTGTGCGCGGGGTCGGCGGCGTGGAGGTCGCGGAGCGTGCCGTAGCCGCCGTCGCGGCTTCCGTCGTCGACGAACACGATCTCGTAGCGATCGGAGACCGTGGGCAACACCGCGTCGAGCCGCTCCTTCAATTCGACAAGATTGGGTTCTTCGTTGAAGAGCGGGATTACGACCGAGATGTCGCGCTTGGGCGGTATCTCATCCTTTTTCACAACTTTGCGAGTATATAGGCGGCACGAAGCCGCGGCAAGAAGCAGGGGACGGAGCTCACGACGTGCGCCCCGCGTTTGCAGCAGCCGGCGTCATCCCGAAATCGAGCGCGCGCACGACAGGAACGCGCGCGCTGCCTGCGAGAGGTTCGAGCCCGTTCGGTACACCAGGTAGACCTTTCGCTCGAAACGCATCTCGCGCACGGTCAGTGCGACAACCTGCCCTCGCTCGATTTCGGAGCGCGCCGCGAGACGCGGCATGAGCGCGACGCCGAGCCCCTGCTCGACGAGCCGCTTGATCGCCTCGAGCGTCGGCAGTTCGAGCGCGATGTTCAGCGGCGTCTTGAACCGGTCGAACGTGTGCACGACCTTTTCGCGGTACGGTGAGCGTACGTTGTGCGCCAGGAACGCTTCGACGCCGAGCTCGCGGACGGACACGTCGCGCAGTCCGGCGAGACGGTGGCCGGGCGCCACGATGAGCGCAAGCTCGTCCGCTCCCGCAGCGACGGCCTTGAGCGCGGGGCTGTTCGGGCGGAACGTGATCATGCCAAGCTCGACGTCGCGGCCGATCACCTCGGCGGGAATCCTGCTCGCGAGACTCCGCTTGATCTCGACCTTGATGTGAGGATGGCGGCGCCGATACTCGCATATCATCGGCAGCAGATGCATGACGGTGTACTCGTTCGCCGCGATCGCGACCTTGCCCCGCTGCGAATCGGCGAGCTCGCGGACGGCGCCCTGCGCGTCGCGGCGCAGGTTCAGCATCTGTTGCGCGTAGTCGAACAGCACCTGGCCTGCGGCGGTCAGCGTTCCATCCTTGGACGATCGATCGAAGACCGATTCGCCGACCTCTTCCTCGAGCTTGCGAATCGCCTGGCTCACCGCCGGTTGCGTCCGGTTCAGGCGCAGGGCGGCGCGCGAAAAGCCGCGCTCCTGCGCGACGGCGATCAGGACTTCGAGCTGGTTGAGTTCCATGTGGTGCGTTATGCCCTCGGTAAGCGGGCCTTATGGTATCACGATTGATTATGTTTTCATAAAGATTATTAGTTTGACTTATCTCGACTGGCCTCCCTACGCTCGCTCTCACCAAACCGGGAGAGAGGTGAGATGACCAAGCAGCGAATCGTCGTGTTCGACACGACCCTGCGCGACGGCGAGCAGGCGCCTGGGTGTTCGATGACGCTCGACGAGAAGATCGTCTTTGCGGAGCAGCTCGAGGAGCTCGGCGTCGACGTGATCGAAGCCGGGTTTCCGATCGCATCCGACGGTGACTTTGCGGCGGTCTCGGCCGTCGCGGAGCTGTGCCGGAGCTCCACGATCGCCGCGCTGTGTCGGACCGCCGAAGACGACATCGTTCGAGCCGCGACGGCGCTCAAGCGGGCGGAGCGGCCGCGGATTCACACGTTCGTGGCAACGTCCGACATTCACCTCGAGCACAAGCTCGGCAAGACACGAAAGGAAGTCGTCGAGATGACGCGCCGGGCGGTTCGGCTCGCGTGTTCGCTCGCGCCCGAAGTCGAGTTCTCGGCCGAGGACGCAACGCGCAGCGATACGGACTTTCTGTGCGACGTTCTCTCGGTCGCGGCCGACGAAGGCGCCACAATCCTGAACGTGCCCGACACGGTCGGGTATGCGACGCCGAGCGAATACGGCGAACTGATCGGCGATGTCAAACGCCGCGTCGTGGGAGATCGGGAGATCGTCATCTCGGCGCATTGCCATAACGACCTGGGTCTCGCCGTTGCCAACTCGCTCGCGGCCATCGAGGCCGGCGCGCGCCAGGTTGAGTGCACCGTGAACGGGATCGGCGAGCGCGCCGGCAACGCCGCGCTCGAGGAGATTGTCGTCGCGCTCAACGTCCGGGCCGACAGGCTTCCGTTTTCGACCGGCGTCGATTCGCGCGAGATCGCGCGTTCCAGCCGGTTGCTGTCGACGATCGTGGGATTCGGCGTCCAGCCGAACAAGGCGATCGTCGGCCGCAACGCGTTTGCGCACGAAGCGGGAATCCACCAGCACGGCGTCCTCAAGAACCCGTTGTGCTACGAGATCCTCACGCCCGAGTCCGTTGGCGTTGAGACCAACTCGATCGTGCTCGGAAAGCACTCGGGCCGCCACGCGCTCGTAATGAGATATGCGGAGCTCGGCTACGAACTCGTGGGCGTCGAGGTGCGCGAGGTGTACGACCGGTTCACGGCGCTTGCGGATCGAAAGAAGCGGATCTTTGACCAGGATCTGCTCTCGATCCTGCCCGCGGCGCGCGGCGGCGAATCGCCAGGTGTTCCCAACCGCGCAATGCGAGAGGATCAGGTGGCGTAGCGATGAGACTCAGACTCTGCGTGCTGCCGGGCGACGGCATCGGGCCCGAAGTCACCGCCGCCGCGCTCGGCGTTCTTCAATCCATTGCCGACGTGCATGGCCATTCCATCAGTATCGTCGAACGGCCGATCGGGGCGGATGCGATCGAACGCACCGGAGAGCCGCTGCCGGTCGAAACACTCGAAGCGTGCCTGGCGAGCGACGCCGTGCTGCTCGGTGCCGTCGGCGCCCCCGGCTTTGACACGGTCGCGCGCGAACGGCGGCCAGAGGCCGGTCTGCTCGCGCTCCGTGAGGCATGTGGAGCATTTGCAAACCTGCGACCTGCGCGATGGTACGACGCAACGGCCGACTGTTCGCCGCTGCGACCCGCCGTCGCGTCGGGAGCCGACGTGATGTTCGTGCGCGAGCTCCTGTCGGGACTGTACTTCGGCACGCCGCGGGGAATCGGATACGACAACGGAGAACTGCGTGCGGTGAACACGATGCGTTACTCCGCCAGCGAGGTTGCGCGGGTTGCGCACATCGCATTCACGTGCGCGCGTGCGCGGCGCGGGCATGTGACGTCGGTCGACAAGGCGAACGTCCTCGAGGCGTCGCAGCTGTGGCGCGAGACCGTCACACACGTCGCCGGCGAGTATCCGGACGTTCAACTCGAGCATCGCTACGTCGACGCGTTTGCGATGATGCTCGTGACCGATCCGCGCCATTTCGACGTCATCGTCACCGAGAACCTCTTTGGCGACATTCTGTCCGACGAGGCAGCCGCGATCACCGGCTCGCTCGGGATGCTTCCGTCCGCGAGTATCGGCGGTCGTGTCGACATCTACGAGCCCGTGCACGGCTCGGCGCCGAACCTCGCGGGTCACGACGTCGCGAATCCGCTCGGTGCGATCGCTTCGATCGCGATGATGCTCAGACACACGGCCCGCCTTGATCGAGAAGCGGCCGACGTCGAGTCAGCCATCGATGCGGTGCTGGACGCCGGCTATCGAACGATCGACATCTCCCGCGGAGATGGCCGAACGGTGTCGACGTCGCACATGGGACACCTTGTCGCAGAGGCGGTTGTCGAGTTGTCCGAGATGCGCCATCCGTTCCACGCGGTGTAGGCGCGACGTCGTTGCACATTCAATGAGTACACCGCGAACACTGCTCGACAAGATCTGGGATGCCCATGTCGTCTGCCGCTCCGACGGCCGACCGGATCTCCTGTACATCGACCTTCACCTCGTCCACGAAGTCACGTCTCCGCAGGCGTTCGAGGGTCTCCGTTTGTCGAACAGGCGCGTCCGGCGGCCGGACTTGACGGTTGCGACAGTCGATCACAACGTGCCGACCATCGGACGGAATCTGCCGTGGGAGGACGAGACGGCGGCGCTCCAGGTCGAGACGCTCCGGCGCAACTGCCGCGAGTCCGGAATCACGCTGTACGACGTCGACTCGGCAAACCAGGGCATCGTGCACGTCATCGGTCCCGAGCTCGGCCTGACGCGGCCCGGCATGACGATCGTGTGCGGTGACAGCCACACGAGCACGCACGGTGCGTTTGGAGCGCTCGCGTTCGGTATCGGCACGTCCGAGGTCGAGCACGTGCTCGCCACGCAGTGCTTGTCGCAGACCAAGCCCGGTTCGTTCGAGATTCGCATCGATGGTGCGCTCGCCGCGGGTGTGACGGCCAAGGACGTCGCCCTCGGAGTCATCGAGCGGATCGGAACGAGTGGCGGCGCGGGCTCTGCGATCGAGTTCACCGGCAGCACGATCCGATCCCTCTCGATGGAAGGCCGGATGACGCTCTGCAACATGAGCATCGAGGCCGGGGCGCGGGCCGGCCTTGTGGCGCCGGACGAGACGACATTCGACTATCTCGACCGCTGTCCAGGGGCGACACGCGACGCGGTGGACGGCTGGCGCCGGCTCGTCAGCGATCCCGACGCCGCGTTCGATCGGCGCCAAACGATAGACGCGACAACACTTGAGCCGTTCGTCACGTGGGGCACGAATCCTGGCATGGTCGCCCCCATCACCGGAGCCGTCCCGACGCGCGCCTCCACCGGCGCATCCGGCCGAGCATCGCTCGATCGCGCGCTCGCGTACATGGGGCTCGCACCGGGAACTCGCATCGAAGACATTCCGGTCGATCGCGTGTTCATCGGCTCGTGCACCAATGCGCGTATCGAAGACCTGCGCGCCGCCGCCGCCGTCGTGAAGGGCTATCGAGTGCACCGTGACGTGCGCGGCATGGTCGTGCCTGGATCGCAACGGGTCCGGCGCGCGGCCGAAGCTGAGGGACTCGACCGCATCTTCCTCGAGGCGGGACTCGAATGGCGCGACGCCGGGTGTTCGATGTGCCTCGGCATGAACCCCGACATTCTCGCGCCCGGCGAACGATGCGCGTCGACGAGCAACCGGAACTTCGAGGGACGGCAGGGACGCGGCGGCCGCACGCACCTCGTCAGCCCGTCGATGGCGGCCGCCGCGGCGGTGCGCGGGCGGTTCACCGACGTGCGAGCGTGGACGTATCGGTAGGGAGAACCGCAATGGAACCGTTTCGCACGCACACCGGCATCGTCGCGCCGCTCGACCGGGCGGACATCGACACCGATCAGATCGTTCCAAAGCAGTTTCTCAAGCGGATCGAACGCGCGGGCTTTGGCGAGTTCCTCTTCAACGACTGGCGACGCAACGCGGACGGGACCGACAACCCCGACTTCGTCCTGAACAAGCCTGCCTTTCGGCACGCGTCCGTGCTTGTCGCCGGGGCCAATTTCGGGTGCGGCTCGTCGCGGGAGCACGCACCCTGGGCGCTGCAGGATTTCGGCTTTCGCGTAATCATAGCTCCCTCGTTCGCGGACATCTTTGCGAACAACTGCGTGAAGATCGGCCTCCTTCCGATCATCCTTGACCCGGCCGAAGTGCATGCGCTCGCAAGCTGCGCTGCGAAACTCCCGGGGTACCAGGTGACGGCCGATCTCGAGGCTGGCATCGTGCACGATCGAAGCGGATTTGTTGCGCAGTTTGCGATTGGCGACTTCGAACGCGCGTGTCTGCTGAACGGACTCGACGAGATCGGGTTGACGCTCGAGTCGGAGAGCCGGATTGCCGAGTACGAGCGGGTTCGCGGTCGGTAGTTGGGGCCTGAGCGCATACCAACCACGAAACGGAGCTGAGCGCGGTAGCGCTCAGACCCCGACAAAATTCATCACCAACGATCGAGGTCGGGATGGTCGCAAGGATCAACCTCGGTCGCACCTCACTTTGGGGCCTGAGCGCTACCGCGCTCAGCTCAGATACAACGTTCTGCTTGAACGCGGGCCAACCACGAAACGAAGCTGAGCGCTACCGCGCCATCGGAGCTGAGCGCGGTGCATGGCGCACAACGCAAGTCGTTGCAGCCACGCTTCGAACACTGCATTGCGCTACCGCGCCATCGTGCTGAGCGCAAGTCAGGTTGCAGATGGCGCACAACGCTGGTTCGAACGGTGATGCAAGCGAACGTTGGGGCAGCGCTACCCGCGCCATCGGAGCTGAGCGCGGTAGCGCTCAGAAATCATGCTGCATGGCGGCACAACGCACGTTGTTGCAGTCGCGCTGTTCGAACAGTGATGCCAAGCGAGGATGCGGGCGCACAACGCACGTTGTTGCAGTCGCGCTGGCCGGTGATGAAGCGCTACCGCGCCATCAGCTGAGCGCGGTAAAGCGCGTCGAACCCAAACTGCATGGCGCACAACGCACGTTGTTGCGTACCGCGCTGGTTCGAACAGGGATGCGCGAACGTTGGGAGCGCTACTGCGCTGAGCCGAGCGCGGTAGCCGCGCTCGCTCAGATACGAACGTTTTGCCTGAACATGAAGCGCTACCCACCGTCGATACAACGTTCTGCCTGGAACGCGATGCTGCATTCTCTTTTGATTATGCATGATTATGCGCAGATTATGCATTCAGCAGTTCGAAAGAGCGACCGGCAGGCGGCCATCGTCGACATCGTGCGGACCGAGCAGATCGCCACCCAGTCGGGCCTGCGCGACGCGCTCGCCGGCCGGGGCATCGAGTGCGACCAGGGCACCGTTTCGCGGGACATCCGTGAACTCGGCCTCGTAAAGGCAGCAGGCGACGACGGCGGGTACTACTACGCCGCGATCGACGACGTATCGCCCGTTGTAAGGACCTCTCGCATCTCGGTGCTTCGTCAGATGGTCAAAGCCGTCGTGGCATCGCAGCCCGTCGTCGTGATCCGATGCGGCCCGGGCAATGCCCCCGCGGTGGGTGAAGCGCTGGATCATCTCGGCCTCGCGGACATCATCGGCACCGTTGCAGGCGACGACACCCTGATGGCGGTCGTCCGCGAAGGCGCCAGCGCCAATGACACGGCAAACGAGATTCTGAAGGAGATAGGATTCAAGTGAACAAGATTGCGCTCGCATACAGCGGCGGACTCGACACCAGCGTCATCCTCGCGTGGCTCAAGGACACCTACAACGTTCCGGTCGTGGCATACGTTGCCGACGTCGGCCAGAACGAGGATCTCGAAGCCGTTCGCGAGAAGGCCTATCGCACGGGCGCGTCCGACGTCGTCGTCACCGACCTGAAGGACGAGTTCGTGGCGGACTATGTGTTCGCGGCGATCAAGGCGAACGCCGTCTACGAAGCGACGTACCTGCTCGGCACCTCGCTCGCACGCCCCGTCATCGCCAAGGGCCACGTGGCCGCCGCGCGCGCGACCGGGTGCGACGTCCTGTCGCACGGTTCGACCGGCAAGGGCAACGACCAGGTCCGATTCGAGCTGAGCGTCAAATCGCTGGCTCCGGATCTGACCATCATCGCACCGTGGAGACAATGGTCGTTCATCGGGCGGTCCGACCTGCTCGAGTATGCCGAGAAGCGCGGCATCCCGGTGCCCGTCACCGCCGCCAAGCCGTACTCGATGGACGCGAACCTCATGCACATCAGCTATGAGGGAGGAATTCTCGAAGACCCGTGGGCCGAACCCCCCACCGACATGTTCCAGTGGACCGTCGCGCCCGAATGGGCGCCCGACACGCCAGAGACGGTCATCGTCGGCTTTGAGGACGGCATCCCGGTGTCACTCAACGGCGAATCCATGTCGCCCGCAAAGCTCCTCGCGGCGGCAAACGAGATCGGCGCGCGACATGGCATCGGCCGCGTCGACATCGTCGAAAACCGCTTCATAGGAATCAAGTCGCGAGGCGTGTACGAGACGCCCGGCGCGACGATCCTGATGCAGGCGCACCGCGCCGTCGAATCGATCACGCTCGATCGCGAGGTCGCCCATTTCAAGGAATCGCTCGTGCCCAAGTTCTCGGAGCTCGTCTACAACGGGTTCTGGTTCTCGCCGGAGATGGACCTGCTGCGGTCGACCGTCGACCAGACGCAGGGCGCCGTCACGGGAACGGCACGGCTCAAGCTCTACAAGGGCAACACGACCGTCACGGGACGCAAATCGCCGAACTCGCTGTACAGCTCGGAGCTCTCGAGCTTTGAGACGCAGATGAGCGTCGATCCTTCGGATTCAGGCGGCTTCATCAACATCAACGGGCTGCGGTTGATGACATGGGCGGCGGTATGGCCCAGGTCCTGAGAAGCGCATTCAGCGCACCAATCGACAACCAGGTGCTCGAGTACGTGGCGTCGATTGACGCCGACGCGCACCTGCTCGGGTGCGACGTGCGCGGTTCGCTCGCGCACGCAGGGATGCTCGAGGCCGTGGGTGTGCTCTCCGTCGACCAGCACGCGCGCATCGCCAGCGGGCTGCAGCAGATTCTCGCCGAGGGTCTGGAACTCGAGCTCGAGCATGAAGATGTCCACATGGCCGTCGAGAAACGGCTCGAGTCGCTGATCGGCGACGACGCGCGCCTCCTGCACACCGCGCGCAGCCGGAACGACCAGGTTGCGACGGATTTGCGACTGTTCGTCGACGAACGGCAGCGGGCGATTCGCGAGGCCATCGGCGCGCTGTGTGGGGCCCTTGCGGACAAGGCAGCCGCCAACGCCGATGCGGTCATGCCTGGATACACGCACCTGCAGCGCGCGCAGCCCGTGCTGTTTGCGCACGTCCTGCTCTCGTTTCGTGAGGCCTTGGTGCGCGATGCGGGGCGATTCTCGCTGCCGCTCGTATCGCCGCTCGGCGCCGGAGCGCTCGCCGGAACCGCCGTTCCAATCGACCCCGCGATCAGCGCGGGTCTGCTCGGAGCCTCCAGGGTCTTTCAGAATTCGATCGACGCGGTCTCGGACCGTGACTTTGCCGCCGAGTTTCTCTTTGCGTGCGCACTGACGGCGACGCACCTGTCGCAGCTCGCCGAGAACGTGATCCTCTGGTCAACGAGCGAATTCGGATTCGTGTCGCTGCCGGATGCGCTGACAACGGGCTCGAGCCTCATGCCACAGAAGAAGAACCCGGACTGCATGGAGCTGGTGCGCGGCCGGACCGGTCAGGCGATCGGAGAGCTGGTCAACATCCTCGCGACACTCAAGGCGCTGCCGTTCGGCTACAACCGCGACCTTCAGGAGACAAAGCCTCCGGTGATTCGCATCGCCGCGAGCATTCTCGATTCGGTCGCCGTGTGCACGCTCGCGATATCGCAACTCGAGATTCATGCGCACACGATGCTGGACGCCGCTTCCGACGAGGCGCTCTACGCCACCGACATCGTCGAGCGCCTGGTCGCCCGCGGCGTGCCGTTCCGGGATGCGCACGAGCGCGTCGGTTCGGTAGTCCGTGAAGGGCGTCCATTCTCGGAACTCTCGGACGCGGACTGGGTCGAGCACGGTATCGACCCGAACCTCGCGGCACAGCTGACACCCGAAGGTTCGGTCGCTTCGCGGACGTCGCACGGCGGAACGGCCCCCGTCCGCGTGCACGCGCGTCTCGGCGACATCCGCCGTTCACGTACCTGACGTCCGATCGCGCCCAGGCGGCAGACCGCCACCTTGCGATCGGACGGACGGCCCCCAACGGGGCCGCTTCCATTTGCACCCTGATCAACAGTTTCGCACGGAGTCGACAATGATCTTCAGCTCTTCCACGTCACGATTGTCCTTTCAGCCGAGCGCCAGGGTAGAGTCGCTTGCGCACGCACGGCCGGGCGACGTCGTTGTCGCCGAGATTTCACGGCCAATCCGGCGTATCCACATCTCGAGCAGCCGGACGGATCGTTCGCGACACTCAACGTCGGCGATCGCATCGTCGGCGCGCTCGGGTCGCGCAGTGCGCTCCGCGGATTCGTCGGCACCGCACCCGAATCGCTCGTCGAGGACGACACGCTCGCGTTGCTGAATATGGGTGGAGTGATCGGTCGCTACGTGGACTCGACGGCAGCGCTTGGCGAGCCGGCAAGCGTCCGATACATCGGCACGATCGTCGACGACGACGGAACCATGAACCTGAATCGCGCCTCGCTCCCGGTGTCGCACCACGTCGCATCGACGCGGCCGATCATCCTGACGATCGGCTCGTGCATGAACGTCGGCAAGACGACGACGATCGCCAAGCTGATCGAGAGCGGAACACGCGCGGGGTACCGTATCGGCGCCGCGAAGCTCGCGGGCGTGGCAGCGCTGCGCGACCTTGGCGAGTTCGAGCGCGCCGGCGCGGTCGACGTGAAGAGTTTTCTCGACTGCGGACTGCCGTCGACGGTCGACGCGGCGGACCTCGCGCCGGTGTTCAAGGCGGTCGTGAATGCGCTCGACGGCGACCTCGTCATCGTGGAGCTCGGCGACGGCATCGTCGGCCACTACCACGTCGGGACGGTTCTTGCGGACGCGGACATCATGTCGCACGTCTCCGCCGTCGTGTTGTGCGCTGGCGACATGATGGCCGCGTACGGGGCAAAGCACTACCTCGACGCGTGCGGCGTGCAGATCACCGCGTTCAGCGGGTGCGCCACCGACAACGTGGCGGGGTCAGGCTTTCTGGAGGAGTGGCTTGGCATTCCTGCCGTCAACGGGCTGAAGGAGCCCGATCGGTTGTTCGCCACGCTTGAGCTCGCGCTGCACGCACACGGCGCGGTGTGCGTGAAATGACGCCAGCGGCCAACGTGGGCGCCAGCGAGCGTCCGGCGATGCGATGCGCCGTGGTCGGGGCGTCGGGTTATGTGGGCGGCGAGCTCGTCCGCCTGCTTCTCGGCCATCCCGGAGTCTCGCTTGTCGCCGTGACCGCGCGCGAGACGGCGGGCCGACCGCTCGCTGCCGTGCATCCTCACCTTGCCGGCGTCGACATGAAAATCGGTGAGCTCGAGGACGTCCGTGACGCCGAGACGGTGTTTCTCGCCCTTCCCAACGGCGAATCGATGAACGTGGTCGGGCGCTTTGCCGATCGCTCGATCGTGGACCTGTCGGCCGATTTTCGCTTACGCAGTCACGACGAGTTCGCTGCGTATTACCGCGCCAAGCACACATGCGCTGAACGAATTCCCGAGTTCACCTATGGACAGCCCGAACTGTTCCGATCTCGCCTGCGCGAGGCGCGCCACATCGCGGCGCCCGGATGCTTTGCGACGGCCGTCCAGCTTGCGCTTGCTCCGGTCGTCGACCGAGGCCTCGCCGAATCGATCGTCGTCAACGCCGTGACCGGGTCGTCCGGATCGGGCGCCAGGCCAAAGGAGCAGGCGCACCATCCGTTCCGCGCGGAAGGCTACTTCGCGTATTCGCCGCTCACGCACCGCCATGTGCCAGAGATTCGACAGGCCATCGCCGATGCCACGGGAAGGACCATCGACTTTGTCTTCCAGCCGCACTCGGGTCCGTTCGTACGTGGCATATTCTCGACGGCCATCGTGCGCCTCGCCGCCAGCACTTCCACCGGCGAGCTCGAGGAGCTGTATCGGGCCTTCTACGCCGGCGAACGGTTCGTCCGAATCGTCGACGGGTCGCCCAATGTGAAGTGGGTTCGCGGCACCAACTTCTGCGACATCGGCATCGCTTCGGACGGCCGCACCGCGATCGTGACGTCCGCGATCGACAATCTGCTGCGAGGCGGCGCATCGCAGGCGGTGCAGGCATTCAACATCCGAAACGGCTTTGACGAATCGGCCGGCGTTTCGAGCTTTGGAGCAAACCCATGACGACACAGACATCACCCGTCCTCGATCACGACCTGTCCGAAGCCGACCCCGTGCCGGAGATGGTTCCATTGCCTCCGGCGCCATCCGTCGAGATGGGCTTCGTTCGAACGTACAAGACGCTTCCGCTCACACTCGAGCGCGGGCGCGGGTGCCACGTATGGGACACATCAGGACGGAAGTTCCTGGACATGTACGCAGGTCACGCCGTGGCGTCGACGGGCCACTCGCATCCGCGCGTCGTCGCCGCGATCGCCGAACAGGCCGCGAAGCTGATCTTCTACTCGAACGTCGTCGACCTCGAGGTCCGGCAGATCGCGGCCGAGAAGCTGCTTTCGTACGTGGCGTCGCCGGGCGGAATCTCGTCCGTGCTGTTCGCAAACTCGGGCGCCGAAGCGATCGAGAACGCGCTCAAGATGGCCGTCCTGCAGACGGGCCGGCGCAGGATCGTCGCCTTTGACGGCGGATTTCACGGACGCACGCTGCTCGCGACGAACGTCACGGGCAATCCGAAGTATCGCACCCAGGCGCCGTTTCCGCTCGACGTCATCGATTTCTGCCCGTTTGGCGACGTCGACGCCGCACGCAAGGCCATCGGAAACGACACCGCCGCCGTGATCCTCGAGCCGGTCCAGTCGATGGCAGGCTGCCGTACCGCGGAACCCGCGTTCTACGAGGCGCTTCGCGAGTTGACGCAGGCTGCGGGTGCGTACCTCGTCTACGACGAAGTCCAGACCGGTATCGGGCGAACGGGGCACATGTTCTTTGCGGGGCGCCATCACGTCGTGCCCGACATCATCTGTCTTGCGAAGGGCATCGGATCAGGAATCCCGCTTTCGGCTGTGCTCGTCTCGAAGGCGATTGCGGATCGCGTCGAGTACGGTCAGTTCGGCGCGACATACGGTGCGGGACCCATCGCGATGGCCGCCCTCGTCGCGACGCTCTCCGTCATCGAGGAGGAAGGCCTTCTCGCGCGCGTTGCGTCGGTTGGCACGGAGCTCGTCGCAGGGCTCCTAGCCATTTCCGGCGTGCAGGCGGTGCACGGACTCGGGTTCCTGCTCGGCGTGCGCACACGGATCCCCGCCGCACAATTGCAGGCACGGCTCCTCGATCGCGGCGTGATCGTCGGAACGTCGGATGATCCGCACGTGATCCGGTTGCTGCCTCCACTCGTTCTGACACGCGACGACGCGGCGGACTTTCTCGCCGTGTTCGCACACACACTGGGAGATGACCAATGAGCGCCACATCGATATCCGGGATTCACGCTGCACCGGCAGCGGGTCTCCAGCACTACATCAACACCGGTGAGTTTGATCGGCCGACGCTTCAGGCGATCGTCGATCGCGCGATCGCAAACAAGGGCGCCC
>JBGAKX010000048.1:0-29987 GCA_044224215.1 Blastocatellia bacterium
CCTCGAAGAGCTTGCAGAAGAGGAAGTCCATCGTGCTGTTTGGAGCGTCCCTCCGGTGACGCATGAGATCAATGGTTGCTTCGCACGCGCGGTACGAAGGGATCCTGTTCGCAAACGCGATCATCCTCCCCCGCGCGTCAACCACAGCCACGAGAGGTGTTTGGGCGAGATACGACGTATCGAAGACGCCAACTGAGAAACCCCGCTCGCGACGTCCCGGCAATTCAAGCCACTCGTCCGACACCTCCTTCGCCTGGTCGAGCACGCGCGTATCGACCGGGACCGGATAGACCACGAAGCGATAACCCTCGCGTTCGAATCGTCGCACGGTTGCTCGAAGTCGCTTGCGCGCGCTGCCCTCGAGCGTAAAGGCCGTGACGTCGACCACCGCTTCGTCACCGATCCTGATGGCACGGAGACCAAGCCGGCGATACATATCAAGCGACGACTGGGGGGCCTGGTGAATTGCTACCCCCCAATCGTTGTCGCGGCACAATTCGATGAAGCCGCGAGCCGCCGCTTCAAGATCGTCGGCGGGACCTACGGGATCGCCAAGCGCAACGGCGTATCCGTTGCCAACCCGGTACGCTACGTAGCTTCTGCCCGACGGCGAGAAATAGAACGACTTGTCCGGTCGGACCGTGAAGAAGCCGAGCGACGAGCTCCCGTGTTCACGCAGAATCGCCGCGGCGCGAGCGAGGGTGTTCGGCAGCGTCCTGAGCCGATAGGCAACAGGTCGGAAAAAGGCGAATCCGGCATAGAAGATGGCGGCAAATGTGAGCGAATAGACGGATCCTACAAACCACTCGGCGTAAGGAGTCTGCGGTGTCAAATGCGGGTCTCCGACCATCGACATGATCGCGAGTGTGTGGGCGAGTGCATCGCCGATATGAAAGTTGACGCCAAACTCGGATTTCTCGAGAAGCCAGAACGCGGACACGCCGTATCCCAGCACCAGGAAAGCAGCGAGGCCCGTGCGAAGAACGGCGAGGCGCAGGTTCGGCGGGCCGCTTCGTACGGTGAAATGCCGCCTCGCGTACACGAGAACAAGTACAAGGGCGGCCGACATCGAGGCTTCTTCGTAGTCGATCCCTTTTGTCAAATGAAACACTATCGACGCACAGCCCAGTACGATGACGACCCAGTATGCCCGTCGCTTGCGCCTGACGAGATTGATCGACGACACGACGAGCACGAATCCGATGAGCAGGACGAGCGATCGTGAGAGGTGCAGAAATTCGAGTGGAAAGATTCGCTGCAGTAACGCGGTGCGCTCTGGAAGACTGTCGCCGATTACCGAGTAGATACTTACGAGACCGCTGCCGAGCGCGAGAAGACCCGCGAGCCACGCAGACAGCGGTCCCCATGATCTTCCTGCCCGATACAGGTCGTTCTCCATAACGCTCCCGAGGCAACGATGCGACCGATCGCGTATGTTTCAATGATCGGTGCACGCCTCGCACCCCGGCGAATGCATTGAAAATAGCGTGCCAGAGGACGAGAAGTCGGTGACAGACCGGACGTGGCACAATTGCGGCCACTCCCGGCACTCAGGAGCGCCGCAAGAGGCGAACATTCCACCTCTTTCACTCCGGGTCGCATGGCGGTAATTCGAGGCAAAAAGGCGAGAGACGCCATTTCGCCACGCCATCACAGTGCAAGAAGAGCGAGAGGAATCCGATTCGTCCCGAGAGCATCCATGGGGCTGCGCAGACCTCCCAATCCGCGAGTAGGGATTCGCCTCAGTCCTTCACATTCCTTGGATCCTGCTTCTCAAGCAACGGGGTGAGCAGGCGGATCTGTTCCTGTTGAAACTCGACAAGGCTGGTCCAGCGAACTTCCCGGATTTCATCCAGCTTCTCGTGAAGAGTGCGAATTTCGATCTCGGCCTTTAGATTCACCTCGTAGTCGCTGGCCGCGTCGAGACGATCCTTCGCAGCCTGGCGGTTCTGCGACATCATGATCACGGGCGCCTGAAGTGCCGCCAGCATCGACAGCACGAGGTTGAGCAGGATGTACGGATAGGGGTCAAATTCGTCGCCGTAACGGACGAGAACAAACGAATTCATGACGACCCAGACAACGAGAATCGCGGCAAACAAGAGAATGAACGTCCAGGATCCCCCAAAGTACGCCACTCTGTCGGCGAGGCGCTGGCCGAACGTCGTTTCCTGATCAAACACGCGGTTCGTGTTGCGGCTCACGGGCAGACCGTCGGCAAGGTGCTTGAGTACCCGTTTCTCGCGTTCGGGCAACCTGTCGAATTCTGTCTTAAGGAACCTGATGGCCAGTTCGTAGAGTCGCGTGCTCATGGCGAGCCTCCTCAGTGGCTTTGTGTCCGCCGGCGCTGTGCTGCGTACGGCAGGGGGAGAGGATAACGCGTCGTCAATGGCATCCCCAGCGTGTCCTACAATCTCGCGGACGAGCGGATCCGGTGAAGACCGTCGCGCAGATCTTCGGACTCTCGGCCTGCAAGTGCTTGATGGAACGCGTCGTGACCACGTTTCTCTTTCCGCGGTGCCGCTTGTCGTGCGAGGCGAATCGGCCAGCTCTGCGATTTCGCCCCGCGCACGTAGATCGTCTCCGTTCCTAAATGACGGCTGTAGCGGCGGAAGAGCTCACGAGCGATCTGGAACACGGATTGCACCGAGATCCTTCAGGCATGCGCGCGTGTGGCTACCTGGCGCGTTGAGTCGGACTGGGCACTGTTTGCAACGAGGCGAGGGGGACAGCTGGAATGCAGTCGGCTCGATGGCTTCTACGCCGCGGTGTTCGGTACGTGCTCGTGCTCCAGGGCTTCCTCGTCGTTGAGGCCGCGATTGTCGTTGGGGTCCTCGCGTTCGTTCTGACCGGTAGTCGGATTGCCGCAATCGATCGGCTTGGCAATCGAGGTGACATTCTTGCCGCAATGATCGCCACCGCGATCACTGTGGCTGCACTGAGGCTTACGAACAAGCAGGTCAAGCGCGCAATCGACAAGCGGTTCTTTCGCGACGACTACGACGCACGGGTGCTTCTCACGCGGCTCAGTGAAGCACTGCGCACGACGGCGAGCTCCGGCAGGCATCTCGAGGTGGTCGTCGACGAGGTGCGGAAGGCGCTTCACGCTGAGAGTGCGATCGTTTTGCTGGGCGACAACTCGACGGGTGAGTACCGACGCGCGCTCGCGGAGCCGCGTTTCGGTCTCGCTCCGTCCGACGAACCAGGTGTTGTCCTGAACGTGAACGACGAAGTCGTTCGCCGTTTGCGAGAGGTCGACTGGCCAATCGCGGTGGAATCTTTTGAGCCGGCAACGCCGGTGGACTCCAGCCAGCGAACGGGTTCTCGGCGTGTTTCACGCACATCCGAGCAGGAAATGTTCGACCGGATGAACTCTGCTCTCCTCGTGCCGATCGCGACAAAGAGTCACCTGCTTGGAATCCTGTCGCTCGGCCCGCGACGGTCTCAGCTCCCGTATTCTCGCACCGACAAGGCACTCCTCATGACGGTTGCCGCGCAAGTGGCCAATTCGCTCGAGATCAACCGGTTGAGCTACCGGATGGCTGAAGAGGAGCAGCTCCGACACGAGCTCGAGGAGGCCGCAAGCGTTCAACGGCGCCTCTTGCCGGAGCGGGCGCCAGACGTTCCGGGGATCGAGCTGGCGGGACTTTGCCGTCCCGCACGCGGCGTTGGCGGAGACTGCTATGAGTATCTGTTGCTGGACGACGGAACGGTGGGCATCGCGATCGCGGATGTTGCAGGGAAGGGGATGGCAGCAGCGTTACTCACGAGTGTCGTTGTCGCGCTGTTGAGAAGCCAGGCGCCCAAGGCGGGCGTCCACCTCGACGAACTCGTGAAGTCCATCAGCGAGCTCCTCTTTCAATCGACCGACGACGATCAATACGCCACGCTCTTTGTCGCCAGGTACGATCCACGTGATCGAAGCCTCATGTATGTGAACGCCGGACACAATCCTCCAATGCTTGTCCGAGGCGAGGCGAGCTCGGTTGTCGGTGTCTCCCTCAGGCCCGCCGGCGAACGCACGGGTCGCGCGACCGCCACTGAACGGCAGCCGGTCGCCGCGCGCATTATCGAGCTTTGGACCGGCGGACCACCCGTCGGTTTGCTGGAGAATCGGGTCTATGAGCAGGGAATGGAGTACCTTCAGTCGGGCGACGTCCTGGTTGGGCACACCGACGGGGTTACTGAGGCGATGAACCCGGTCGGCGACGAATTCGGCGACGAACGACTGCGTCATGTTGTGAAGGGCTCAGCCGGCGAGTCGGCAGCTGCCATCTGTGCACGCATCGATGCGGCCACCCGCGAGTGGTGTTTGGACGCTCCCCAACACGATGACATTACCCTCGTGGTCCTGCGCGTGTTGTGATTGGCAACAGAGAAAAGCCCACACGTTGGTCTCGAGCGAGCCCTCACACACCCTGCGTCCATATCTGCGAGGACAGGCCTTCATTCGAGGCACGTTCGGCTAGCTTGAAGACGTCGGGAAGAATGGCCTCAGCACGCCGGCGAATGCCTCCAGGCTGCGCGTCTGGATGTAGATGTCGCCAGGACCGATGTACCGCGCGACGATTCCTTCGCCCGAGGTCATCGACCGGAAGAACCCGGCGGCGGCCTTCTCAAGCTGGTACTGGATCGTCGACTCGAACGCAACGATGTGGCCGGTGTCGACGATGTACTGCTCACCGGGCGCGAGGGTCTTCTTCCTGATCGCGCCAAAGCTCGACACCAGCAGCGTCCCGGAGCCCGACGCGCCGATCAGAAACAGCCCCTCGCCCGAGAAGAACGACTTCCCACCGCCGAACTTTGTGTCGATCGCGATCGTCGGCGAGCACGCCAGATACGATCCGCCCTGCACGAAATAGGCCTGGTTGTTCAGGGTGAGGGAGATGATGTCGCCCACGCACGAGGGCGCGAGCGTGAGCTCGCCGGGGCCTCCGTGGGCCGTGAACGTGCTGATGAACGCGGACTCGCCGACCACGGCGCGCTTGAACGCCCCCATCAGGCCGCCCTGCATCTTGGACTGCAGTTCGACGTTTGGGGACATGGAGACCATCGCGCCGGATTCGGTCTGAACCGACTGCTCAGGCTGGAGCGAGATCACGGCGAGCGCAAACGCGGAACCGTGTTCGATTGAGACAGTTAGCGGCTGCACACCGCCGGCGTAGCCCTGCGGGTACTGCGGCGGCTGGGGCGGTTGCGGCGGATACTGAGGCTGCTGCGGGGGGTAGGGCGGCTGTGGCGGATACCCCTGCTGCTGGGGCGGGGGATAGCTCGGTTGCGGAGGCGGATAGCCCTGAGGGGGCTGCGGCGGATACGGGGGCTGCTGGTACTGAAACTGGGCGCCACAGCGGGGACAGAACGGGCTGCCGTCGGCGAGGGGCGTTTGACAATTCGTGCAGATCATTTTGATTGCTCCTGGTTGCAGGCTGTCAGGCGGTCCGGCGCCGTATCAAAACCACACAACAACCGATCATGATGATTGACAGGCTCTGGTACATGGCTTATAACGGATCACGTTAACGGGAAACAACATACTTGAACCCCCAAGCTCGCGCGTCGAGTTCAAGATGGCGACACGAGATTGCCGGAACTTGACGGCCTGACTTTATCTCCTCCAGGGTACGGCAGCGACAGAAGTTCGGACGGGTGACTCACCGCATCCGTTGGGTTCTGGGGGTTCAAGTTCCCGTCGAGATGACGCGAATCGCGTCCTCCGGGAAACGAACCCAGATCCGCTCGTCCTGCACGTCGCGCGGCGCGAGCGCCCGCACCCGAATTCCCGGTTCGTCGAGGTCGATCGTGACCCTCCACGTCGATCCGAGAAACACGCGGTCGACGATACGCCCCGCGAGACTGTTCGATCGCTCCTCGTGCGAGAGCTCGAGCGACTCGACACGCGCCACCAGAAACACGCCGGACCCGGCAGGCAGTCCGCTCGCGCTACTTGACCAGTCCCGCGCGACAATCCGCGATCCCGCCGCATCGCCTCCAGCGGAAACGCTCGTCCCCGACTCGACCACGAGCGAAGGAATCACGTTCGCCGAGCCAAGAAACTCCGCGGTGAACCGATGTTCGGGTTGTGTGTAGAGCGTCTCGGGCGATCCGGTCTCGACGATCCGTCCGGCGCGCATCAGCACGATCCGGTCCGAGAACGTGAATGCCTCCGACTGATCGTGCGTGACAAAGAGCGTCGTGATGTCGAGCGATCGCAGCACGCCGCGCAACGCGTCACGCGTCTGTTCGCGCAACGACGCGTCCAGATTCGACAACGGTTCGTCGAGCAGCAGGACAGTGGGTGTGATCGCGAGCGCGCGCGCCAGCGCGACGCGTTGCTGCTGGCCACCGGAGAGCTGGTCGATGCGGCGGTCCTCAAACCCCTCGAGATTCACGAGCGCGAGTGACGACCGAACCGCTTCGTCGATCTCGGCGCGCGACGCGCGACGTATCCTCAGGCCGAACGCGACGTTCTCGCCAACGGTGAGGTGAGGGAACAGCGCGTAGTTCTGGAACACGAACCCCATCCGGCGAAGCTCGGGCGCCCAACCCGTGATGTCCTTGCCGTTGAGCGACACACGTCCGGCGCCAGGCTGTTCGAGACCGGCGACGAGTCGCAGCGCAGACGTCTTGCCGCAGCCCGACGGTCCGAGCAGGGTGATGATCTCGCCGCGATCCGCCTCGAGCGAAAAGTCGTCGACGGCGAGCGACGTGGCGCCTGAGTAACGCAACGAGAGCCCCTCGATGGACAACACGCGCCCGGAAGTCGTCATTGAGCCGTCGCTCCGCGAATCTGGTCGTTCCACACGCGCATCCACTCCCGGATGTTCTTTCGATACAGGGTCCAGTCCAACGGCATCCGCTCGAACGTCAGGGCGCGCATCCACTCCGGCAGGGTCGCCCGGTCGACGTCGCGGCGCGTCGGGATACGGTAGAACTTTGCGGCCGCAAATGCGAGATTGTCGGGCGTGTTGATGAAATCGTAGAGCGCGTGCGCGCCGGCCTGGTGCGGCGCGCCGCGGACGACGGCGATGCCGTCGGTCACGACGGGCGAGCCGCTTGCGGGATACACGATCTCGAGGTGGTAGCCGCGTTCGAGCACGACGCGCTTGACGTCCGGCATGTTCCATACCGTCAGCGCAGCTTCCTGCCGGTTGAGCGCCGTCAGCACCGCGTCCCAGCTCGCCGGGTAGTCCCTGGTGTTGACGGCCAGGCGCCGCAGCCATTCGTAGCCGCCCTCGGGACCGTTCTGCTCTGCCCAGTGCCGGACGATCATCGCGCCAAAGATCGTGCGCATCGTGTCGGACGGACCGGGGTCGCGCAGCATGATCCGTCCTTGCCATTTCGGATCGAGCAGATCGTCCCAGTCACGCGGCGCTTGCTCGGGGGCGACGACCTGCGGGTTGTACACGATGACTTCGGGCGTCTCGTAGATTCCGATCCAACGCGATTGCGGGTCACGCGCATCGGCGGAAACCTGGTCGGCCCAGTCGGGCGTGTACGGTTCGAGGAGATCCTCGTCGGCGGCCTGCGCAAACGTCACCGCGCTCGCGCCCCACCACACGTCGCACTGGGGATTTGCGCGCTCGGCGCGCAGGCGGTCAGGGATGTTCTGCGACGGAAGGTCGACGGGCTCGAGGTCGTACTGCGGATACGCGGCTTCGAATCTCGTCTCGAACGCCTGCAGCTGCGCCTGTCCGTGAGGCGAATACACGATGACGGGGGTTCGCCCGTCGCGGCGGCATCCGGCGATTGCGAGCGCCGCCGCGATGGCGACCGACCACGCGATGAACCGTTTCAACGGCATACCGTTGGCGGATGGCGAAACGGTTACTTCTTGGCCGCGATCTGAATGCGCGTCGTGGCGCGTTCGAGGGCCTCTTCGGCCGAGCGGATCTCGGTTATCGAATCGGACTGGGCGAGCTGCCGCTCGGCGCGCTCCTTGGCTTTCAGCGCGCGCTGCAGGTCGATCTCCTCGGGCCGTTCGGCCGCTTCGGCGAGCAGCTTCACGCGGTCGGGCATCACCTGGACAAACCCGCCGCTGATGACGAGCTGCGACGTCGCCCCCTTCTGGTTGAAGCTGAGGAGTCCCGCCGGTTTGAGCTGCGAGAAGAGCGGGCTGTGTCCGGGGAGGATTCCGAGCTCGCCTTCGAGCCCGGGAATCTGGACCGAATCGACCTCGGTGTCGAGGACCATTCGCTCGGGTGTGACGATTTCGAGTTGGATCGTGTCCGCCATAAGTCCTTGGGAAGTCTGGGGTGCAACCCTGGGAGGTCCTCGCCGGCCGGGCCGGCGAGGGTTCCCCCGGATGTCGGGAGTCGCGCCGGCCTAGACCTTTGCGGCCATCTCCTCGGCACGCTGATAGACGTCGTCGATGCCGCCCTGCAGGTAGAACGCCTGCTCGGGAATGTGGTCCATCTTGCCGTCGAGAATCTCGCGGAATCCGCGAATCGTCTCCTTGATCGGCACCAGCTTGCCTTTGATGCCCGTGAACTGCTCGGCAACGAAGAACGGCTGCGACAGGAACTTCTGGATCTTGCGAGCACGCGCGACCGTGAGCTTGTCGTCCTCCGACAGTTCGTCGATGCCGAGAATCGCAATGATGTCCTGAAGGTCCTTGTAACGCTGCAGCGTCTGCTTGACGTCCTGCGCCGTCTCGTAGTGCTCGTCGCCGAGGATTCGCGCGCTGAGGATCGTCGAGGACGAGGCCAGCGGATCGACGGCCGGGTAGATACCGAGCTCGGCGATCTGGCGCGACAGCGCGGTGACGGCGTCGAGGTGAGCAAAGGTGGTCGCGGGCGCCGGATCGGTGTAGTCGTCGGCCGGAACGTAGACCGCCTGGACCGACGTGATCGAGCCCTTCTTGGTCGATGTGATGCGCTCCTGCATGTCGCCCATCTCGTTGGCGAGCGTCGGCTGGTAGCCGACCGCCGACGGCATGCGGCCGAGAAGTGCCGAGACCTCGGAACCTGCCTGTGTGAACCGGAAGATGTTGTCGATGAAGAGCAGCACGTCCTGGCCCTCTTCGTCA
Source organism: Blastocatellia bacterium (assembly GCA_044224215.1). Lineage (GTDB taxonomy): Bacteria > Acidobacteriota > Blastocatellia > UBA7656 > JADIYM01 > DAOMFM01. The sequence continues at coordinate 9,026 of JBGAKX010000048.1, forward strand.
CGGAAGTACTCGGCAACGGTCAGGCCCGTGAGCGCAACGCGCATGCGCGCGCCGGGAGGCTCGGTCATCTGGCCGTAGATCAGCGAGGCCTTCGATTCGGCAGGCTTGCCCGGAACGATCACGCCCGATTCGGACATCTCGCGCCACAGGTCGTTCCCCTCGCGCGTCCGCTCGCCGACGCCGGCGAACACCGAGAATCCGCCGTGGTGCTTGGCGATGTTGTTGATCAGCTCCATGATCAGAACGGTCTTGCCGACGCCCGCGCCGCCAAACAGGCCGATCTTTCCACCCTTAAGAAACGGCTGGATGAGGTCGACGACCTTGATGCCCGTCTCGAGCATCTCCTGCGCGGTGGACTGGTCCTCGAACGACGGCGCCGGTCGGTGAATGGGGTAGTAGGTCGTGACCTCGACGGGACCGAGGTTGTCCACCGGCTGGCCGACGACGTTGATGACGCGACCGAGCGTACCGCGGCCAACGGGCGTCTGGATGTACGAGCCCGTGTCGACGGCCTTCATGCCACGCACAATGCCTTCCGTGGGCTGCATCGCCACGGTCCGAACGCGGCCCTCGCCAATGTGCTGTTCGACTTCGACGATCAGATCGAGCGGCGTGGCCGACTCAAAGCCCTCGCTGGTGACACGGAGGGCCTGGTAGATGGGCGGCATATGCTTTTCGTCGAACTGAACGTCGATGACCGGTCCGATGACCTGGATCACCTTGCCGACCTTCAGCTCCGCGTTCGCGGTATTAGCGCTGGTGGACATGCTCGGTACGTCTCCTCAGAAGATGATCTATGACATATGGTTCAAAAGCCGGTGAAGATAGCACACGTCGGCCCTTTCACGCCAGAGTCACGACTGTCTGGGACGTCGGATCCGACGGTCAGGCGGCCCTGTGGCGCGCGAGCGACTCAAGGTGATGCCGCCGGACCGCGTGCAGCACGGCGACCTTTGTGATTCCGAGCAGCCGGCTCGCGGCGGCCATGTTTCCGCTCGTCGCAACGAGCGCCTCGCTCAGAAGCCAGCGCTCGAGACGAATCTTGGCGTCGCGCCAGCTCGGCAGCGGGTCGCTCGCGAGCCGGAAGCCCTCTCGATATGGCCTCTGTGTACCGCCGCCGGACCGATCCCCGCGCTTTTGACGGCTCATACGATACCCCCTCGGTTCTCGTCAGCATGATACACCCGCCCGCCGAGGTCGGGGACACCGGTATCAGGGGATCGTGCCGCAGAATCGATATGTCCGCGCGGGCCGGTGCGTGCCGTCCATCCGACGCTCGCCGGTCGGTTCGACGATCCCCATCGCGAGCACCTTCTTTCGGAAGTTTCGCTTGTCGACGGGCGCCCCGAGAATGATCTCGTGGACGCGTTGCAACTCGGTGAGCGTGAAGGCGGCGGGCAGCAGCGCAAAGCCGACGCCGGTGTATACGAGCTTGTTGCGGAGCCGCTCGAGCGCGTACGCCACGATCGACGCGTGATCGAACGCAAGCCTGGGAAGACCCGCGACGCGGTGCCACGCGGCGTCTTCGGCGTCCGTCGTCGCCGCGAGGACATGCGCATCGGGAGCGACGAGCGCGACATAGGCGACGGAGATCACGCGACCCCGTGGATCGCGCCCGGGCGCTCCGAATGTGAACAGTTGTTCGACGTAGATATTGGAGACACCGGTCTCCTCGGCGAGCTCGCGGCGCGCCGTCGCCTCGAGCGATTCGCCGTCGCGTACGAAACCGCCTGGAAGCGCCCAGGCGTGGCGGTACGGAGCGATCGCTCTCCGGACGAGCAGTGCATGCAGCGCGCTCGCACGGATCGTGAACACGACCAGGTCGACCGCAACGGCAAACCGGTCGATGCGGGCAAGACCGTCGCCGGATTCCGGTGTGGACGATCGGTTGGGCTGTTTTCGCTTTCCAGGCACGTGACTACTCGGCAGGCGGCCGGTCGAGGTCGGCAGCAGGCGACACCGCGATGGTCTTGAAGTGCGCGATGCGGACGAGGCCCGGCGCGGCGCCTCGCGGCTTCGTGACGAAACGACGTTCGGTGTATCGAACGTCGACGACTGCGTTGTTGCGCGCTTCGCTGTAGAAGGCGGCGAGCTGGGCGGCTTCGCGCAGCGTCCGCTGAGGAACGGCGGAGCGCACCGGATTCCGCACGACGACGTGCGAGCCCGGGTAATCGGCGGTGTGCAGCCACAGGTCGGAGGGTCGCGCCGTCTTGAACGTCAGCGCGTCGTTCGCGCTGCTCGATCGCCCGACGAGAATTTCGTATCCGTCCGTCGAGACAAAGCGTCGAGCGCCGCGCACGACGGCGGGCTCCGCCGCCCTCCCGCCCGCGGGTTTCGCGACGCGCCGGACGCCGAGCACGGAGTCGAGCTCGCGTTCGGCGACGGCGAGAGCGGCAAGGTCGACAGCGGCGTCGATGCGGCTCACGACGGCTGCGAGCCGTTCGACGACAAGTTTCACCTCGACGAGCCGCGCGCCTGCCTTCTCGCGCGTTCGCTTTGCCTTGCGCTGCTTTGCAAAGAGCCGTTCGGCGACGCTCTGGGGCGTCTCGCCGTCGTCGCACGGCAGCGAGACCGTCCGCTGGTCGTCCGAGTACAGATCGACGAACGCCATGTGGCCGTTTTCGGCACGTGCGGTGCCGAGCTGTGCGAGCAGCGACTCGGCAAGCTCGCGGTCGCGCTCGTGGCCGGCGGCGTTGGCGATGTCAGTGCGAATGGCCAGCTGCAAGCGCTGCGCGCGTTCGAGCGCGGCGCGCGCGCGTTGGCGAACGCCCTGGCGTGCAGCGGAGAGTGCGCGCTCGGACTCGAGCCTGCGCGCACGCGCGTCCGCGGCTGCGCTTGGATCGTCGAAGGTCTCGAACGGCGTTCCGTGCGGTGGCTCGGATCGTCCAGGCGAGAGCACCAGACGCGTCCCGCGCTCTGTCGTGACGGTAAACAGCTTTGCCGGAAGGAGTTCGGGATCCTGACGCTCGCTCCACGCGTCGGGGGGCAGTCTCGGAGGGTCGACGCCCGGCAACGGCGCGGGCCGCAGGCTGCCGACGAGTGTGCCGGACTCGTCGACGAGGTATGCATTCGCGGAGCGGCCTGTCAGGGCCACGACAAGCTCGAGGCGCTCGCGGTTGCCCGATGCGCCGAATGGCTGGAACTCGAATGCGACGATCCGGTCGGACGGGTGCATTGCGATGCGCTCGACGCGTGATCCGCGGAGCCGTTTGCGCAGAAGCGCGGCAAACGCGCGCTCTGCGGACCCTTTCGGTTCGAGATCCGATATGGCCCGCGACGTCAGGTAGAGCTCGGGGTCGGTAGGATTGCACGACACGAGCAGAAACCGTCCGTCAGATGACCTGAGGTCGAGCACGAGCGTCGTCGCGGCGGGTTGCCACACGCGTCCGAGCGACGCGCCTTCGAGACGTTGTCGCAGGTGATCGACGACGGCCGTAAGAAAGACGCTGTCCATGTGGGCGAGGCGCGCCCCGCGGCGCTCAGTCCTCGACGACGCGCGTTCCCGAAATCAGGTCGTGGAGCCCTCGTCGCGACCCCGACACGAGGATCCACGCAAAACCGAGTCCCGCCGTCGCGACGCATACGAGGTAGCCGATCGCGCGCAGTGCGATCCGGACAACACCGGGCCGCTCGCCGTCGGCGGTCTCGATGTGCAGTCTTCTCAGCATCATGCCGACGGTTCGACCGCTGACACCCACGGTCGAGAACAGGTAGAACAGCGCAAGCGCCGTGAACGCAATCGCGAGCAGGACGATGACGCCGGGCTTTCGGAAGTCCGCCTCGGTCGCGTAAGCAATCGCGGCAAACGGTACCGATACCACGAGGAGAATCGCGGCGTCGGCGAGCCCCGCGACAAGACGCCGCCCGTGCGGCGGCCCGGACCGGACCGGCTCGGGGGCTGCGGCTGCGGCGACCTCGGGCTGTTCGGTTGCCTGCAGCGGGTTCAGATCCTCGTCGAACCCTTCGAGCAGCTCGGCAGGATCGAACAATAATGACGGTTGCGACGGCCGGGGCTCGAGGAACGTCCGCCGCGCGGGTGGCGGCGGCGGAAGGTCGGGGACGGGAACGATGCGCGGAGCGGGCTCGGGCATCGGCTCGGATGCGGGAACCGCAGGCATCCGCGCGGCCGCCGCAGTGCGGCTCGACGACTGATGGGCAACGCGGGCCGCGTTCTCGCTCGCGCGGCGCACGCGGTTCAAGGCCGCGCGAACAATGGGGTTTTCGTGATCGTCGGGATCCGGCTCGGGAGGAGCCTGCTGCTCCATGTCCGGAAGCGGCTCGACCTCGCGCAGCATCGTCGCCTCACCGACCAGCGCCTCCATGCTCCGGCGCGCCTTGATCGCCCGGACCTTTTCGTTGAGCTCGAGACGCCAGTCGGGCAGCGAGCTTCGGACCTGGCGGGACGATGGGAACTCGATAAGCGTCGATCCGGCAGTGGGTTGGGCCGGCTGGTCAGGAGCGACCCTGCCGCATCGGCTGCATCGGCTGAGCGTGTCCGGATAGACGTGGCTGCAGACTGGGCACTTCATCCCTGAGTCCTCGACTCGGCCGAGCGTGTTGGGAGCGAATCCTGACGGTACCGAAGTGAGCCGATCGTAGCAAAACGCATGCGGAGCGTCAACTACCGGCACATTGGATGGGGGTATTGGCCGCCGCGGACTCCATATTTTGTGCTTCGACGCACGGAGCTCCGGACGCGCCGATGCTTGTGACGATACTCACAAGTCGTTGAAAAATAATATAGTTGACAGTTACTTGGACCATGACTACAATGCGCCGCAGAGTTGACGAGGACATCAGCCAATTCGCATCCCCGAATTAAAAAGCTGGCTCCCCGAACTCGCAAACGCATAGTCACCCACCCATACCAGCTGGACCGAATAGGATCGCCCCCCGACCCATATTCTGTTCAGCTGGTATTCGTTTTGGCCGAAACTCGGCGGCAACGGGGCGTGGAGGACCAGTCCGTAACGGCCCTCCGCACCCGGCAGGGAAACTACTCGGCCGCGCCGGCCGCCTGAGCCTCCGGAGCGCCGATACCCATCGCTCGCCGGAGATCCGCCTTGATCCGTTCGCGCAGGTCCGCGTTCTCGCGCAGCGTCGTCTTGGAGTTCTCGCGGCCCTGTCCGAGCCGCTCGCCGCTGTAGCTGAACCAGGCCCCGGACTTCTCGACGACCTTGTTGTCGACACCCAGATCGAGCAGCTCGCCCTCGAGCGAAATGCCCTGTCCATACATGATGTCGAACTCGGCCTCGCGGAATGGCGGCGCAACCTTATTCTTCACAACCTTTACGCGCGTCCGGCTGCCGACGATCGCCTCTCCGTCCTTGATCTGCCCGATCCGCCGGATGTCGAGACGCGCCGAGCTGTAAAACTTCAGCGCGCGGCCTCCGGTCGTCGTCTCGGGACTGCCGAACATCACGCCGATCTTTTCGCGGATCTGGTTGATGAAGATGAGGCACGAGTTCGTGCGCCCGACCACTGCGGTCAGCTTTCTGAGCGCTTGTGACATCAGCCGCGCCTGCAGACCGGGCAGGCTGTCGCCCATCTCGCCGTCGAGCTCGGCACGCGGCACAAGAGCCGCCACCGAATCGACGACCACGAGATCGATTCCGCCCGATCGCACGAGCGCCTCGACGATCTCGAGCGCCTGTTCGCCGGAATCCGGCTGGCTGATCAGCAGATCGTCGATGCTGACGCCGAGCTTGCCGGCGTACTCCGAGTCCATTGCGTGCTCGGCGTCGACGTAGGCTGCGACGCCTCCGGCCTTCTGCGTCTCGGCAACGACGTGGAGTGCCAGCGTCGACTTGCCCGCCGACTCGGGTCCGAAGATCTCGATGATGCGTCCGCGCGGGAGACCGCCGATGCCGATCGCCGCATCGAGACCGATGGAACCGGTTGAAATTGCAGGGATGTCGACGACCTTCTGATCACCGAGCCGCATGATCGACCCCTTGCCGAACTGCTTCTCGATCTGTGCGATCGCCTGCTCGACAGCACGCGCGCGCTCTTTCTTGTCCTCTGCCATTGCGTTTCCTTTCGTGAAGCGAATACGTCTTCGGACGGGCACTCGCGTCGTCGACTGCCCCAATATACCCGATGGCCCGAATGCCGTGCCACAAGATAACGTGCTTTTCCGGGCCGGCGATCCACTCGTGCCCCATCATCGGATTCGGCGCGGGAAAGGTTGCTTCGAATACCGGATTCCGCTAAACCAGTCCAATCCCGAACAAAGGAGCCCGCGGTGCCGGAATATTCGCTTCGCGACGTCACGACGATCGCCGACATCGACCAGTGCATCGAACTGCAGCGCGAGACGTGGGGCATGCCCGACGTCGACATCACTCCGGCACGGCTCTTCATCATCGCGCGCTGGGCGGGCATCAGCCCCATCGGCGCGTTCGACAGTGCGGGCAGACTGCTCGGCTTCGTCCACACCTTGCGCGCGATGTACGACGGGCGCGCGGCGTACTACTCGCACATGCTCGCCGTCGACGCCGCACTCCGCGACAGCGGCATCGGCTACCGGCTCAAACTCGCGCAGCGACAGCGCGCGCTCGCCGAAGGCGTCGAGTTGATCGTGTGGACGTTCGATCCGCTCCAGTCGCGAAACGCGCACCTGAACATCAACAAGCTCGGCGCGATCGTCCGCCGCTACGAAGAGAACTTCTACGGCGAAGCCCACGCGTCGGTCTTCGACGCCGGGATCGGTTCCGATCGCGTGTTCGCCGAGTGGTGGGTCGCGTCGCCGCGCGTCGAGCGCGCCGTGTCGGGTGGCGTCCCGGCGCCGGAATCGGCGCATCCCGTCATCGAGGTTCCCGACGACATCAACGCGTTGAAGCAGGTTGATCAGACGGTGTCGCGCGAATGGCGGCTGCGCACGCGCGAGGCGTTCCAGCGCGTGCTCGCGGAAGGGCACACGATCGTGGGTCTGCGGCGCGACGCGGCGGCGGGCCTCAGCAGGTATCTTGCCGTCGACAAGGAGCATGCGGCCGATGCGCTTGGATAGCGTCGAACTGCGCGAGATCCGGCTCGAACTGCTGGCTCCGTTCGAGACGAGCTTCGGCGTCACGACGACGCGTAACATCATCATCGCGTCCGTTCGATCCGGCGACACCGTCGGCTGGGGCGAGTGCACCGTCGGCGAGGGTCCGTTCTACAGCGACGAGTTCACCGACAGCGCGTGGGTCGTGCTCGGCGAGTTCGTCATCCCGCCGCTCCTTGCCGAGCCGCTCGCCGATGCAGCCGACGTGAATGCGCGCCTCGCGCCGATTCGCGGCCATCGAATGGCGCGCGCCGCGGTCGAGAACGCGGTGTGGGACCTCGAGGCACGACTCGCCGGGATCCCGCTGTGGCGACATCTTGGCGGCGAGCGTCCGTCGATCGACTGCGGCGTTTCGATCGGGCTCCAGCCGACCGTCGACGGTCTGCTGGCAAAGGTCGAGAAGGAGCTCGCGGCGGGTTACCAGCGCATCAAGATCAAGATCGCGCCGGGCCGCGACGTCGCGCTGGTCCGCGCGGTCCGTGAGCGGTTTGGCGACATCGTCCTGTCGGTCGACGCGAATTCGGCGTACACGCTCGCGGACATCGACACGTTGAGGGCGCTCGACGACTTCGGCCTGCTGATGATCGAGCAGCCGCTCCGCGCCGGCGACCTGATCGACCACGCCAGGGTTCAGGCCGAGTTGACGACGGCGATCTGTCTCGACGAGTCGATCGTCGACGACGAGACGGCGCGGCAGGCGCTCGAGATCGGCGCGTGCCGGATCATCAACATCAAGCTCGGGCGAGTCGGTGGCCACGTGGAGGCCCGACGGATCGCCGAGCGGTGCGCCGCGCACGGTGTGCCCGTCTGGTGCGGCGGAATGCTCGAGGCCGGGATCGGCCGGCTGCAGAACGCGGCGATGTCGAGCCTCGCGCCGTTCACGCTTCCCGGTGACGTATCCGACAGCCGTCGGTACTGGACGCGCGACATCGTCACGCCGCGGCCGAGCGTCGGTCCGGACGGCCGGATGCTGCTGCCCGAAGGTCCAGGCATCGGCGCTGACGTCGACCTCGAGTTTCTTGAGTCGATCACGACGCGACGTGCCGAGGCGCTGGCGTGAGAGACGCCCGCCTTGCCGCTGCCGAATCGATCGGGTTATGATGAATTTTCTGCGCTGGCGTAACACAGACAACACAATCTGTTCATATCGGGGCCCCTTGTGAGCAACACGTACCACGAGAGCACGACGATTGGTTCGGATGCGCCCGTGTCATCCGTCGCCGCGACCGCCGACGAGCCCGAGAAACTCATCGGTGCAATCCGCGTCGTCGTCGTCAACAACCTGATTCACGAGGCCACCGATTTTTCGGCCGTTGCGCGTCGCGAGGCGAACTTCGACGAGCAGGCGTGGCTCAAGCAGGATCGCTACATCACCGGGCTCGCGCTGGCGAACATCGAGCACAACATCCGCAACCTGGCCGAGACGCCCGAGATCAAGGTGCTGCACCTGTCGGAAGTTACGCGCGAGGCGCTCGACGCGTTCGACGCCGACGCAGTCGTGCTGAGCGGGACGCTGCGCGACTTTGACTTCTATCAGCCCGAGATGATCGCGGGGTTCAGCGACTGGGTCCGGAACACGTCGGTACCTGTGCTTGGAATCTGTGGCGGCCACCAGCTGGTCGGGATCGCGTTTGGCGCCGAGATCGTGACCATCGATCGCAAGGAAGCATCCGAGCGCAGGAAGAACCGGCTGAATGAGTATCAATACCGGTACGTCAAGATCGTCAAACACGACCCGATCTTTGACCGGATCGAGGACCGGGACGCTGCCCGCCACGGCTGGCACAACAATGCGGGCATCATGCGGGTCTGGCAGAACCACGGCCTGATGGTCGACCGGATTCCCGACGGATTCGAACTGCTTGCGGCCGGCTACATGTGCCCGATCCAGATGCTTGTGCGCCGCACGCCCGCGCAGTTGATCTACACGGTGCAGTTTCACATCGAAAAGTCGTTCGAGGATTGGAACCGCAAGAAGTCGTTCTGGGACCACCACGTGGAATCCCGCGACGGCCGGATCATCTTCGAGAACTTTCTCGTCGAGGCGCTCAAGCGGCGCCTGTCCGCTGGCGACGAGCTGTTGTGTTCACAGTAGGAAAGGTCCTCTGTCCGATCGACTTCTCGGCGACCACGGAATCCGCGGTCGATGCGGGGCTGCAGATCGTCGCCAGCCACAAGGCCGAGCTCTACCTCCTTCATGTCATCGAGGGTCCTGCGTCGGCAGGCGACCTTGCGGTCGAGCCGTCGCGCGCCGAGGTAGCGCGCGAGCGGGTGCGTGAACGGCTTGCTGCCATCGCGTCGAGCCGCGGAGCGAGCGTTCAACCGCATCTTCTCGTCAGCGACGGCGAACCGGCCGAGGAGATCCTCAGGTTCGAGGAGCTTTTCGGCGTCGACATGATCATACTGGCGCCGCACGGGCGGCCGACCCTCGGCAAGATTATCTTCGGATCGGTCGCGGACAAGGTGACACGCGGATCGCGGGCACATATTCTGATCGTGAAAGGGCGTCCGGACGAGCAGCCCTCGACATTGCTCGACTGACGATCCATCACTGCCCATGTACACGATTGACGGATCGCTCGGACAAGGTGGTGGTCATACGGTCCGGCTCGCGCTCGCGGTCGCCGCGGTGCTCCGGCAACCTGTCACGATCACCGGCATCCGGCGGAATCGCCGGGCTCCCGGTCTGAGGCCCGATCTCGTTGCCGTCGCCAAGGCGATGGCGACGATCACGCATGGCCGGGTCGACGGCGACGACGTCGGCTCCCACGAGCTGCAGTTCTTTCCGGGGGCGACGATCTCGGGCAACTTCGAATTTGCTCTCCCCGCAGATTCCACCGGACATAGTGCGGTCACGAACCTCCTCCAGACTGCGCTTCCGTCGCTGGTGCGGGCGGGTGCGGCGTCCGAGCTCGTGCTCCACGGCGCGACGCACGCCGCCAATGGCCCCACCGCAACGTATCTGCAGACGGTGTTCCTGCCGACGCTTCGCAAGTTCGGAATCCGTTGTGATCTGGTGACGGACATCTGGGGATGGGGCGACGGCGCGCCGGGGCTCGCCCGGGTTCGCATCGAGCCGGCACACACGATCCGGAGCGCGGATCTCTCGCAACGCGGACAGATGCTGCAGATCGGCGGAACGTCGGTCGCCGTCGGCCTTTCGGAGCATTTTGCCGAACGCCAGCGCGACTTCACGACGCGCCGGATCACGCAGCTCGGCAGTAGCGCGGCCATCAAGGTGCAGGCGATTCACGCCGAATCCCCGGGCGGCATGCTCTTTCTGCTGACGGTCTTCGAGCGGGTGTTCGCGGGATTCACCGCGATCGCCAACGCCAATGTTGCGCCCGAGCAGATCGCGGACACGGCCGTGCAGGAGCTCAGGTCCTATCTCGTGTCGCACCGCGTGCTCGACAAGCACCTCCCGGACCAGATCCTCATATATGCGGCGCTCGCAGACGGACCAACGGTCATGTCCACGTCAGAAATCACTCCGCACACGGCTGCCGCCGCAACGATCATCGAGACCATGACGAGAGCCAAGGTGACGATCGACGGCGAAGTCGGCGAACCCGGCGAGATCGAAGTCGTGGGAGCTGCCCCGCCCTGGTAGGCAAGCCGTCCGTTGCTGGCGCAGAATGTTCGCCACCGGATGAAACCTTTTCCAGGTCGCCGTCACCTACGGGCGTGAACGTGGACGACGAAGCGGCTTGAAATGAGCGTGATGAGGCTGACCATACGAACCGGCGCCCGGCGCTTGGATTCGGCAACAGGTGTCGAGGATTACGAGGTTCGCGTTCGCAGCGGCGATCATGAGGCGTTTCGCCACATATTCGATCGCTACTCGAAGCCCGTGACCGGGTTCATCTTTGACATGGTGGGACAGCGCGAAATCGCCGAGGATCTGGCCCAGGAAACGTTCGTGAGGGCGTACCGGGGAATCGGGTCGCTCAGGAGCGAGACAAAGCTCTCGACCTGGCTGTTCGGCATCGCCAAGAACGTGGCGTACGAGTCGCTCAGGGCGCGCCGCAGACGCACGATGGTCGGGATCGATGAACTCCCCGAGACGCACACGACCGACCCCGCGCCACGGCCCGAGGGCGAGCTGCTCAAGAAGGAGCTGAATTCTGTGATTCAGGGCGCGCTTGCGGCGCTCGACGACGACAAGCGGATGGTCTTCACCTTGAAGGTCTTTCAACAGAAGAGTTACGACGAGATCAGCGAGATCACCGGTTTTTCGATACCAAAGCTGAAGACCGATGTTCATCGCGCCCGGGCCGAAATGCGAAAGCGCATCGGCCCGTATCTGGAGAATGTGTCATGACGTGCGATCGCATATCGCTGCAACTCGAGGATCTGCTGGACGGCGAGCTCGGCCAGGCCGAGCGCGTCGCCGTCGAGCAGCACCTTGCGGGTTGCGCGGATTGTACGAACCTCTATGCCGCGCTCGTCCGCGAACAGCAGGTCTATGCCGGCTACGATCGCGGGCTCGACGCCGGCGACGACATGTGGCGGGCGATTGCTGGGCGGATCGACGGCGAGACGCCGGGCGGACAGTCGTGGATGGCTCGCGTGGCGGAGTGGTTCCGGCAGCTCGTCGCGATGCCGCGGTTCGTGCCGGTGGCGGTGGCGGTTGGAGCGCTGGTGATCACGGGAGCTGTAACGCTCTCCGTTCTGCGCGGCTCGAGCTCGACGCCCGTCGAGATCATCAGCGGTGGCATTCAGGACGAGGGCGTTCGCCCGACGCCGGGTGCGCCCGTCGGAGGCGGAACCGAGGCACCCAAGCCGCCAGCGGCTACGACGCAGGACCCGTCGAAGGGATCTCAACCGCCGGATCGCAAGACCGTGCGAACACCCAGAACCGTGACTCCAAAACCGGCCGTCTCCGCGCTTCCCGCGACGGTTGTCGACGCCGAGCGCGACTACCTCAAGGCCATCGCCAAGCTTTCCAAGGACGTCGAGAGCGAGCGTGGAAGCCTCGATCCCGTCCTTCGAAACAAGCTCGAACGACCGCTCACGGCGATCGACCAGAACATCCTGACGGCGCGCGAAGCCGTCCGGAAGAACCCGAATGACCCAACGGCGGTGCTCAACATGTTCGCCGCCTATGACAACAAGATGGACGTTTTGCAACAACTCGCCCGTTACCAGGTGGCACAGAACCGATGAAAAGCATTCGACAAACACTCATTGCCGGCCTCGCCGTGGGGTTCGTCCTCACCGGTGTTGCGGCGGCACACACACCGAGCGATCAGTCGGGAACGACGCTCGCGCGGGCTGGCCGTGTCACGGTCACGAACCCGAACGGCACGATAACGGTGACCGGCACGAACGCGGAGGCCGTCCAGGTCTTCGTCACCGACGAGACCACCGGGGTGCGCACAGCCGTTCCGGTCGATTCGCTGGCGACAACGAACGCGGGCTCGCTGGATATCCGGCCAAACACGCGCTCCACCCGAGGCCACGAAGTGACGCTCGTCGTCGAGGTGCCGAAATCGATGCCCGTGTCCGAAGTGTTCGCCGGAAGTGGCGACATCAAGGTGACCGGAGTCGAGAGCGCGATGCGCATCCGCTGCGACAGCGGCAACGTGCAGGCAGTCGGTGTCGGCCCCGTTCAGGTAAGAGCCGGCTCCGGCGACGTCCTGGTCGAGAATTCATCCGGCGCGGTCGCTATCGACGCAGGCAGCGGTTCGGTGACGGCGAGCGGCGTCAAGGGCGACCTGATCGTTCGATCCGGAAGCGGCGACGTGCGAATCGACCACTCCGGCGGACTCGTTGACGCGACGGTCGCAAGCGGCGAGGTGGTGCTCGTCGACGCGACGGGCGACGTCCGGATCGCGGCAATCAGCGGCGACGTGCACGTCGATCGCGTGACGGGATCGGTCGAAGTCGGCAACGCGAGCGGCAGCATCTACATGACGTCGGTCGGCGGCGACGTCGACGTCAAGACGGCGAGCGGCGACGCGATATTCACCGGCGAGATCTCGCGCGATCACAAGTACAGGCTCAAGTCGATGTCGGGCGACGCGGTGATGAACATCTGCGGCACGCCCTCAGGGTTCACGGCAACGATGGCGTCGTACTCGGGAGACATGGAGACCGCGTTCCCCCTGAGCGTTGACGGCGCAGCGGGACCCGTGTCCCGGCGAATGGTCGGACGGTTTGGCGACGGCGCCACACAGATTCAGATCGAGGCCTTCAGCGGATCGGCGCGCATTGCAAAGTGCCGGCCCGCGGGCAACAAGTGACAGGAGGAGAGACTCATGCGTACATTTTTGGCAGCTTTTGTGGTGATGTCGGTTGCAGGCCTCGGATGTGGCGGCCCGCTCGAGCCGCAGGCGATGCCGGCTCTCGCGGCCACGGTCAGCCCGGCCGTCCAGGCGTCGGACGACGACGGCGATAACTGGAGCGATTCGGATTTCGCCGAGCGCGAAGAGATCAACAAGACGGTCGATCTCGCGCCCGGTAGCCAGGTGGAAGTGTCGGCCATCAACGGGTCGGTCACGATCGGCACGTCGAATTCGACGTCTGCCGAAATCCACATCGTCCGTTCGGCTCGCAAGCGCGAAGACCTTCAGAATCGCCGGATCCTGATCGAGCAGGCAGGCGGCAGGTTGACGATTCGCGGTGAGAACGACAAGGGCCATCGCACGCCAGAAGTGCGGCAGCGCGTCGAGCTCAAGCTGCCGCGGAATATCGATCTCACGGTTCGCGGCATCAACGGCAAGGTCGGTGTCGGCGAGATCGACGGCATGATTCATGTCTCGGGCATCAACGGCGCCGTGGACGTCGCGCACGCGCGCACGATCCAGGACCTCTCTGGGGTCAACGGCCGCGTCACGATCGGCGTCACCCGGCTCGATGACACGGGTCTGCGCGTCAGCGGGATCAACGGCAAGGTTGTGCTGAAGTTCGCCGAGCAGGTCAATGCGAACATCAGCGTCACCGGCATCAACGGCCACGTGTTTACCGAGGTCGGCAGTCTCACGGTCGAAGGCAAGATGTCGCCGTCGAACTTCCGGGGCCGGATCGGCGAAGGTGGACCGATGATCTCGGTGTCGGGCGTCAACGGGAACGTCAATCTCGTCAACGAAGGATCGCCCGAGCAATAGAGAGTTCCTTCCTTGCGCAACTTCGCGCCGCGCACCGTCCGATGCATCGGATGTGCGCGGCGCTCTTTTCTCCTGCCACCGTTCCGGGGCCGTCCAAAGCGCCATCGCGCCCTACGGGCTTGCTGGCGCCCTTTGGAGTGCGCCGGCAAGCGAAGCGCGACGGCGCTTTGCACCGTGTGGTCGAGGTGCCGCCCACGTTGACGAGTATTCACGACCGCTTGTAGTGTCCGATCCATGACGACTCCCGCGCTCGCAGTGTCCTATTCCGACGTCGAAGCGGCCCGCCGGCGAATCGGCGATCGCGCCCACAGGACGGCCGTCGTGCGCTCGCGGCTTCTCGATGCGATGGCCGGGCGATCGCTCTTTCTCAAGTGCGAGAACCTGCAGCGCGGCGGGAGCTTCAAGATCCGCGGCGCGACGAACAAGCTGCTGTCGCTGACCGACGAAGAGCGCAAACGTGGCGTCGTGGCGTTCTCGTCGGGCAATCATGCGCAAGCAGTCGCACTCGCGTCGCGCGAGCTCGGCGTCGATGCCGTCATTGTCATGCCCGAAGACGCGCCGGCCGCCAAGGTCGCGGCCACGGAAGCGTACGGCGCGCGGATCGTGAGATATGACCGCATGCGCGACGATCGCGAGGTGGTGGCGCGCGAGTTCGTCGATCGCGAGGGCCGCATGCTCGTTCCGCCGTACGACGACCCGGCGATCATCGCAGGCCAGGGAACCGCGGCGTTGGAACTGCTCGACGAGGTGGAATCGCTCGACGTGGTTGTCGTTCCCGTCGGAGGCGGAGGCTTGCTCGCCGGCACCGCCACCGCCGTGTCCGGCCGCTCTCCTGAAACCGACGTTTTTGGCGTGGAACCCGACACGGCGAACGACTTTCAACTCTCGCTCGAAGAAGGCGTGCGCGTGACCACGCCGCCTTCCCCGACGATTGCAGACGGGGCGCGCCCGCAGACACCCGGCGTGCTCACGTTTCCCATCGTTCGCGAACGCGCGGCGGGGATCCTCCTCGTGCCTGACTCCGAGTTGATCCGGGCAATGCGGGAGCTGCTGACCTACACAAAGATGCTCGTCGAACCGACCGGGGCGCTTGGCGTTGCGGCCGTGTTGTCAGGTGCGCTCCCGGAGCGATACTCGCGCGTCGGAATCGTGCTCTCGGGCGGCAACGTCGACCTTGCCGCGCTCGCGGGATTCCTCGCGTAACGCGTCACGCGCGCGTTACACGGATCCGAGCATCAGCCCGCATGCGCGCAGGAACTGCTCCTCCGAGCGAGTCCACTCGCGGTCGGACGTTTCGGCGTCGACCTCGATCACTCCCTTCAGGCCGCTCTTGCCGGCAACCGGTGCGAGCAGCACGGATCGGGCGCTCGCCGGGCCGTCGACCGGACCACCGATCGGGGAGCCGCCGTTGAGCGCCTCGAGCCACGGCTCCGGAAGCGCCGATTCGGTGTCGAGCAGCAGCACGCGTTCGGATCCGTCCACCGTCCACACGTCTCGTGCGCCGAGCTCGGCCGCCGAGGTGAGCGTCCCGGCGTGGAAGTAGATTCCCACCGCGTCGGCCAACAGCGCTCCGCCGATCAGCGCGAGCACGTTTGCGGACGCGACGCTTCGTTGAACGGTGCGCTGTGCGACGTCGGCGATCGCGCGCAGCAGGCCCTCCTGGTACGCCAGGTCGCGCTCGGCGTTCGAGAACATACGGTTCGCCGCGCGTGCCACGCCGTCGAGCATCTCGTCGCGACGACGGATCTCGGCTTCGGCGCGCACGCGGTCCGAGTGCTCGAGCGTGATCGCCGCCATGTCCGAAATCGACGCGGCAAAGTTCCGCTCTTCGAGCGTCCACGTGCGCTGAACACCCGTGTGTTCGTTGCACACGATGCCGGCGATCCGGCCGCCGAGCCTGATCGGCGCATCGAGCATGGATACGATTCCGAGCGGTTCGAGATAGATCGGAACGAGCTCGACCATCGCGGGATCTGTCAGTACGTCGTCCGACGCCAAGGCCCGGTTTTCGTTGAGCGCGGCAAAGTACGACGGCACGTCGACCGCGCGCAGTTCGGCTCCAGTCGTGAACTGCCGCGACGAGCGTTCGAACAGCATGACGCATGTGATCTTTGTCCGCTCCTCGTCGAAGACCCAGATACTCGACCGTTCGACGTTGAGCGTGCGGGCGGCCACGTCGACCAGGATGCGCAGCGCGAGATCCCGATCGTCGCTCTGGAGGCCTTCGAATCGCGCGAGCTCGAGCAGTGCGGCCTGGTGCCTTTCAAGGAGGCCGCGCGCGTCCATGCTTGCCGTGTCGGTCATTGCTGTCGGAGCTCCCTCGAGAATCGATGACGGACGCAACCCGCGGGCACTGCACGTTGTGCGCCCGTACGTCGCTCGCTCGCCATTATAGGCTACCCGGTGGCGCTCCGATCGGATTCATAAGAGTGGCCGCACTGGGCCGGGCACGACGGCGCCCTGCTCTGGCTCCCAGGTCGCGCGCAACCCGTGAGCCAGAGCCGGGTCCGGTAGGACTCGGCCCGCGGCAAGAATTCGACAGCCTGTGCTATTGTGGGCGACCGTCCGTTGCAGACCAGGTTCGTTGAGGGAGACCGATGAATTTCAGACGTGCTATTCGCAATGCAGTTGTCGTGTTCGCCGCGGCGGCGTCCGCCATCCCGTGCGCGAGTGTCGCGCGTGCCGACGAGGGCATGTGGACGTTCAACAAGCCGCCGCGCACGGCAGTGCGCAAGAAGTACGGGCTCGATCTGAGCGACGCGTGGCTCAAGAAGGTCCAGATGTCGGCGGTGCGCTTCAACAGCGGAGGATCCGGCGCGTTCGTTTCGGCGGACGGGCTTGTGCTCACGAACCACCACATCGCGTCGGACGTGCTTGGAAAGATCAGCACGCCGGACAAGGACTACTTCAAGACGGGCTTCTACGCGAAGACGCGCGCCGAGGAGGTCAAGGCGCCCGACCTCGAGCTGAACGTGCTGGTGAGCATCGAGGACGTTACGGCCCGCGTCGAAGCTGCCGTCGCGGGCGCGAAGCCCGACGAGGTGTCGGCACGGCGCCGCGCGGCATTCGCGGGCATCGAGAAGGAGTCGCTGGACGCAACCGGCTTGCGCAGTGATGTCGTCACGCTCTTCCGTGGCGCGCAATACAACCTCTACCGGTACAAGAAGTACACGGACGTGCGGCTCGTTTTTGCGCCCGAGTTTGACGTGGCGTTCTTTGGCGGGGACCCGGACAACTTCAACTATCCGCGGTTCGACCTCGACATGGCCATCTTCCGCGCGTACGAAAACGACCAGCCTGCGCGGGTCGAGAACTTTCTGAAGTGGTCCGAGCGCGGCACGCGGGAGGGCGACCTCGTGTTCGTCGCCGGGAATCCGGGAGCGACGTCGAGGCTCAACACGGTGCGGCATCTGCAGTTTCTCAAGGACGTGCAGTATCCGTTCAACCTGCGACGGCTCGAGGCGATGCGCGCGGCGCTGCTCGCCTACGCGGCGACCGGTGCCGAGGCCGAACGCCAGGTCCACGACGACATTTTTGGCGTCAACAATTCGCTCAAGGTCACGAAGGGAGAGTTCGCGGGGCTCAACGATCAGGCGTTTCTCAGGCGCAAGGGTGCGACCGAGGCGGAGTTGCGGAAGGCTGCCGCGTCGAAGTCCGATTCCGGCAATCCGTGGGATTCGATCGGTGCAGCGCGCACGGCGCTCATGTCGTACTACATCCGCTTGCGCCTGCTCGAGGGGGGTGTTGCGTTCAACTCGACGCTGTTCGACAAGGCACGAACACTCGTTCGGATCGCCGACGAGGATGGCAAGCCAAACGGCGAGCGGCTCCGCGAGTACACCGAGAGTTCGCGAGCGTCGCTCGAGCTCGGACTCTATTCGCCGGCTCCGATCTATCCGGGCCTCGAGAAGGCCACGCTGACGGCGTCGCTTGAATTCCTCAAGAGCGAACTCGGCGCCGATTCGCCGTTCGTCGCAACCGTATTGAAAGGCAAGACACCCGCAGTACGTGCGGCCGAGCTGGTGGATGGGACGAAGGTTGGAACCGTCGCGTTCCGCAAGGAGCTGGCTGCGGGCGGGAAACCGGCGATTGATGCCTCCACGGACCCAATGATCGTGCTCGCGCGCGAGGTGGACGCCGAGTCGCGCGCGCTCAGGAAGAGATACGAGAACGAGGTTGTCGCAGTCGAGGAGACGGCGTACGGGGAGATCGCGCGCGCGATTTACGCGATCCAAGGCGACCGGATGTACCCCGACGCGACGTTCACGCTGCGGCTGGCGTACGGCACGGTTCGCGGCTACGTCGCGGAGGGCCGGCGTGTGTCGCCGTACACGACGTTTGGCGGCATGTACAGACGGGCGGCGGACGCGCGAAACGCGGATCCGTATCATCTTCCGGGGCGGTGGCTCGAGCGGAAGTCGGCGGTGCGGATGACGGTGCCCGTGAACTTCGTCAGTACGGCGGATACGATCGGCGGGAACTCGGGGTCGCCACTCGTCGATCGCAACGCGGAGCTCGTCGGACTGAACTTTGACCGGAACTCGTATGGCCTCGTGCGCAACTTCATGTACGACGAGACGCGCGCGAGAAACGTCGCTGTGGACAGTCGCGGCATGCTGGAGGCGTTGCGAACGATCTACCACGCCGACGAACTGGTGGCCGAGTTGACGCGGTAGTGGCGTGGCTGAGGGGCATCGCACCGGGCCGAGGCCAGTCCGTCTGTGTCGCGACATCGTGCGGATCTCGGAGCGCTTTCTCAGACACGCGGCACTGTGGCGCAGGGTGAGCTTTGGGAGCCAGTCGGAGTCGTGAGCCGAGACGGTGGCGAGTCTGGGTGTCGATGGTGATGACGACGATGAGAAGCCGTGGCGAAGGCGCTCACCGGTTTTTTGTCGAAACCCAGCCGGAAGACCGGTCAGATCCGACCAGAAGACTCCTGAATAGGCCGGTTTACGGGTGAACGGTTACCATCGTTGCCGATAAATCGACCCGATGACAATACATGCGTCCGATAACGGTTATTATGACCTACTTTCTTTCTTTTCATAGATGAATGTAAAGTTCTCGTGCAGATTGCCGAAGAGAAAGGGTGAGTTTGCCTCGGCATTACCGGGAGGTAAAAATGAAGCGCATCCTGATTTCGTGTTTTGCGATTGCGGTCTGCATCGGCGCCCCGTTCGCTACGAACGCTCAAGGTCGTTCGCCGTCGGGCGTCAAGCGCGCAACGGACAAGGCTCCGGCTCCGGCCGCGCAGCCGGTCGTCGACGTGCACCAGGCGTTCGCGCTGGGCACCAGCTCTGAGCGCTGGAGTATCGATGACCCGCAGCCGTCGACGTCGGTTACGTTCGCCGGCCGCAATGTCTCGCTCACCGACCGTATGGTCAATGCGAGCACGACGTCGGACGGCGAAGCTCAGCTGCTGTTTCCCGTCAGCTGGTACGAACCGTACCAGTCGCAGAACCCCGAGCTGAAGTACGTGGTCGTGAAATACAGGGACGGCAAGGCCGCCTCGATCATGGCCGAGTACCAGCCCGAGCGCGTGTCGCTCCCCAAGGACCAGTTCCAGCCCCACCCCGACGGCAAGACGTTCTATAGCGACGTCGCCGTGGTGCGGCAGAACGGCCACGTCTATCTCAAGCAGGTCATCTCAAAGGGTCACGACGACGGCAACGGCGGCTACTACGTCGACATGATCATCATCTACGAAGTCGAAGACACGACTGCAAAGACCGCGACGGCCACGCGCCGACCCTGAGCTCAACCACAACGACCCGACATTCCGGCTACGCCCGCTTCGATCGAAGCGACGCGTAGCTGGTTTCGTCTGTGAGCTCGTGCGACACGGGAAGCCCTTCCTGTGCCCAGCCTGCCTGAAGGAGTCCGCCCATCGGGCTGAACCTGCCGTTGAACCCGCCATCCATGTTTACGACGCTCGTGAAACCGGCGCGTGACAGGATCTCGGCCGCCCGCATCGAGCGGCCACCGGAGCCGCAGCCGAGCACGAGCGGCGTGTCCGGTTCAAAGACAGCGCTCACGACCGGGACAAAGTCAGGGTTCGGCCCGATCCCCGCAATAAGAACCGGAATGTTCACGGCGCCGGCCGGATGGCCCGCCTCGAACTCCTCTTCGGTGCGAACGTCCACGTACCGGTATCCTTCCTTCTCAATGAGTGCTTGCGCGTCAACCGGCGTCACGTTTCGAATCATCCGTTTCGACTCCTCTGTCTGAAACTCCGTTTCGTCCGCGGCATGTATAGAGGAAGACAGCCGAAAAGGCAACTTGCGTGTGCCGTTATCAGACACACGTTTTACCGGGGCGAGAGCAAGTCCTCCGGCAGCGAGCTTTGCAGTTTTGTTTGCACCACGCCCGCGTGCTACTATCCGCGCGTCTGGAAGCCTGTCCCCCACACAATCCATTCACCTGCACGGAGGAGCCCACGTGTCACAAACGGTCTGCGAGCGGGAGACCAGTGCGGGACATCGTCTGGAGATCACCTGGAGCGGAGCGCAAACGGCTCTGCCGACAGGCGCTCTCGATCAGACCGCCAAGCGCAGGACCAGGTACTTCTTTGACGTGATGGTCGACGGCCTCTACTACTTCGGAAACCGTTTTCTGACGAGCGCCGACGCCGAAGGCCGCGTCGACGCCCATGGCACGCCGATACTCACGCGCACGGATCTGCTGCTCAAGCTCTGCGCCGACCGAGTCGCTGCCGCGATCGAGTCCGGCCAGCTGAATTCGCTCCCGAACGACCTCGGGTTCATCGAGCTCGAGAACCTCGATACAGCCGACGCCCCGGGCGCCGAAG
>JBGAKX010000226.1:0-4835 GCA_044224215.1 Blastocatellia bacterium
CGCACCGAACCGACCGCGAACGGCTGCGGCTCGTCGATGACGACCGAGCGGGACGCAACGTCCTCCATCACCTGGAACCCGTTGCCGCGGACAAAATCCACATGCACGCCGGCCGAGCCGCCGCCAGGCACGTTGACAAGGACCGGCAATCCGGCGCCGGTCACGACGGACGCAGCCTGCGGTCCCGTCGACCAGTCGCCGTCGCCGTCGAGATCGACGCGCACCGTCGCGCCCACCGCGTCCCGCGGAACGCCAAACGTCCCATCGCTCGAGGCCGCTTCGATTGCGAGTCCCGTCCCGCCTGATCGTGGATTGGTATATGCATCGATCGTGGCGCCAACAAGCACGAGATCGACGGCACCTGAACCGTCAAGATCCGCAAATACAGCACCTTCGACACGACTCGCTAATGTAAAACGTTCGGTAACTGCGCTGAAACCGCTGGTTTGATTGTTCCGATAGACGGTTGGCGATCCGGCGCCATCCACGAGAAGGAGATCGACGTCGCCGTCCGCGTCGTAATCGCCAACCGCGAGCGCGGCCACCGAGGGACCGCTCGTTCCGAGACCGAGCGACGCACCGATGTCGACGAACCGGACACCCTGGCCGCCAATTCCTTTCAGCACGCGGATACCCTGCGTGGTCGCAGCGACGATGTCCAGCCGCCCGTCACCGTCAATGTCGGCCCAGACGATCGCGTTCGTGCGGGCGGTGACCGCAGCGCCTGACTCTGCCGTGACGTCCGTATAGCGCGTCCCGTCGAACCTGAACAGCTTCAATCCGTTCTCGCCGCCAAGGGCGAGCAGCGGTCCGCCGGCCGCAGCATCGACAGGGATGCCGGAAAGCCCAAGCTGCGCGGTCACGTCAGTAAACTCGCCCGTTCCCGAGTTCCGCAGCGCGATGACGCTGTCCGTCGCGGCAATCACGAGATCCAGCCGGCCGTCGCGATCGAGATCGATCCACGCAATTCCCTTGGGATTGGGTACGCGAGGCAACATTGTCGGCGCGCCGACATGCTCGAACTGGCCGCCGCCCAGATTGTGGTAGATCGCGGTCGAGCCCGCGGATGCGACGGCGAGGTCCGGCTTCCCGTCGTTGTCCAGGTCGCCCCACGCAACTGCTCGCACGTCGGTGATGTCGTCGATGCCCGCGGCAGAAGTCACGTCGTCGAGCACCCCGGTCGGCGACTGGTGAGCAACGAGGACGCCTCCGCCGGCACGTGCGAACGCCGCATCGACACGGCCGTCGCCGTCGTAGTCCGACATCGCAACACCATGAATGAACGTTCCCTGATTCGGGTTGATGATGCCGGGCGCGTTGTCTAGCCCGATTGGATGAATCGAGATGTTCATCCGCGACGAGGCCGCGTGTTCGAGTCCTTCGGGATCGATGGCCGTCACGCGTATCCGCGCCTGTTCGGTGACCAACGCATCCGGAACCGTCCAGACAAACGACCGAGCGTCGCCGGGCAGAGCGTCGGCGATGACGCTTGGATAGTTCTCGCCGCCGTCTGTCGACAGCGTGATCCGGAACGAGACTGGTCCTCCCGAATCGCCGTCCGTCGCCGTCCACCGAATCGTCGCTTTCTCGCCCGATCCAATAACGGCACTGCTCGTCGGATCGGTCAGCGACACATGAACAATTCGTTTTAATCCATCGATAGTTACGTTCGTTGTATAAATGTAATCAAAGAAGTCTGTGTGGTCCCCGTTGGCTGCGTTACCAGCGGCGTAGAACGTCACCGGCCCGAGGTCCGAGCTCGGGGCCTTCCAGTTCATCTGCCACTCGACGCTGCCCCGCTGGCCGTCGTAATTGCCAAGAATCGTGTGTTCTGCGTAGAACCGGCCGAGCCGCATCGACGGCCCGAGCGCCTGCACACCCGGGGTCAGGGTCTGAAAGAAGCCTGCCGCCGCCTCGTCGTCCGTGATCGCCGTGATCTGGAATCCCCACCGCGAGGCGACGGGATCGGTGATTCGCACAGTGATCGGATACGTCTGCGATGGCTGGTACTGCGCAGGCAGACCGAGGACCTCGACGTGGCCGGGACCTGAGTCGAGCGGATACGTGCGATGGCACGTGACGCACGTCTGCTCCTCGGGGGCGCCCGTGCGCTCGAGAAACGGCCCGCGCGACAGCGCATACGCGGGGTCGGTCGCGGCGATGACGGCCGCGAGCCCGGCGAAAACAAACCCGACGACGAGCACCTTCTGTCGATTCATGAGAAGACCACCAAATCCCTGTACGATCAAAGGGATACGATACGTGATGGCGCCTTGCGCGCGCAACCGGCCTGATTGACAGCCCCGGAGGCCGCGTGTAGGCTACGTCCCGCAATGGCGATCAAGGTTGAGAATACGGCGACAATTCCCGTCAAGGCGCTCGAAGAACAGGTCCAGCGAGCAGTCAGTTGCGTTCCCGTCGAGCACCTCCGTGGCTTTTCGCGGGTCGTGTTCGTCGACAAGATCACGGACCCGCGCGTCGCGAAGGACCTCGCCGACAAGCTTCCTGCGCTCTACCATCCTCGGGTTCCCGGCACGCCGTCCGCATATGGCGAGATCGCGCTCGCGATCCTGCTCCCGTCAAATGTCTCGTGGCTCAAAAAGCTTGCGGCAAAGGCACAGACAAAGGCGCTCATCGCCCAGACCGTGTTGACGCTTCTGGCGCAGCACTACCTGGTGACCGTGTCGAGCCGAAGAAGGCACCCGGATCGAAAAGGCTGCTCGCGAATACGTCGAGAAGTACTTCAAGATCTGGCGCGACAGCCAGGGCGGCATTCGTGCAAAGCTCTTCAAGCCGCTCGTTCCGTACCTCGAGAAGTGGCAGAAGACGGCCCGGAAGTACTACGCCGAGCAGGCCCGCAAGAAGGCCGCAGGCTATCCATCTTCGCAACGATTCGTTGCAAGGCCAGTCAAAGAACGAGTTACCGCTACTCCAAGACCGGCTGGGCACGGCTGCCGCCGCGGGCGACAGCACCGTGCGGCCTCCGTCCGGGTTCGTGACACGCACAAAGCGACGCTGCCCATTTGCCAGTATTGATTAAGGTTTACGCCTCCGATCTTTCCCTTCTGGATGAGCTTTGTTCCGCCAGAGTTGACGTGGCCCCTGACGAGAATCCGCTGAATACGCCAATGGAATCCGTGACTTCGACCGTTGCTCCGTCCACGAGCAGAGGCGACGATCCGGAGACAACGCGCAGCTGCAAACCCTGCTTCCTGACGACCTTGAGCGGATCGATGGCGGGTCCCTCCGTGTCGATGCTGTCGACGCCGCTGGCCATGACCACGCCAAAGTCGGGTCCGATGAAATCAGGGTTTGGCTGCCCATGCCCGGTCAATGACCAGCCTTTTGTCTCGGCGAGGTCGCGGAACGCACGTCGATAGATGAGCTTTGCCTCGACTCGCACGGGAACGAAGCCTTCAGGGATCTGAAAACCGTAACTCGACCAGTCCGTGGCACCGGACGGAATGCGGTTATCCGAGGCGATCGACAGCGCCTCGGTAAAGAACACCCGCCGCTCGTCGCCTCGCGCAAAGATCTTTGCGAAGCCCTTGCCCGGCAGGCCGGCGTAGTTCCCCATCGTCGGGTCGCCGACTCCGGCGTAGTCGGGAACCACGGACGAAGAATCCGGCTCAAAGGTCAGCTGTGCGCCACTCGAGTCTGTCGCCTGGACGAGAAGGATCGCGTGCCGGATCGAGGTCCCGCCCGGCAGGTCGTGACCGGTGCGGTCGTTCGTGATCGCCACCGCCACGCGGAGCGACGTGCCGTCGCGCCGTGCGATCACCCGCAATGTCGCGGCGTTCTTGAGATACTCGTCCGTCGTGCCTTCAAAGTCGTGTGAGTTCACCTGCGACGGATCGCGTGCGACCGGCTGGTACTGCTCGCACATCGCGAGGTCGCCCTTGGGCGGCATGTGGCAGTCCTGGCACGACTTGAAACCCGGCCCTTCAACGGCGAACGAGCTCGCGCTCCATTCGCTGTAGGTTTCCTCGCTTGGGACGGAGCCTTCGTCGAGGTAGTCACCGTCGAGGTCCGCGTCGTTGTTGTCTTCGTGACACGCCGCGCACAAAAGGCCCGATTCGTGGATCGCGCTGTCGCTCGCCCGCATGACGCCAGGGAAGTTCGGCGCGGCATCGGGCAACGGTCCGAAGATCGTCTCGCGCGACGCGCGCGCAAACTGCATTCCCTGCACTCCCGGCAGGCGAATGTCCGTGATCCCGTATGTCTTGTGGCAGACGTCGCACGACACTCCGAACTCGCGCGCGTACGCGCTGACCGTCGCGAAATCCGTGTGATCGCCCGGGTTCTTTGCCGAATCCATCGGCGCGTGGCATTCGGCGCAGTCACCGAGGAGTCCCGGATGCACCTGCCGGTAGACGAAACCGTTCGTGCCCGTGCCGGGCGTTCCCATTCCGTCGTAGATGTCGCGCACCCACGTGTTCTTTGCCGCATTGCGATGCGGTGAATCCTGCCAGTACTCGAACAGCGTTCCGTGACAGAGGCGGCAGTCCTGAGGGCTGGTGAATTCATACGACGGATCGTCGTCCATGACGGACGGGACGAGCTCGAGCGACAAACCCGTATCGCCAACCAGAACCGACAGTTTCGTGTTGTAGTACGCTGGCCGCGTTCCCGTCGGGTCGAGCGCGCCGGCGGCGATGTTGACGTTCTCGCCGACGGGTCGCGCCGTGCGGAGCGTGAACGTCCCGTCGGCCGCGGACGTCGTCTGTTCGGTAAGACTCGCCTGGATTCGCACGTCCGCGCCTGCGACCGGCTGACGCGTGGCGGCGTCGATCACGCGACCGGTCAGCACGTTGTTCGCATCGGCCCACTCGGTC
>JBGAKX010000227.1:0-4271 GCA_044224215.1 Blastocatellia bacterium
AGCGACCGGAACCGTGGGTCGCTGTCAAAACCCCGTCCCGAGCCTGCGCAAGCAGGCGGCTCTCGGACACAGCACCGCCACCGGTAGGTGGCGGGTGCCTGACCAACCGACCGCTACGTTCCAGCCGCTGCCGCCTTCAACTTTGCGATCTTCTCGCGCAGGTCCTGCATCTGGTAGTCGGGCACGAACGGCGCAAGCTGCAGAAACGTCTCGTATGCCTTGGCCGCCTTCTTCGGCTCGCCACGCGACTCGTAGATCGCACCGAGCGGAAGATAGAACCGCGACAGCAGATCGCCGGGACACCCGTCGCACACCTTGATCGCGCTCTCGAGCGCATCCGTCGCACCCTCGAGATCCGGCTTCTTTGCGAGCGCCGTCGCCAGCGCATACCACGCGTTCGCCGCCGCCTGATTGTCGCCCGTGATCTCCGAGAGCGCCTTTCGCGCAGCCGCCTCTGCATCCCCAAGCTTCCCGAGCTCGAAGTAGCATCGCGACAGGTTGATCCGCGCTTCCGGGAACGCCGTCCGCCGCAGAACGATCGCCTTTTCGAAGTACGGCACGGCCTCCTCGAACCGCTTCAGCGACTTGAGCGTCAGCGCGAGGTTGTAGACCGCGTCCGGGTCGTCGGGCCGAGTCTTCAGCACGGCCGTGTACGCGCGGTAGGCCGTGTCATAGTCCTTGCGCGCGTAGCTCGCGCGACCAAGCCGGAACTCCGCGTCAATGTTCTTCTTGTCGACGACGAGCGCCCGTTCGTACTCCTCGATCGCCTCGTCCACCTTGGCGGTGTCAAAGTACGCGTCGCCGAGATCGATGATGGCGTCGACGTAACGGCTCTCGATGCGGATCGCGGCCTCGAACTCGTTGATGGCGTCCTCGATCTTTCCCTTCTCATAGAAGGATCGGCCGGCGTCGTACCGCTTCACCGCCTCGGCGGGGATCGGGATCATCGACGCATCCGCAACCGGGACGGTCGGATCGGTAGGATTCGTCGGATTCTTCGTGGAATTCTTGGGTTTGGGGACCTTGGGATTGTTCAGTCGCTTGCGGGGTGGGACGTACGGCCGGTCGACGCCGCCGCCACGTTCGATACCCGCGACCTGGGCGCGCGCGCGCGCCGGTGCGACGACGAGTATCGTCGACACGCACAACAGACAGAGCAGGACGCGGGAGCCGGAAGCGGCTACTCGACCGACTTGGCGCACCGGAAGCCAAGCGCCTCGTACTTGCGCTCTGGAGGAACCCAGTTGCGGTACGTGGCCATCGCCTTCTCTTTCTCGTCCCCAAGCGAACCGCCGCGGATGATCTTGAACGTCACATCCTTTGGCTCTGCATTTGACCCCGGATAAGGGCTGAAGTTGTCCTGACACCATTCCCAAACATTACCGGACATGTCGAGAATTCCAAAAGGGCTCGCGCCGTCCGGCGACGATCCGACGGGCTGCAGGTTCTTCAACCCGCTCTCCTTGGTGTAGGCGAGTCCTGGTATCCAGTCGTTGCCCCACGGGTACAGTCGGTTCTCGGTTCCGCGTGCCGCGTATTCCCACTCGGCCTCAGTCGGCAACCGTTTCTTTGCCCACTCGGCGTACGCGCGCGCATCCGCCCACTCGACGTTGACGACTGGAAGATCGGCTGTCCCAACCTTGTAGTTGCCATTCACCCAGTCGGGAGGCGGCGTGTAGCCGGTCGCCAGGACAAACTCGGCGTACTGCTTGTTCGTCACTTCGGTCTTGTCGAGGAAAAACGGCTTGACCGTGACCTCGTGCGGCGGGCCTTCGTACACGTCCTTGGAATCACGCCCCATCATGAACGTCCCGCCGGGAATAAGCACCATTCCGGGCGGTGGCGTCTCGGGAGACGAAGTCGTCGGTCCGCCTGCGACCGGCTTCCCGGGATCCGGTGTCGGCTCGGCTCGCTTGAACACACCCGCAAAGTACGCCGCGGCAACTCCGAGCACGATGACGAGCACGGTTGCCAGCGCCGCATACAGCATCATGCTCGATCGCTTCTCGGGAACGACCTCTCCGCGGAACAGCTGCGTTGGTGGCTCGGGCTCGAGCTGGGGCATCGGCATCGCGCCGCTGACCACGGTGTGTTCGCTCACGGCAGGCTGGCCTGCCCCCGAGCTCATCGGGCGAATGCCGCCGCCTGGAGTGCGAAACCCGACGCCGCTCGACGGCGTAGGCCGCGCGGTCTGCCCCGTATTCGACGGAGGGTTGAACGCCACCGTCGCCTGACCGTCCTGGATCAGCATGTCCGTCCCGGGGTAGTACCCGGGAGGCGTGTTCGTCATGTAGCTCGTCCCGCCGGAGCGTGGCGGCATCGACCCAAACACGGCGCTGTAGAACTGCTGGGCATACTCGAGGACCGAGTTCTGTCGATCTTCGCGCTTCTTGGCCAGCGCCCGATGCACGGCAGCTTCGGCAGCCATCGGCAGATTCGGGACCTTGTCGGTAATCGACGGCGGCGGATCGGTGATGTGCATCATCGCGACGGCAATCGGCGTCGCTGCGAGGAACGGAACCGCGCCCGTCAGCATCTCGTGCGTCACGATTCCGAGCGAATACAGGTCCGAACGCGCATCGAGGTCGCTTGCCGCGCGGCACTGCTCGGGCGACAGGTAGTGCGGCGTCCCGATGATCGTGCCCGTAATGGTGAGGCTTTCGTGCAACGCGTGCTGGTCGAC
Source organism: Blastocatellia bacterium (assembly GCA_044224215.1). Classification (GTDB taxonomy): domain Bacteria; phylum Acidobacteriota; class Blastocatellia; order UBA7656; family JADIYM01; genus DAOMFM01. The sequence goes on from JBGAKX010000227.1 coordinate 2,684, forward strand.
GATCTTGGCGATGCCAAAATCGAGCACCTTCACCTCTTCCTCGCCGCCCGGAAGCTGCCGCAACATGATGTTGTCCGGCTTGACGTCGCGGTGGATGATTCCCTGCCGGTGCGCCGCGTCGAGCGCCGCTGCCACACAATCGACGATCCGTGCGGTCCGCTCGATCGAGAGCGCGCCCTCGTCCTTCAGGATCTGGCGAAGGCTCCGCCCGGGGAAGAACTCCATCACGAGATAGACGACGTTCTCGCCCGTGATCCCAAAATCGCTGACGGCAATGGCGTTCTGGTGCCGGATTCGCGCGGCGGCGCGCGCCTCGCGCTGGAACCGGGGAACCGCCGACGGATCGGCCATCATCGACGAATGCAGAACCTTGACCGCGCACGGGTGATCCATGAGGATGTGTGTTGCGCGATACACCGCGCCCATCCCCCCTACACCTAGTAACGTGTCGATTCTGTATTTTCCGTCGAGGACCTGACCGATAAACGGATCATCGCCGTCGTGCTGGTTCACACTCATGACCTGTGGGGCAGCTTTTTGCTATGGACCGGATAAGTCGACCGCGCAAAGCCTATCGTCCCGAACCTCCATAGTCAACAATGAGATTGCCGCAACACGGCGGTTGCAGGCCCTTCCACTCGCCGCACTCGTACAACTGAGGTGCACGCCTCAAATTCTGAGGGAACCAGAACGTTCCGATTGATCGTACCACAAGGCAACCGGACCGGGACTCGGGCACCACCACACATACATGCGCAACGCGTTGTCCTTCTACATCGACGCCGCAAGGATTGCCCTGCAGTGCATCTTTGCGCAGAAACTCCGCTCGTTCCTCACTCTCATCGGAATCATCATCGGCGTGGCCTCCGTCGTCGTCGTCGGTGCGTCCATCAACGGCCTGAACTCGTACGTCGTCGACCGGATTGCCAAACTGCTCGGCGCAAACCACTTCATGATCGCCCGCATGGCCAGCAACGATCAGATGACCGAGGACGAGTGGCAGGCCATGGACAAGCGCAACAAGCGGCTGGACTGGGACGACTACCAGTGGGTCGTCAAGACGTGCGATTCGTGCTCGCACGTCGGCGCACAACTCGAAACCCAGACAGACCTCAACCAGGGCGGCCAGACCGTTTACGGCGTGCAGGTCAGCGGTGTGACGGCGAACATGGCCGACATCGAGGACAAGTCCATTTCGGAGGGTCGTTTCATCGTGTCGCAGGAGGTCGACCACTCCGACCTTGTGTGCGTTCTCGGCGCCGAAGTCCGCGAGAAGTACTTCCCCGGTGTCGATCCTATCGGCAAGACACTCAAGGTAAAGGAGATCCCGTTGACCGTCGTCGGCGTCGAGGAGGCCCGCGGCAGTTTCTTTGGCCAGTCGCTCGACAAGCATATGTACATTCCGATCTCGACGTACGAGAAGCTGTTCGGGCGGCGGCAGAGCCTCCAGATTCACGGCAAATCCGACGACCGGGAACGCTTCAACGCGACGATCGAAGAGGCTCGGGTGTCGATGCGTCTCCACCACAAGCTCAAGAGCGACGAAAAGGACGACTTCGGACTGGTGGACGTCGAGGCGGTCAACAAC